>NZ_JBSGDZ010000056.1:0-27275 GCF_053602655.1 Sphaerisporangium sp. NPDC004334
GCCGCTGGTAAGTGGCTGAGGTGGAAGCCTGATCATCCCGCCCGCCATCGACCCGGGACAAGCCGAGCGGATCAGGGCCAGGGGGGCAAGAGGGCAATCACGGTCACTCAGGACCAGCCTCACGACCAGGTCAGCAGCCCTACGAGCCGTGATCGATATACTTCCCAAGCTGACAGCGCGGGCTCAATTCCCGTCACCTGCTCCGCATTTCGAAGGCGGCAAGCCCGCGTATTGGATCAGGTCCACTACGCCCTGAGCCTCTGGCGCATGTACCGCTGATCAAAGTCTCCGAACTCCATGCCGTTCTCATCGAGAGCGTTGTAGATCGTCAGACGACCATGCGGGAAGAGGAATCCGACAGCGACCATCCCTTGCGCCATGTCGTCACCCATCCACTCGAGAAGCTCCACGGCTTGCAGTCTCTGCCCCTGTAGGCTCGCCAGCTCCTCAGGCTCGTCCCCTCGCCATGCCAGTCGGAATCCTTCCCCCACCCAATCCAGCGGCTGAGCCGGATCGACCGTGTTCCACGTGATCGAAATCTCATCGAACTTCTGGTGGACGATCTCGACCTGCTCGCCCTCGAAGTCCAGCAGGATCAGGCCATCGGAGAACCAGACATCCTCGTCGAGGTCCCACACCAGCAGGCCTCGGGTTAGCCTCCGCCCTTCCAGCATGGCCAGTCTTCCCCCATGAGCGGTGGCAACCACCGAACTCCCGCTCAACCATGCAGGCTTGTATCCATTAATCCCACAGTCGAACATTTGTCGATCATGCCAGGAGTCGACGCCGGGAGGCCAAGCCCGCCGCGATCACGTTTCCGGTGTGCCGGAGATCGTTAACGTGAAGACCCTCCGCCCCTACGACACGCACGACTTCCCGCCAGGAGGGCAGCACCACGCCTCGCCGTACCCGACCACCGGTCGCCGCACCAGGTCCGCACCGCCACCTTGATCCGTTCCCGACGTTCAACGCCGTTGCTGCCACCACGGCCACTCGGGCGACGCATGCGGGTCCGGCGATGTCCGGGTAAGGAACCGCCTATCAATGGGGAGGACCAAGGCGTACAGGTATGGCTTGGCCCAGCATGGCAAGGCGATGAGTGCCTGTTCGAGTCGCCGGCGTGGTGCGTCTCCGGAGCACTCGGGACACATGCACCTGGGACCGATTCGGTCCACGCTGCCGGGAACGACCGCCTGCGTCCAGGCCAGTAGTGCCCTAGCCACTGTTCCCGGCCGCATTCGGGTGTGCTCCAGTGCGATCACCGCAGCCATGGGGCGACGCCCAAGACCGGGAACCTGATGAACCGAAGCTCTGTGGGTCACGCACTCCGATCCTTGTGCGCCTACCTCGGAAGGGCGCCGATCGAACCCGCGCTGTCAGCTTGGGAATCGTACGGATCCGGCCACGTAGGGCCGCTGAGCAGGGCCTTTCTGATCAACGTCATGAGCCGATGGTCGCACGTCGAGAAAGGCGATCTCCAGATCTAGCCCCGCTGGACTACTACCCTTACGATCGCCTGGCGGTAGCTGATCTCCTTACAGGGCTGGGGGCGATCGACGGTGGGTGACTTCGTTCCTCAGTCCGAGCCCACCGAGCATCAGGGCGACAGCGGAACCCTGCGGGCTGAAGCGGCCGTCTGCAACCTATGCGTTCACGACCTGCCGGTGATGCACCGTTAGAGGCTCGATTCCAGTAGCGTCGTCGCCGACGACGAGCTCGACGCGGAACCGTACCCCCATCGCCACGCCGAGGCGCAACAGTGTCGCTATGTCCGGGATGCCGCCACCACCCTCGATGCGAGACAGGGCGGGCTGGGACATCCCGGAGCGCTCCCCTACGACCTTCTGAGACAGGCCTCGGCGCTTACGGATCTCACGCAGCTGGTCTCCGAGCTCCAGGTCACGGCCCGCTGCTCGTATTCGGGATGCGGCAGCGCGTCCGCTTCCATCTCGCGCGGACGCTTCGCCTTGTAGGTCTCCCAACGGCTGTGACCCATCATGCGCTCCTCTCGAACACGTGCGTGGTGGTCAGGTCGTGCTCTGCGTCGCACCGCTTCTTCGCAGCGATCGCCCGGTCGACGTCGGCTGCCTGCGTCCCGTCCTGGGTCTTGCGGAAGACCGTTAGTACCACGATCACCTTGTTGGACGGCTTCCAAGAAGGTCAACCGCCAGGTCGTGCGGTCGAGAGCGACACGCAGTTCGGTAGCGGTCGGGATCCGACGCCCGGTCGCTGTTGAGTGCCGCGCGTCATGAACCTAGGACAAGCCGAGAGGATCAGGGTAGGCGAGGTGCACTGTGCGCCCAGACCAGCTCCGAGGCTTGATCGTCGTGCGATCAGCGTGCAACTAGACAGGGTGAACAAGGGTCAACCACGGTCACTCAGGACCGGCCTCACGCCCAGGTGTCCGCACAGGTTTCTCCGCTTCACGTATGCTCCGACTCTCCAACCTTGTCAGCTGAGCTCTGTAGGCTCTATGACGGGAGAGGGGACATGAGCATGACAGCGGACCCACAGGACTACGCATCGGCCAGTCCGTCTATGCCGGAGAAGAACTTGCGGGCCATCCGTGCCGCCTTGGTCGTACCCCAGGACCGCGAAGCATTCGACGCAGGGCTCAAGGCAGTCCTCGATGAGGTTCGAGTAAGTCTGGATCTCAGCGCACTGAACAACTTCGTTCACCGCTGGTGGATTTCCGCGTGCGACACGGTGAAGGATCCCGGAGGACGCCGACAGATGCATGTCAAGGCCGAGCAGATCCTTGCTGGCGAGCTTCCCGGGGGAAGGCCATGGCGTGAGGTCCTCACCGCTCGCGGAGTCGAGCTGTAGGTGTACCAGCTCCTACTCGACCCGGTCGCCGAGGACCAGATCGCCATGGTTCCCGAGGAGGCCCTACGTCCGCTCGCCGAACTGTTCACGCTGCTGGAGACCGCTCCATGGAGCGGCCAACCGTACAACGTGGCCAACCCGAAGGCCAACATGCTCACCCACACCTTCGGCGAGCGCGGGCTCGCGACCTACGTGGTCATGGAGGAACAACGCGAGGTGTATCTCATCCGCGTCGAGTGGCCATGATCGATGCGTGCCAGAACAGACGGGGAACTGCGGTCACTCGCGGAGACTCACAGTCACACAACCGACCTTGACCTGTATCCCATTTTCCCAGCACAGGTCAGCAAGATCAGTAGTCGATTTCCAAGCTGACAGCGCGGGTTCGATTCCCGTCACCCGCTCCACACCACATTGGCATCAACCCAAGTCAGCTCAGCGGGTCTGTAAGTCCTCGCCCGGAAGGTTCACCGTCCGCTATCCGCGAGGCCCAGGAGCGAAGCGCATCAATAGTTCGGCGCAGGTGGGCATCGTTCGCTAACCCTGGTGGCGCCCAGGGCTGTGTTCTCAGATCACACTCAGCGTCGAGATCCACCCACAGATCTTCGAACGCATCCCGGATGGCCCACTCCTGGGGGTCGGCGATCTGGAACAACCCCCGGAGATCCGCCACCAACTTGGGTAACGCCACCTCACCCGCCGCGTAGGCATCGAGGCGCTCGACCATCCGTCCGATGAGCGCCCGTTGGTAGTCCTCCATAGGGTCCCATCTTGATCGTCGTGCAATTAGCGTGCAATTAGACAGGGTGAAGAGGAGTCAACCACGGTCACTCAGGAGCCCCACGCCCAGGTCAGCGGCCCCACGTGGCCCGATCCGTACGATTCCCAAGCTGACAGCGCGGGTTCGATTCCCGTCACCCGCTCCACACATTGCGACCGCCTCACACCACGCGCCATCTATTGGATTTCATCCGGGTACGCCCACGGCTCGATAATCCACGGGTTCGAGGCGGATGGTCGCCAGGCCACATGGCCGGCAGGCAACATAGCCGTTTCCCCCGGCGTCGGGTCTTGAGCATCCACGTGGCTGATGTGCAGGACGATCGAGTTGCCGACATCGCCGTCCGTCTCGCCATCGCCGACCGACCAGTCGCCCTCATCATCATGAATCACCACGAGGGCCGGAACCTGGCCGCCCGCGACCTGGCGGTTGACGACTGCTCCAAGATCGGCGGGGAACCTGGCGTCATTGAACGGGTGGACATGGTGACGGGTAACTTCGACCATGGAGACACTCTGGCAGAACACGTGATCGCCGGGCCATTCGCGGGCCATAGGCAAGGGTGACGAGGGGGTAGCCACGGTCACTCAGGACCGACCCGACGCCCAGGTCAGGGGCCCCACGTGCGGTGACCGGTGTACTTCCCAAGCTGACAGCGCGGGTTCGATTCCGTCACCCGCTCCAAGAGTGAAGGCCCAGGTCAGAGGATGATTTCCGACCTGGGCCTTGATCTTTGTTGGGGCTGCTTCTCACACGCGTGCCAGATCAGTTGATTTTGGATCCAACGACGAATCAGCGCCATGACGTTCGACCAAGTGGCACCCGTGCGGAACGCCGTGCCGAAGGGCGCTGCCCCGGCCGCGATGTCCCGCGCCCCAAAATTCGGCGAGGTAGGGTCCGGGCCAGTGACGCGATCTTGGTGGACGAATGCACCACAAGGGAGGGGGCGCGATGAGCGCGCATGAGGTACGAATGCGGCCCGTGACAGAGGACGATCTCACCATGTTCCAGCGTTTCGCCACGGAGCCGGGATTGATCGGCCTGGACTGGACGGGGTTCCGCGATGCGCAGGCCCCGACACGGCGCTACGCCACCGACGGTTACCTAGGCGAAGATGACAGCAGGGTCATTGTCGAAGTCGACGGCACGGCCGCCGGCGTCATGAGCTGGTCGGCCCGAGGGTTCGGGGTCTCGCGATACTGGGAGATAGGGATCGCCCTGCTTCCGGACTGGCGCGGGCGCGGCATCGGCTGGCGCGCTCAGGCGATGCTGTGCGACTACCTGTTCACTCACACTCCCGTCGAGCGCATCCAGGCGGCCACCCACCCGGAGAACATCGCAGAACAGAAGTCGCTGGAGAAGGCCGGCTTCACACTGGAGGGCGTCCTACGCGCGGTGGAATTCCGTGCCGGTCAGTGGCGCGACGGCTGGATGTACAGCAGATTGCGGAACGACCCGCCTCCGGCCGGTCACTGAGCCGCCTTTGCCGCGTGCCCGTTGCGTGCCCGTCAGCAGAGGGAGCAAGGGGAGCTCACGGGAAATCACGGTCAGCCGAAGCGCTCCCCCGCAGGTCGGCGTCTCCCAGTTCAGTGACCAGACGCGTTAGAGACTTCCCAAGCTGCGAGCGCGGGTTCGATTCCCGTCACCCGCTCCATACTGAAAGCCCTGCTCAGCGGGCGCCCGTTCAGGGCTGATCTTCCAGTCCCGATGTCGAATGGTCCTCGTCTCCGGCTCGGGCGGTCTCTAAAGGGCCTTCGAACCCACACGCCGAAGGCCGCCCGGCTCCCCCACGGGAGGTATTCCTGGAGATGCCTACACGCGATGAGTGATGCCATCAGGACCATGAAGGAGCAGTGCCAGGCCGAAGGCAAGAAGTGACAGGCCGTCAGGCCGGCAGCTGCTTCGCACATGCCCTTGATCTTGCTTGGCTTCGTTCGGCCCCGGCCCCGGTCACCAAGAGAGTCCATCCCACCCGAGGATCCTTTCGCGTTGTCGTCAGCAGGGGAGGGATTGCTCGGTCCAGATGCATTTGCCGTCATGCAGGTAACGGGCACCCCAGCGCCGGGAAAGGGCGGCCACCAGCTGCAGGCCCCGGCCGCCTTCGTCGGTGTAAGAGGCGTGGCGGATGCGCGGGGTGCTGAGGCTGCCGTCGTAGACCTCGCAGATCAGGGAGCGGCTGCGCAGCAGGCGCAGGCGCATGGGGCCCTTCGCGTGCCGGATCACGTTGCCGACGAGCTCACTGACCAGAAGTTCGGTGGTGACCGTCAGATCGTCTAGCCCCCAGATGGCCAATTGTTTGCGGACATATTTGCGGGCCTGTCCTGCTGCTCTGGGATCGTCGGGGAGACTGCAGGTGGCGACATCGCCGGCGGCGGTACCGCGGATGTGGGCGATGAACAGGGCGGCGTCATCGTCGGTCTGGTCACGGGCGGGCAGCAGCGCCGAGACGACCGTGTCACAGAGATCCTCCAGGCGCCCGACGTCGTCGTCCTGGCGTCCTGACCAGAGGTGGGGGATGCGGGGCACGGCCTGGGCCAGGATCTGGCGGAGCTGGGCCAGGCCCTTGTCGACGTCGCGGGTGGCGGATTCGACCAGGCCGTCGGTGCAGAGCACCAGCAGGCTCTCCTCAGGCAGATGCAATTCGTGGATCTCGAAGGGCGGTTCCGCGGCGCCCAGCGGCGGGTCGGCGGCCAGGTGGGGGCACAGCACGGTGCCGTCGGGGTGGACGATGACCGGTGGGGGATGGCCGGCCAGGCAGAACGTACAGGTCCGGGTGGTGGGATCGAAGACGGCGTACAGGCAGGTGGCGTAGAAGTCGTCACCGAGGTCGCTGACCAGGTCGTTGAGGTGGCCGATCAGTTCGTCAGGCGGCAGGTCGAGGTCGGCGAGGGTGCGGACAGCGGTGCGCAGCCGTCCCATGGTGGCCGCTTCGGTGATGCCGTGTCCCATGACATCGCCGATCACCATGGCGACCCGGTCGCCGGACAGCGGGATCAGGTCGTACCAGTCGCCGCCCACCTCCTCGCCCCGGCCCGCGGGCAGGTAGCGCGCGGCGGCGCAGGCGACGGGGAGACGGGGAAGCTTTCGGGGAAGCAAGCCGCGCTGCAGTTCCTGTGCGCGGGCGTGTTCCACGTCGTACAACCGTGCCCGTTCCAGCGCCTGGCCGACCAGACCGCTCAACGCCGTCAGCAGGGTGCGCTCCTCGTCGCTGAAGACACGCTCCCGGGTGAACGACACCACACACGAGCCGACCAACCGCCCGGAGGCGATCATGGGCAGGAACGCCCAGGCGTTCCTCGGTGACGCCTCCGCCACGTGCCTCATCGTTGGATAGCGCCGGCCATACGCCGCGAGTGATCCGATGAACCGGGGAGTACCGGTCCCCAACACATCGGTCACCGGGGTGGTTTCGGTGAGCGGGAGCCGGTCGACAAGACTGAGGAATTCCTGGGGATACCCGGTGGCGCCGACCACATCCAGTCGGCCGCCTTCGATCAGCCAGACCACGAGCCCGTCGGCACGGAACGGAGGCAGGACATGGTCCGCGACGGCCTGAACGACGTCCCGGGTGGTGACGGCCTCGGCGAGCGCCACGGTCAGCTCGCCCATCCGGACCGTCCGCTCGGACCCGGCCGCCGAAGTAAGGCCCGCCGCCGTGCCGGGCATGCCTTCCAGGCGTGCAGCGGCCCATGCCGCTACCGCACCGAGAAAGGACCGCTGCTCGTCATCCGGCTCGGCGGACCCTGCCGTGAGCACGGACAACACCCCTACCGGCCCATCGGCACCCGGGAGGGGCAATGCCGCCGTGCCGGCTGCCCCGATCCCCAAGCTGTCCCCGCCCACCCAGACGTAGCCACCACACCGCACGGCGCGTGTGGGCGCCACGTCCTGCACGGTGCGAAGAACCGCCCACGCCTCGGCGGTCTCCGGGAGAAGCCCGCTGGCCGCCGCCAGCCGCAGGCAACCAGTAGCGGAATCGCACCTGTGCACGAGGGCGCCCAGGCCGCCCAGGCCCGTCGTCGCCTGCTGGAGAGCCAGCGTCAGCGTCTGCGCGCTCCACTGCCCTTCGTCCAAGGTCCCCACAACGCCGGACTGCTCCGCCTGCGGCTGCTCGGCGTGGCCCTCGGACCTAACTTTCCGGGCCGCCACCTCACCTCCCGGCACAAGTGCGACAATGGGGCAAGTCACTACTTATGTACGTCCACACTAGCTTTCACCGCCATACGCGGCACTTCCGGGGTCCGCGACACTCTGCCGCTTCGTGTGCGCCCCTGGCAACACGACCCGGTGAAACCGACCGCGTTCATCGCCACCCAGAGGACCGAGCATGCCCATCGCAAGGGCGCGGGCGCAAGATCCTGTAAGTGAGGGTGATCAACCGTAGCCTCTAGGGTTCGAGGAGTTCGACAAGGTAGAGCGATGTAGAGCCGGCCTTCATCCGGGTGGACTGCCGCGCTCCGCAGTGACCCGACAGCGAGCACCCCAAGCAGTTCACCTTGACTTCGAAGTGGACGAGATCGAGTCGAAGCAGCGCCGCGTCCTCCACCTAGGCGCGACGCTGCAGCAGGACTTTATCGACCCCGACGGGCTACGGCGGCGGGTCTACAGCAACCCGATCGGCCCCCTTCTGTCTGTGCCGCAACAAGGGCGTCATCTGGGTCGAGCAGGGCCCGATCTGGCCCGATCGCGACCAAGGCCCGTCTCAAGACCGGTATGTCTCACTGCGCCGCTACCAAAGATCATCCAGGTCACCGATCCTGACAGCGCGGCTTCGATGCCCGTCGCCCGCTCCAGGCCACGCAGGCAGGCCAACTACACGGGCCCGCAGGTCCTCACGCAGCAGGTAGCCCTTCCGCTGTCCGCGAGGCCCACGAACGGATCGCGTCAATAGTCCGGCGCAGGCGAGCATCGTCGGCCAACCCCGGTGGAGCAATTGTCAAATCTTGTGGGGGGGGTGTGCTTCTGGCGTGAAAGATGCGGCGGTAGGCCGTGGGTGAGACGCCGATGGCGGTGCGCAGGTGTTGTCGGAGCGAGTTGGCGGTGCCGAACCCGGCCCGGTGGGCGATGTGATCGATCGATAGGTCGCTGGTCTCGAGCAGTTGGCGGGCCCGTTCCACTCGCTGGGCGGTCAGCCATTGGCCCGGGGTCATGCCGACCTCGGCCCCGAAGCGCCGGGTGAAGGTGCGCGTGCTCATCCGTGCGTGGGCGGCGAGTTCGGACAGGGACATCGGTTGATGCAGGTGCTCCAGCGCCCAGGCGCGGGTGGGGGCGGTGGTGGTCGACGTCGGCTCGGGGACGGGTTGTTCGATGTATTGGGCTTGGCCACCGTCGCGCCACGGCGGGACGACACAGCGGCGGGCGACCTGGTTGGCCACTGCGCTGCCGTGGTCGCGGCGTATCAGGTGCAGGCATAGATCGAGTCCGGCGGCGACGCCGGCCGAGGTGAGGATGTCGCCACTGTCCACGAACAGTACGTCCGGGTCTACTTTCACCTGGGGGAAGGTTCGCTGGAAGTGTTCGGCTAACTTCCAGTGGGTGGTGGCGGGGCGACCGTCGAGTAGGCCTGCGGCGGCCAGCACGTACGACGCGGTGCAGATGGACACGATCCGGGTGTGCGGCCGGATCAGCGTGAAGGCGTCGGCTAGTGATCCGGGCAGGCAGCCGTGTTCGCGAATCACGCCGAGCGCGTCGGAGGGTGGAACGACCAGCGTGCCGGCGGTGGCCAGCGCCTTTGCATCATGCTCGACGGCGATGGCGAAGCCGGCGGCGCTTTGCACCGGCCGACCGTCCAGGGTGCAGGCGATGACCTCGTAGAGCGGCTTTCCGTCCGGGCTCTCGGCGCTGCCGAAGATCCGTGCCGGGATGCTCAGTTCGAACGGGATGACGCCCTCAAGGGCGAGGACGACCACACGATGCATGGCCAGATCCTGTCACATCATGTCCATCCGGCCAGTACTGGCCGGCCGGCAGTGCCCGCACTCTGGTACCGCACCACGCCACACCGGTGCGTTCTCCGAGCAGAAATGGGGCACCTGATGAATGACAGCACGCTCGCCGGCGCACGGATGCGCGCGATCAGCCCGCGATCCTGGGGCGGTCCAGAGGTCCTCACCGAAGTCGAGCTGGACCGGCCGAGGCCCGATCCTGCGGAGATCCTGGTGCGTGTGCACGCCGCCGGGGTCAACCCGACCGACTGGAAGTCCCGGGCCCACGGAGGCTTGGGGCTGTGGGGCGAACCGGTCATTCTGGGCTACGACGTGTCGGGGGTCGTTGAGGCAGTAGGGCTTGGGGTGACACTGTACCGGCCGGGCGAGGAGGTCTTCGGCATGCCTCGCTTCCCGCACCAGGCGGGCGCCTATGCCCAGTACGTGACCGGCCCTGCACGGCACTTCACCCACAAACCGGCAACGATCGACCACGTCCAGGCGGCTGCGCTGCCGCTGGCCGCGTTGACCGCCTGGCAGTCCTTGATCGACACCGCGGATCTGCGGGCCGGGCAGCGCGTGCTGATCCACGCCGCTGCCGGCGGGGTCGGCCACCTGGCGGTGCAGATCGCCAAGGCGCATGGCGCGTACGTGATCGGAACCGCCCGTGAGGCCAAGCATCCATTCCTGCGAAAGCTGGGCGCCGATGAAGTCATCGACTACACCCAAGTGGACTTCGTCGAGGCGGTCGGTGCTGTTGACGTCGTCATCGACACCATCGGCGGCGACTACGGGTCCCGCTCCCTGCGGCTGCTACACAAGGGCGGCACCCTCGTCTCGCTCTCCTCACCGGCCGATACTCCACCAGCCGCGGAGACCGAAAAGCTCGGCATCCGCTCCGGGTTCACCCTCGTCGAGCCCGACCATGCCGGCATGAAGGCCATCGTCGCCCTGGTGAAGACCGGGCGGTTGCGTGCCGAGATCGACACCATTCTGCCCCTGGAGCAGGCGGCCAAAGCGCATGAACGGGGCGAGACCGGCCGCACCACCGGCAAGATCGTCCTGACCGTCGCTCACTGACGAACGAGTTTGCAGGCACGGGTGCAGGTCACCCGTGTACTCCGCCCGGACGGCCCTACAGCAAGCAATACGCTTCGGGCCACATCAGACGGCGATTCCTTCGGGACGCTCGACCAGGATGCCCCGTTCGAACCGGGCTCCAGCCCGGACCAGAGCGACGAGGCGGGGTGCGTTCACAGCCCGCCGGCGGGCCTGGGCGGACTCGACGAGCTTGAAGACCATCGCGAGGGCGGCGGCCGCGCTGCCGGCACCCTTGGTGACCTTCGTCCGCAGCCGGACCGTGGCGAACGTCGACCCGATCGGGTTCGTCGTGCGCAGGTGAATCCAGTGTTCGGCGGGGAAATCGTAGAAGGCCAGCAGCTCGTCGACGCCGTCGGTGATCTTCTTGACGGCCTTGGAGAACTTCGCTCCGTAGGACTTCTCGAACGCCGTGATCGCCTGGAGCGCGCGCTCACGGTCCTCGGCGTCGTAGATCTCCTGCACGGCCTTCTTCGCCCCCGACTGGGCCGACTTCGCAAGCGCGTCCATGACATTCGCCGTCTTGTGAACCCAGCACCTTCGATGCCGGGCCTAAGGGAACACCCCGGCTATGGCCTTCCAGAAGCCGAGGGCGCCGTCGCCGACGGCGAGAAGGTGAGCACAAACGTGCCTTCCCGACCGACGCCGCAACGTCGGTCTTGCTCGGTGACCCATCGATCAATCACCCAGGAAAGTAAGCCCTCCCCGGGCCCCGATCCACAGATCTTGAGCATTGCTCACCCCGGTGGCGCCCAGGACTGTGTCATCAGGTCACACTCAGCGTCGAGATCCACCCACAGATCTTCGAACGCGTCCCGACCCGCCGCACCAAGCCTCGCCGTACCCGACCACCGGTCGCCGCACCAGGTCCGCACCGCCACCTTGATCCGTTCCCGACGTTCAACGCCGTTGCTGCCACCACGGCCACTCGGGCGACGCATGCGGGTCCGGCGATGTCCGGGTAAGGAACCGCCTATCAATGGGGAGGACCAAGGCGTACAGGTATGGCTTGGCCCAGCATGGCAAGGCGATGAGTGCCTGTTCGAGTCGCCGGCGTGGTGCGTCTCCGGAGCACTCGGGACACATGCACCTGGGACCGATTCGGTCCACGCTGCCGGGAACGACCGCCTGCGTCCAGGCCAGTAGTGCCCTAGCCACTGTTCCCGGCCGCATTCGGGTGTGCTCCAGTGCGATCACCGCAGCCATGGGGCGACGCCCAAGACCGGGAACCTGATGAACCGAAGCTCTGTGGGTCACGCACTCCGATCCTTGTGCGCGTACCTCGGAAGGGCGCCTACGCGCCATGGGCCTTTCTGATCAACGTCATGAGCCGATGATCGCACGTCGAGAAGGCGGTCTCCAGATCTAGCCCGCTGGACTACTACCCTTACGATCGCCTGGCGGTGGCTGATCTCCTTACAGGGCTGAGGGCGATCGACGGTCCGGGATTTCGTTCCTCAGTCCCAGCCCACCGAGCATCAGGGTGACGAAGGAGCAGATGTTCTCCGTCCTATGTGCCGTGATCGATGTACTTCCCGAGCTGACAGCGCGGGTTCGATTCCCGTCACCGGCTCCACGAGCAAAGACCCAGGCCAGGGACGATCATTTCTCAGTCTGTTTGATCTTTACGGGCCATCAGCTCTTGATCACCCTGCGGGCACCAGCACTCCGGCCGTACCGTCGCCCTCGTCGCCGTTCCGCTCTTCAAGGCGACGGCGCTCCGCGCCCGGCGCACGCAGCACCCGCCGTACGAAGCCCTACCCACCGACCAAGGACGCGCCGTCGCCGACCCCGCCACTGCGTTCACACAGAGGACAGCTCGGGCAAGGCTCCTGTAGTCGCCCGGTTCCCGCCATCGTGGTGGTCAAGGCCTGTATCAATGATCTTGTGACAACATCGCGGGATGCTGCGACTCACCGATTTCATCATCGACTGTCCGGACACGATGAAACTGGCGGCCTTCTACTCTGAGGTGACGGGCCGCCCGATCAAGGAAGGCAGCCACGAGAACTGGGCCGGCATCAAGTTCGGCGAGGTCGAGCTGGCCTTCATCCGGGTGGACGACTACCGCGCTCCGCAATGGCCCGACAGCGAGCACCCCAAGCAGTTTCACCTTGACTTCGAAGTGGACGAGATCGAGTCCGAGCACCGCCGCGTCCTCGACCTTGGCGCGACGCTGCAGCAGGACTGCATCGGCCCCGGCGGCTACGGCTGGCGGGTCTACACCGACCCGATCGGCCACCCCTTCTGCCTGTGCCGCAACAAGGGCGTCATCTGGACCGACCAGGGCCCGATTTGGCCCAAGCGCGACTAGGGCCTGCCTCAAAGCCACATGCCCTACTGCGCGACGATTTTGAGACTGGCCCTAGCTATGGATCAGCCACCACACCCATACAGGCCGCGATCGCGCTGTGGCTGATCATCGAACCGGTTGACGGCGATCGAAGGTCCGAGTTCATTGTCCCGTCTGCTATCGACCCAGGACAAGGCGAGCGGATCAGGGCCAGGGGGTCGTACGATCCCCAATCTGACAACGCTGGTTCGATTCCCGTCACCCGCTCCACAAGCGAAGGCCCAGGTCAGGAAGCAGATCCCGACCCGGGTCTCATTCATTTCCGCCACCTTGCCGATCATCCGTGCCCGTTACGTGCCCGATCCCTCGTGATCGTCGCTCCCGCCCATGATCCGCTCGGCCGGCTCGCCCATGCCGTCAGCGATCGGCTTGTCCCGTTCGTCCTCGGTGTGGAGCTCTTTGGGTATCCGGCTATCGCCTGGTGAGCGCCTTGCGGAGTTGTGCGGCCTGCTGCGCTCGAACTTCGAAGGGAATCGCGAGCTTGACCGGGTCCGCGAGAATGAATCCGTCGCCGGGAGAACGGGGGATCGCATAGACGTGCAGATGAAACAGCGTCTGGCCTGGGATGTTGTCGTTTTGGAGAACCATGCTCCCGGGTGCTCCAAACGCCTCCCGAACGGCAGCGGTTACTTGGGCGACCACGTCGAACAGCTCGGCCAAAAGATCGCCAGGGGCAGCATGGAGACTCGTCACGTGCGCAGTCGGAAGTACGAGACAGTGACCAAGGTTCTTTGCTCGCTGCCAGGGGATGGGCAGAACGAAGACGTTGGCGGTGCGATAGGCGACGAGCTCACTGTCTACGTCACCGGCACCGATGGGACAGAAGGGGCATGAGCTCATCCGCTAGATTCTCGGCCACTTCGGACTGGCGCGTCCACCTGCTCAGACCCCATGATCTTGAAAGACTTCCCAAGCTGACAGCGCGGGTCCAATTCCCGTCACCCGCTTCAAGCTTCAAGACTCACATCATCCAGTCCCTTTTCGCGTATCGACTTCTTCCTCGTCATCAAGAGGGTCGAGTAGACCGCAAGCTGCTTCGATGAGTCCGGAGGACACGAGGTCACGGATCGCAGCCGCCATGCCTTCGAACCCGACATCCCTGATGATGATCAAATCCGAGCACCAGAAGTATCGGCCGCCGAGGGACTCACCGGTGCGCGCATCCTTTTCCATGATCTGCTGGACTACGTGCAGGGTCATGAAGGTCGCATACCGGCGGGAGCCGTCACGGAAGGTGATCGTCGCGTCTGCCTGGTCGGCGGTGGCCGGCTCGTACCCTTCCCAGGCCGGAATGGTCATCTCGAACTCGGGATCCGTGACGTGATAGAAGGCCCCGTCGAAAGTGATCATCCTATTGTCCCTCTCGTAGCCGGCCACACCGCCTCGGCACCGGAGTGACCCGTGCCCGCTGTATGCCGAGTCATGGCGCACGCGTACCAGCGATCACGTTCGCCCGCCGGACACTGATCGGTAGAGGGACCGACCAGGCCATCGAGGGTGTGGATCGCGTGCATGATGATGAGGTGCTGATCTGTATCGAAGCATCCGAGCTGCCGGGCCGGGAGTGTGGACCTGCACCGGGGTTTCCTGGCTACTCCAACGTTCATGTCGGCGTGCAGCGGCGGGAGCGCACCGGTGAACTGCTCGGCATGACGGCCGCGGACGTCTCCTCGGTGGTGTGGGAGCTGGAGGTGACCGCGATCCGCACGGAGTCCGGTTGGGATCTGCGCGGCCCGTTCGTGCAAGGCCGGCCGGGCGGCCGGTTCGTCTACCTGTCGTGGGGGACGGTCGATGAGGCCGGAGCGTTCTCGATGTTCCGGCGGGCGAAGCTGTGGCTGGAGGCCATCCCCGCGGACGTGCTGGAGAGGGCCGTGGCCGGTGGCGCCCTGGTGGCACGGCTGGGGTTGACGGACGCCAAGCGTCAGCCGTTGTGCGCGTCGGTCCGCCCCCCGCTGGTGGAGTGGTCGGCCCCCGCGCGCTGATCGCACACGAAGGCCCGGGTCAGAAGGTGATTTCCGATCCGGGCCTTCATTGCTTCTGATCGGCCGGGGGCATCGATGTGATGGTCGGCGCCCCCGGCCGCCGGAGTCCTGCCCCCTACGCCTGTATGGCGCCTTCCAGCAGGGTCCGGTGGTGGATCATCCAGTCGGCGGCGCGAGCCCGCCAGGCCAGTGCCCACAGCGGTGCCGGGTTGGTCGAGTCCGGAGTGATCTGGGCTTGGGCCGCTTCGGCGGCGCAGTCCCGGATCGCGAACTCGATCATCCGGACGACCAGGCCGTCTCGCTCGGCGGTGGGTAGTTCGTAACCGTCGAGGAACAGCCGGAGCTGCCGGGCGCGGGTGGCCGCGTCCGGCAGGTTGTTGCGTTCGGCGACGTCGTCGTCGTGCAGCTGGGCGTGCCACCAGGCGGCGGCGACGACCTCGTCGAGACGGTCGACCGGTCCGGCCAGCGTCCAGTCGATGAACGCCACGGGTTGACCGTCGTGCACCACGGTGTGCCACGGTCCGGCGTCGCAGTGTCCGATCACCGAGTCAGGGCCGGTGCGGTGCATCCACCATGGCTGCCAGGCGGCGTTCGGCGGCGGCCGGAAGCCGGCGGTGGCGTTGTGCAGGTCGCGCAGCAGCCTGCCGACCTGCCAGATGGCCTCATCCGACCAGCCCTGTGGGTGGACGATGGTGCCTTCGATGTAGGTCAGGACCTCGTTGCCGTCGGCGTCGAAGCCATCGCCGACCACCTGCGGGCAGCCGGTGAACCCGGTGTCAGCCAGGTGGCGCAGCAGCGCATGGACGGTGCCGGTCCAGGGGCGGGCAGGACGCTTGACGGTGTGGCCTGAACGGATGACGTGACTGGGTCCGCCTTCGGCTGCCGTCAGCGGCTCGAAGGATGATGCGGAGTCCACGAATTCTCCTCGTGTAGCGCGGTAAGCGGTGATAGCGCCAATGAGGGCGCTACAGCCGGCGGCGCGGACGGAATCCGCAGCCGACGGTGGCCGCCACGCAGCGAAGAATTCGTGGTCTGACCGAGCTACAGCCCTTGAAAGGGGCGAAGGTCAGATCGCGGCGAACTCACGCGTCGCAGCGGCGGCGGCTACCTCGCTGAGGACCATGCACGTCATGTCGACCTCCTTGATCAGTCGGACACGATCGAAGCTATCTCGCAGTGGCCGACCGCGCTATCGATTTTCCGCCGGCTCCGGGGTGGGCGCCGTGCATCGCCACCGGCTCAAGAGCTTCGACTGGCAGGCCCAACGCCCCCGTTGACAGTCCTCTATAGGGTCCCTACCGGCACGGGGCATTGCCCCCGACGCGCCGTCCTGGCCTTCCTGACCTCTAACCGGTCAGCCGCTTATCTGAGGGTTGGTCGGCGGGGCGACGACCAGTTCGGTGTCCGGGTCGTGGTCGACCTGCGGAGGGCCCGCGACGATCATGGTGGCTCGGGCCCATGGCTGCTCTCGCACCATGAACGGCAGTTCCTCCAGCAGCCAGTTCGCCACGTGCTCCAGTTGCTCGGGGGAGTCACCGTCGCGAGCGACCAACAGGCGCTCCTGCTCATCGAGGTCACCCTGCATCCACACCGAGGCGTCCAGCCACAGGGCGAGCTCCTCGCGGATGATGCCGGTGCCCTCGACCCAGACGAAGTCGGCGCCGGCGGGGACGGTGATCGATCCGGGCCGGTCGTGGAGGGTCCAGGCATCAGGGCGGAAGTCCACCGCCTCACCCCGGTGCAGGGGCCGCAAGATGTTCTCGACGAGCACGGCGCCCCAGTCGAAGTAGGCGTGATTCCAGGCGATGTCGTCGGTGTGCACGATGGCGGAGTTGGGCGCCGTCCCGCGGAGCCGCTCGGCCAGGGTCGTCTTGCCCGCGCCGCCCCGGCCGTCGATCGCGATCACCCGTGGACGTCCGGTGACGTGGGGTGATGCCTCCCGGAGCTGCCGGACGGCGTCGAGCACGGTCACCACCCGCCAGCCAACGGCCTCGGTCTCGCCTGCATGAAGATGCATTGCCAACCTATCTGCGGATGTGAGGACACGGTTCGGGCTCCGGACGGGCCGGCGGAACCCTTGTGTCATTGTCCACGACTTGTCGGAGCTCTCGTCGGTGTGGTGGCGGGGCTTCAGCTGAAGCTGCTCCGGTAGGCGTGGGGGGTGACGCCGACGACGCGTTTGAAGCGGTCACGGAAAGCGGTGGGCGAGCCGAAGCCCGCCTGGGCCGCGATGCGTTCCATCGAGTGCCGGGTGGTCTCCAGCAGGTGCTGGGCCTGGCGGACACGGGCCCGGTGGAGCCACTGCAACGGTGTGGTGCCGGTTTGCTCGCGGAAGCGCCGAATCAGGGTGCGAGTGCTCATGCCTGCGTGAACGGCGATGTCCGCGAGGGTGAGATCTCGGGCGAGATTGTCCTCGATCCAGCGCAGGAGGGGTTCGATGGCCGCGCCGCGAGGGGTGGGCGGGTACTGCCGCACGATGAACTGGGCCTGGCCGCCCTCGCGTTCCAGCGGCATGACCGACAGTCGTGCGGCGTCGGCGGCGACGGCGGAGCCATAGTCCCGTCGGATCATGTGCAGGCACAGGTCCAGTCCCGCCGCGGCACCGGCCGAGGTGAGGATCTGCCCGTTGTCGACGTAGAGCACCTCCGGGTCGACGTCGATGTCCGGGTAGGCGGCGGCGAGTTGAGCGGCGGCCAGCCAGTGGGTGGTGACGCGCAGCCCGCCGAGCAGTCCGGCGGCGGCGAGGATGAAGGTGCCCGAGCAGATGGAGGCGATCCGGGTGCCGTTGGCGGCGGCCCTGGAGAGCGCGTCATGGACGGCCGGCGGCAGAGGTCCGGCGGGGTCGGCGGTGCCGGGAACGATGACCGTGTCCGCGTCCGCGAGTGCGTCCAGTCCCCACCGGGCGCGCAGGGTGAACAGGCCGGCGTCCACGTCGGACCGCTCGGCGCAGACCCGCACCCGGTAGGCGGGGCGGCCGTCGGGCAGTCGGGTGCGGGTGAACACCTCGATGGGTGTGGACAGGTCGAAGGGGATCACCTGATCCAGCGCGAGGACGACGACGGTGTGCATGGCGACAACATATGCCTGCACCGGGTTCTCGCCAATGGCTTCTTACTGCCTTCATCAGCTCCCCACGCGCGGCCAGCCGTTGGCGGTATTCCGTTGGACATTGTCATTCCTGCCACTAGGAGCGCAGGACGTCGCCGGTTAGCCTCGACCACGTCCACCACACCTCTCAACGGAACGGACACCTTCATGATCGTCCGATTCGATGCCGGCACGGCTTCTGAGTCCCGCCGTGCGGACGGCGGCGCGGGTGCCTCCGCCGCGCCGGGCGGCCGCCGGCAGGAAACCCCCCGACGATGAGCGTCGTCGTCCCGATCATGATCGGCGTGGGGTACGTGTGCCTGATGTCCCTGATCCGCGAACCGCACCGGCGCCGGTTCGACGCGATCATGGTGGCCGGAGCCGGGGCCGCCTACCTCAGCGGCGGCGGTTTCGGCCCGTGGGAGTTCGCCTTCACGGCCGTCATGACCTACTGCGCCTACCGCGGCCTGGAGTCGTGGACGTTCGTCGGCATCGGGTGGCTGCTGCACACCGGCTGGGATCTGCTGCACCACCTGCACGGCAACCCGATCATCCCGTTCGCGGACCACTCTTCCCTGGGATGCGCGATCTGCGATCCGGTGATCGCCGTGTGGTGCTTCTCGGGCGGCCCCTCGGTCACCGGCCTGCTCCGGGTGCGCCTGGTTCGGTCCCGCGTCGGTTGAGGCTGATCAGGTGGGCAGGGTCGCGGCCAGCGGTGCGCCGATCTGGATGTCGAGGTACGCCACCAGATCGTCTCCGTCGACGGCGCCCCGGCGCGCATCGATGATCACGACCGTTCCGGCCACGATGCCGGCGAAGCCGGTGCCGGATCGGCGGGACCGTTCGATCCGCTCGGTGACCTGGGGGCGGACCTCCTCGGCGAGGAACGTGAGGCCATGCGGGAACTCCTCGCCGAGCAGGTGCCGTTGCCGCCCCGACTCGATCACGCTGCCGATGCCGAACCAGGCCGAGACGATCTGGTCATCGCGGAGGGCGACACGGAAGTAGCCGTTCGACCGGGTGCGGTCGCAGCTCTGCTGGGGTGGGTAGAAGCAGTCGTAACCACCGGCCAGGAGATCATCGACGGCGGAGCTCATCGAGGTCGCGTAGTGCGCTGAGCCGAACGGCCAGCGTCGCACGGAGGTGTCCCGGGCGGTGACGACCAGTCCGTTGTGCCGGTCATAGCCGTAGTCCGCGTGCGTGTCCGACCACCCCGTCCGGGGGACGCCCTCGCTCGGCCGCGTCCCGTGGGTATGGAGATCGCGATCGAAGTCGTCGATCTCCTGCCGCACGCGGTCACCGGCTTCGGGCCAGATCGCGGTCAGCGCCGGTGCCGCGGCCTCGGCGACCTGGTCGTCCTCGTGGTTCCCCTGCGGGGAGGGGAACCACGCCCAGGCGAGCCGGTCGTCGCGGTCGAGCAGGAACTGCGCCACCTGCGGATAGACCGTGTCCGCCTCGTCGCGGAGCCCGATGCGGCACCACAGGGCACGGCCGTCGGCATTGGCTCGGACCTGCGCACAGAACCAGCCGGCCTCCCTCAACGGCCGAGTGAGAGCCCCTGCCGTGCCGTCGGCCGCGATCGGCTCGGCCCGCGAGTCCTCACCCGCCGCGTCGTGCTCGTAGACGCCGGCGGGCGGCAGCGACGGCGGCTCGTCCGGCCCGGTGCAGCCGGACAGCGCGAGCGGAGCGATCATGATCAGCAGTGCCGTGAGAGTCGTGCGGACGACCGGTCGATATCGGCGTGCGGGCATGGAGAACGGACGGGACACGGGGTCCATCGAAGCCGCCGGCCGCGAGGTCGGCAACTTCGGTGATGGGTAACGGATGCGCTGCACCAGATCCGTGCCACTTCCGTGCCACATCCGTGCCAGATCGCGCCCAATCCGTGCAAGAACGAACGGCGACCAGCGGCGACGCTGGGGCTCACGGGCTCTCTCGAAGGCTCACGAAGCCTCACGGAGGCTCACGGTCACTCGGCCACGCTCACCCGCGCCGCATATCACTCCTGAGAGTGAGGGCAGCGGGCGAATGAATCCAGATAATAGGCGGATGTTCGCAGCGGGCCGGACCGAGGGAGCCGTCGACGGGGCGCTCGCGGTGGGCGTGGTCCTGGCCACGGTGATCCCGCTTCTGCTGCCCGCTCCCAATCCCTGGTGGATCATCGGGCTCGGGCTGCTGGCGTCGGCGCCGGTGGGGTGGCGCAGGCGTGCGCCGATGGTGGTCGCGGTGGTGGTCGGCGCGGCGATGTCGGTGCTGGTGACATGGGAGAAGCCGTTACTGCCCTTCGGGCCGCTGCTGGCCGTCTACACGATCGCCGACCTGAGCCCCAGGTGGAAGAGGCTGGCGGCGATTCCGCTGATCGTGGTGGCGGTGGGCGCCTCGTTGGTGCTGCCCGGGGAGAACGACGAGACCTACCGGCTGGTGGGGACCGCCTTCGTCGCCGCCTACGCGCTGGGCACCAGTGTCAGGGCGAGCCGCTCGCGGGCCGCCGAGCTGACCGAACGGGCTCGGCGGCAGGAGCAGGAGCACATCGCGGCGGCGGCCGAGGAACGCACCCGGATCGCGCGCGACATGCATGACATCATCACTCATTCCGTGGGGCTGATGGTGGTCCAGGCCGAAACCGGTCCGGTGGTGATGCGCAGCGCTCCGGACAAGGCCGAGGCGGTGTTCGATGCGATCGCCGACATGGGAAGGGGCGCGCTGGCCGAGCTCCGGGGGGTGCTCGCCGCGCTGCGGACCCCGGGCGAGGGCGGCGGACCGGTGTGGGGCCACGCCGACGAGCGCCCGGGCGAGTCCCTGTTCCAGCCACGTCTGGCCAACCTTCCCGCGTTGCTCGACCGCAGCGGCCTGGACGTGGTGAGCACGACCGCCGGCACGCCGCGCCCCGTGGCGGAGAGCGTCGAGGCCGCCGTGTACCGCATCGTCCAGGAGGCGCTCACCAACGTGCGCAAACACGCCGGTACGCGTGCCGTCCGCCTGGCTCTGACGTGGGGGGAGCGCCTGACGGTGGAGATCGCCGACGACGGGCGAGGGCCGGGTGAGCGCGGCGGGTACGGGCTGGCCGGGATGCGAGAACGGGCGGCGGCATGCGGCGGGACGCTCAGGGCCGAGGCGGGTCGAAGCGGGGGATTCGTGGTGACGGCCGAATTTCCGCTTGGATAGCCGGCATGTTACGGGTGCTCATCGCCGACGATCAGGATCTCTTCCGCGCGGGGTTCGGGCTGATCCTCGGGGCGCAGCCGGACATGGAGGTGGTCGGTGAGGCCGCCGACGGCGAGGAGGCGATCGCCGCGGCCAGGCGGCTCCAGCCGGACGTGGTCCTGATGGACGTGCGCATGCCGGGAATGAACGGCATCGAGGCGACCCGGCAGATCTGCGCCACCACCGCCGCCAAGGTACTGGTGTTGACCATGTTCGACCTCGACGAGTACGTCTACGACGCGGTCCGGGCGGGAGCGAGCGGCTTCCTGCTGAAGGACATCCGGCGCGACGAGCTGGCTCACGCCGTGCGCACCGTCGCCTCGGGTGAGGCCCTCCTGGCTCCGGCGGCGACCAGGAGGCTGCTGGAGGACCTGGTGCGCCGGCCCGCCCACGGCGTCGCCCCCCGGCTGACGGCGAGGCTGGGCGCACTGACCGAACGCGAGCGCGAGACGCTGAAGCTGGTCGCGCAGGGCCTGTCGAACGCGGAGATCGCCGCCGCGCTCGTGGTCACCGAGCACACGGTCAAGACGCACGTCAGCCGCATGCTCACCAAGCTGGACCTGCGGGACCGGGTCCAGGCCGTGGTGCTCGCCTACGAGTCCGGGCTGGTGGTCCCCGGCAGGAGTGACGACGGAGATCACACCCGCGAGTGACGCGCCCGCGGGGTGGGGGAAAGCACGATCGTCGGCATGCGACGCATCCTGCTCACCCTCGCCTCCGCGGTTCTCATGCACTTCGGCACCGGTCTCCACCCCGTCTGGTGGCTCACCTGGCTCGCGCCGCTCCCTGTCCTGTTCCTGGCTCGCCATGCGAGGACGGGGAGGGGCACGGCTTTCGCCGCCGGGACGCTCGTCTGGCTCGCCGGCCAGGCGCAGATGTGGCCGTACTTCACCGGATCCCTGGAAATGCCGCCCGCGCTGGCCGCCGCCCTCATCGCCGGCCCCGCGCTCTGCTACGGCGCGGGCGTGCTGCTCTTCCGCACCCTGCTCGTGCGCGGCAGGGGGCTGCTGGCGGCGGCGGCCGTACCGGCCGTCTGGGTCACCACCGAGTACGTCATGAACCTCGCCGGACCGCACGGGGCCTGGTGGAGCCTGGCGTACACGCAGGCCGACCTCCTGCCCGTGCTGCAGACCGCCTCGGTCACCGGGGTCTGGGGCATCACCTTCCTCCTGCTGTTCGTGCCCGCCTCCATCGCGGTCCTGCGGCCGCGCGCGGCGGTGGTCTCGGGTGTGCTGGTCGCGCTCACGCTCGGCCATGGTCTCCTACGACTCGCGACGCCCGCCGACAGCGCAGGACGGAAGGTCGCACTGGTCGCGACGGACGATTCCAAGGATGTCCTCCACCGGTACGGCGAGGCGGTGGACGACGCGGCGGCCCACGGCGCGGAGGTCGTGGTGCTGCCCGAGAAGGTCTTCAGGACCGCCGACCTGCCGCTCGCCCGCCCGGGCGTGGAGGTGGTCGCGGGGATCGCCATGGAGACCAACAGCGCGGTGAGCTACCCCTCCGGCGTGCGCTACGACAAGCACCACATGATCCCGGGAGTGGAGGGCAGGTTCCGGCCCGGCACCCGCCTCGCCTTCCTCGACGGCGATCGGCTCGGCCTCATCATCTGCAAGGACCTGGACTTCCCCGGCCTGGTCAGGCAGTACGGCAAGGCCGGCGCCGCCGCCCTTCTCGCGCCGGCCTGGGACTTCGACCAGGACGCGTGGCTGCACAGCCGCATGGCGGTGGTGCGCGGCGTGGAGAACGGCCTGGCGGTGGCCCGCGCCGCGCGCGAGGGACTGCTGACGGTCAGTGACGACCGCGGCCGGATTCTCGCCGAAGGCCACAGCGCCTTGACCGGCATGACCACGGTCACGGCCGCCCTGCCTCGGCAGGGCTCGGCCACCCTCTACACCGCCCTGGGGGACTGGGCCGCATGGGCCTCGGCAGGGTTGCTGCTGCTCGCGCTCGGTGCGCTGACCCGTACGAAACCCTTCGGCTCGGTGAGTGAAAGCCCGGCCGGCGACACCGTGATGAGCCTGTCGGCGCCGAGCTAGGTGTGCGGGCCGGCAAGCCCTCCATGTACCGGCCGCATCTTGACCGGCGTGGCGCGGCGCGATGTCGTCGGCTTCGTCCGGTTCGGCTACCTTTCGAGGGCAGGAATGAAGGACCGGACCTGACCGGGAGATCGCCCTCGGCAGGCGGTCGGGCTTCCGTTCCGCGGTCACGCACGCTCGCCGGACTCACCATGGAGCACCCGTTGATGAAGACAGGGCACCCTGATGGAGCCTGAGATCACCGGCCCGGCCTTCGGCGCCGGAGGGACTCCCCCGCGGCGGTCCAGGGAGGAACTTCCGGTGACCCGTTCGCCGGTCCGAGAGGCCTCGCGCGTGCCGGAAGGCATGAGGACGCCGCTCGGCGGCACGCCCGCCGGCGGTGTGCCCGAGGTCGCCCCGGCACAGGCGTCCGCTCGGGGCGGTCGCCGGCGCGCGTGGCCGCACCGGGCCGTCCTCGCCCTCGTCATGGTCGTGCAGGCACTGCTGTCGACGCGGCTGCACAACTCCGCCTTCATGGACGAGGCGCTGTACATCTACGCCGGCCGCATGGAGTTCGCCCACCTCCTCCACGGGGCTGCGGTGAACCCCTCGTACAGCAGCACCTTCTCGGGTTCCCCCATGTTGTATCCCCTGCTCGCGGGGGCCATGGACGTCGTGGGCGGCCTGACCGGGGCACGCGCCCTGAGCCTTGTGTTCATGCTCGGCTGCACGGGCCTGCTCTATTCGCTGACCCGCCGTCTGTTCAGCGAGCGCGTGGGCCTGTTCGCGGCCGTCGTCTTCGCGGCCTCCCAGTCGACGATCGTGCTGGGCTGGTTCGCGACCTTCGACTCCGCGGCCCTGTTCCTGCTGGCTGTCGCCGCGTGGCTCGTGGTGCGCACCGCCCGGGCCGGCCCGTTCGCGGTCCTGTTCGCCGCGCCGGTCCTGGTCCTCGCCTTCTGCACCAAGTACGCCGCCGGACTGTTCATCCCCACGGTGGTCGGGCTGGCCGTCATCGTCGCCTGGCCCCATCAGGGCGTCCGCGCGCTCTGGCGCGGGGTGCTGCTGTCGGGCGCCGTGGGAGCCGTCGGTGGTGCCGTGCTGTACGGCAGCTCCATCCTGGCGGGCATCCGGTTCACCACCACCTCCCGGCCTCACGGCACCAACTCCGCGAGCTCGCTGGTCGATGTGTCCGTCGAGTGGATGGGGTTGGCCTTCGTCCTGGCGTGCCTGGGGGCGCTGTCGTACGTGTGCCGCGGCCGGATCGGCGAGGTCGCCTCCGCGGGCCGCGCGGCCGCCGGCGGTGCCGCTGGTGAGGTGCCGGGCAGGGTGTGGCGCACGACGCTGGGCCTGCTGCTCTGCGGGACGGGCCTGCTGGCCCCGGCCTACCAGATCCATCTGTCGACCTCCGTGTCCCTGCACAAGCACGTCGGGTTCGGCCTGTTCTTCTTCGCCCCGCTGGCCGGGCTGGGTCTGTCCACGATCGTCGGCCCGCCGTTCCGCCGCACACCGATCGGCCTCCTCGTCGTCCGCGCCGCGATCGGCCTGGGCATCATCGGGTTCGCCCTCTCCTCAGGCGTGGCGCAGTCGCAGTGGCGCTATGCGACCTGGCCGGACTCGACGCGGCTCGTCGACCTGCTCCGTCCGCAGGTGAACGGCAAGGGCCGGTACCTGTCGGACATCGCGCAGGTGCCCACCTACTATTTCCAGGACGTCACCGACTGGAGCCAGTGGACGGGCACCTACCACCTCGGCTACACCGACGCCGAGGGCGTCGAGCACACCGGCGCGGACGCCTACACGGCGGCCATCGGCGACGGCCGCTACGACCTGGTGGTGCTGCAGAAACCCGGAGTCTCGAAATTCGACCCGGCCATCGCGAAGGCCCTGCCGAGCAGCGGCAGATACCGCCTCTCCGCGGAGCTGCCGTTCTCCACGACCTTCGGCGACGGCTCCTACCAGGTCTGGACGAGGACCTCGGACCAGAACCCCGGCACGCCGCGTCATCCGGCAAGGACGGCGAGTCGGGTCTGCTGCTGATCTGTGCTCTAGCGTTCAACGTGGGCGACCGTCCCGTCACCTCCGCTCATGCAATCGTCGGCGAACCGACACAGGCGATCAATCCAGCGTTTCGGCTCGGCGGGGTCGACGTTGAGCTCCTTCAGCCATGACTGTTCCCAGAGACCGCCCGGGACTAAGAACCGGGCAGCATGGTCGGTTCCTAGGCGTTCGTCCAGGTGGAGGAGCGCGCCCATCGCCCAAGACTGGTCGTAGCGGCACTCCGGACGAGGAAGGTAGCGATCGAGGTAGTCGATGAGAGGCTCTGTGTCCTCCGCCCTCCCGAAGCGGGCGAACGCGAAGCAGTACCCCTTCCCCGCATAAGGGCCGCCGCTTTCCAAGAGCACTTCGCCAAGCTTGGGACGGAAGCGAATACGACGGTCAAGACCTATCAGGTAGGCAGCGACGAGACGGGGGCGCCAGTCCTCGTCCAGCAGTGCACCAAGCTCGTCGTCGGTGATCTCCTTCGCGTCACTCGCGATCGACCGGGCGAACGCGGCAAGTTCGGGTCTGGGCAGACGGAGGAAATTACCGCCGAGGAGCTTCATGTACCGTCGCGATGGCTCCCCCTCCGGAGTGCCCCTTCCTTTTGTGGTGACGAAGCGATGGATGAGGGGCGACACCTTGGCATTCCCGGCCTCGTAGTGCATAGGAGTATCTTTCCGCCTCTACGAATCCCGTGCTCCCTCCGGTCGCCGGCCTGTACCGGCATGCGCGCGGTGTGGTCTGGCCTTCTGATCCGTGGATCCCCGAACGTTGTCCCAGGGCGTCCTGGCTGGTTCACCGTGCAGCCCCTGCGGTCAGACCGTTCATATCAGCCCAGCCAGGTCCGCGACTGTCCATCGGGTTGGCTCCCAAAATGGCTCCCTCAGACGCACCCCTGGATCGCCTGCTTGAAAGCGACACGGCAACCAATTCGATTGTCAAGCCAGCTCTGGAAATGTGCCTTCAGGGCTTTCGTAGTAGCGGGCGATGGAGGCGCGGTGAGGTAAGGCTCCGGGCTGGAGGTGGCGGGGTTCCAGTCGGACGCCGGTGCGTCGTTCAGCGAGCGCCAGAGCGCCCTCGATGTAAGGCGGGAAGACCTCGCGTTCCGGGTCGAGATCCCAGATCATCCCCAGTTCTTCCAGGTCCTTCTTCAGGCGTTCAGGGTCGGTGCTGTCCCTCCAGTGGGCGTACATCGGGTCCAGTCGTGCGACGATGTGGCCGTCCACGGCATGGACGAAGTGCGAGTGGTAGTTGACATTGCGCTCAACACTGGCGATCGAGGTTCCAAGCGACAGGGCGTGCACCACGTCACGTAAGATTCCGGCTCCGCCGCACTCCACCATGATTGATCCACCGGCAGCGCGGCCGACTTCGATAGTGGCGAAACCTTCCTGCTCGGGGTCCTCGGTCAATGCCAGTCGGCGTAGCACGTCTTCAGGTGTGAGGTCGGCTATGAAGGTGAAGCAGAACGCTGCCGGTGCCCATCCGGACTGACTCCACCATGCGTAAACGTCCGTGGTCGCTCTGCGGTCGCCGACGACGATCGCCGTGCTCTCGGAGTGATGGTTTGTTCCGTCGGTGACCGGATCGACAGCAATTCGGTGACTGCAGCCTTCTTCCGTCTCGTCGTACAAGGCCAGGTGCGTGGGACACGGCCACACACGACAGGTGGGGCACGTCCTTACGTCATCACATGTGCAGTCATCGCAGCCGCGGGGATATCGCCTGCGAGTGACATGGCGAGAGCAAGGACGCCACTGGGCGATGACGCTCAACTGGTGGAGGGCGTCCACCCGAGCGACCGCTTGCACGGCCTTCGGCTGGACGATCAACAGGCACATGGGGCTGGTCCTGGGTGACCGTGATCGCCCTCTTGCCCCCCTGGCCCTGATCCGCTCGGCTTGTCCCGGGTCGATGGCGGGCGGGATGATCAGGCTTCCACCTCAGCCACTTACCAGCGGC
>NZ_JBSGDZ010000057.1:0-27009 GCF_053602655.1 Sphaerisporangium sp. NPDC004334
GCCGAATACGAACGCCGGCACGACGCCGAACAAGACCGCTACGCTGCCGCATAGCCGCAAACCCCGACCTGTCCACACAACCGGGGCAACTTCAGTTGCTGGTCGTAGCACCTGTTTGCGCGCAGCGTTTGAGGGCTAGTCGGTGTCCTTTGGGTGTCGTGGCGATGCATAATCACCCAGACCGTACGAGCGACGTCATCGACGGCATAGCGCACACGACCACCACTGGTGACCTCGAACTCCCACTGCTCCAAGTCTCTGCCGTTGTGGCGATGAGTCGCAAGGTCGCCGCGCAGGCGATGTTGCCGGTCGTGGCTGGAGCGTGAACGGGGATCAGCCCGCAGTACCTCGAAGCATCGGCGCGTATTGGCCAAAGCATGCCGGCACAGTTCCTCCCAGCCCCTGACTGCGTCGCTGGTGGGGAACCGGACGTCCCACTCATCGTCCAGAGGTGGCACCGTGACTCGATCTCCGCGCTTCGGGCTCACGGCGAAACCTGCACCGGCCCGAAGTCTCCGCTCGTGGGCCGGCGAGCCCTGGCGTACTGCGCAGGATCGGCCTTGATCCTGGCAGTGGCCCGCCAGCCTGCGATGACTTCCTGGGCGGTGGCATCGACATCCAACTCGGCCGCGTCGGAGAGTGCCTCGACCAACTCGAGCGTGAAGGCACGAAGTTCAGCCGAGGACAGATGGCGGACCCAAGGGAAGACCTCAGGCATGGCTATGACCAGCGCACGCGCGGTGGGGTCATGCTTGATCAAAGCAAGGAACAGCCGGGACGCGGTGGCCAGCGTCCGTTCGCGTTCCTCTTCACGGTCCGCCGCCGTCAAGTAGAAGTCGGGAGCATCCCGATGCGTGACACGCACCCGTCCCAGACGCGCCGCGCGCTCGGCGACCGCCCGGGGATTCCTCGACAGGTCAGAGAAGGTCACCGCGTCGGCATGGCTAGCGCTCACTCCACGAGTGTATGTCAGAACACGTTCTGATACGAGCCGATCCAGCTGCATAACCCGCAGCAGCGAGTAGGGATTGCTCACAACGGCGGCGGCCGGTGCTCCCGCCGGGACCTGCCGCCAAGGCCACGCGCGGCGGGGAACACCGCACCGCAGCGCGGCGCGCCCTGGCGCCGCCTTGACGCAGTAGAAACGCCTCGCCGTGATCACTGTCCGTGTCCAGACGTCCGACGCCTACGGCTGCGCCCAACTCTGTCGCTGAAGCCATTCGGCATGCTTCGCGTAGATCAGAGCGTGCCCGTTCGGTCGGTCATCACGGTCAGCCAGGAACTGATAGAGCGCTTGGAACAGCACCGTCACGGCGATGCTGTTCCGTTCACCATTGACCGGGCCGACATCCAAGGGGCCGGCCTCCGTGGGGAACGCCAGCATGAGCACGAGCGCTTCCCAGACCAGGTTGTTTCCCCTGTTCACCTGGACGATCAGCCACTCCCTGAAGCCGGCCAAGAGTGTATGACCGCTGCCGGCGTGGAACCCGGCAATGAAGGTCGCGAATGCGCGGTATGAGCCGTCCAGCCCATAAGAACCTGGTCGTCTATGGATCTCCGCCATGTACTCACGAGGCGTCCACGTGGCGACCGATGACACCTCACCCGCTACCGGGAGAGCTTCTTCAGGCTTCACCGGACCCCAGCCCAACTAGGCAGCCACGCCCGTTCCAATGAGGCTGCGGTGGCCCTGGGCGGAGCACTATTGAAGTGTTTCGGCTTCTGATCAGCATAGGCGTCGCGACCTACGATGCCTTGACTTGAGGAAGTCGTCCACCCACTACTTTCTGCTACGCCACATGCCGTCGTCTCCCTTGACCGCACGTAGTCGTCCCCGTAGGCCAGCGACGCGCAGTGCGTTTGGGACCTTGGATAGGTGCTGCTCGTTCGTCAGGTGCCCGTGGCGGTTGATCAGGGCCGTGAGCGCCGCACGGGTCTCTAGCGTGTGGGCGTCCTGGTCGGGTGGTCGCCTGGCGGATCTGGCGCTTGAGGCGTGCAGGCTCTGATCTTTATGGCAGCTCGGGAAACCGTTCGCGTAGGTGGGTCAGCACTGCCAGGACGCGGCGGTTGGTGTCGTCGGTGGGTGAGAGGTCGAGTTTGGCCAGGATGCTGCCGATGTGCTTGCCGATCGAGGCCTCCGACAGGACCAGCGTTTTCGCGATGGCCGCGTTGGAGTGACCTTCGGCGACCAAGGCGAGCACCTCGCGTTCGCGTTGGGAAAGGCGGGTGATCGGGTCGTTCTGGCGGTTGAGCAGGCGGCGGACGACCTGGGGATCGATCACGGTGCCGCCGGCGACGACGCGGCGCAGGGCGGAGACGAAGTCTTCCACGTCGACGACACGGTCCTTGAGCAGGTAGCCGACGCCGAGCCCGCCGCCGGAATCGAGAAGCTCGGCGGCGTAACCGTGCTGGACATACTGGCTCAGTGCGACCACGGCCAGGCCGGGGTTGTCCCGGCGCAGCTGGACGGCCGCGCGTAAGCCGTCGTCCGTGAACGTCGGTGGCATGCGGATGTCGGTCACCACGAGGTCGGGTGAGTGCTCGGCCGCGGCCCGCAGAAGTTCCGTGGCGTCGCTGACGCTGGCGACCACGGTGAAGCCGAAGCGTTCCAGCAGGCCGGCCAAGCCCTCGCGCAGCAGGACGCCGTCTTCGGCCAGGACTACGCGCATGGCAGCTCCGTCCGGATCAGAGTGGGGCCGCCGGGCGGGCTGGAGAGCAGCATTCGCCCGGCGGCGACGGCGACCCGGTCGGCGAGGCCGGTGAGACCCGTGCCGTTCGAGGGGTCGGCGCCACCTCGGCCGTCGTCGCGGATCTCGACGGTGAGCAGGCCCGCGGTCTCGCGGGCGGTGACCGTGACGGCCGTGGCTCCGCTGTGTTTGGCGACGTTCGTGAGGGCTTCGGCGACGACGAAGTAGGTGGTCGCCTCGACCTGTTCCGGTGGGCGCCGAGGAAGGTCGGTCTCGACGACGACCGGGATGGGGCACTGGTCGGCGAGCTCGCGCAGCGCGGCAGGCAGGCCGAGGTCGGTCAGCACGTTCGGGCGGATGCCGTGGATCAGCTCGCGCAGCTCGGACATCAGCTGCTTGGCCTGCTGATGAGCCGTTTCGACGGCCCCCGCGGCGGGGGAGGCGGCCGGGATGTCGAGCTTGGCCAGGCCGAGCTGGAGGGTCAGTCCGACGAGCTTCTGCTGTGCGCCGTCGTGGAGGTCGCGTTCGATTCGGCGGCGTTCGGCCTCGAACGCGCTGACCAGGCGGGCTCGTGATCGCGACACCTCGACGAGTTCCGCATGCAGTTCGTCGGCGGCGCCGGGGTGGAGCAGTGCCCGGGCCACCGCGCCGTGGACGCCGGCGACAAGGGTGAGCAGGTAGGGCACGGTCACCAGGGCGGCGAAGCCGGTGATGGAGTAGGGCACGGCCTGTGGTGGCGTGGTGATGACGGTGACGCCGAAGTTGATCTCTCCGGCGGGGACCAGCCAGGGGCTCAAAGCGCACACCGCGATCAGTATGAGGACGAACGCGACCATGCTGTAGAGCGCGGGGACCACGGTCACGAGCAGGACGGCGTACGACAGTTCCCGCCAGGTCAGCGGTTGGCGGTACCACGAGAGGCCGAACGGTACCCGGCGCACTGACGGGACCGGCCGGTGGTCTACCAGGCGCAGCCGGACCCGCTCGGCGGCGGCCAGCGGCCGGGCCACCAGCGGCCCGAGCGCGGCTACGAGCGCGGCGCCGAGGACCAGCAGGATCAGCCCGGACGCGGGCTGTGCGGTGTTGGTGGCGACCCGCCGCGCGAGCAGCGCCCATGGGAAGGCCAACAGTCCTAGCGGTACCGCAAGGAGCATCGCGATCGGGACCGACGACAGTACGTACATCGCGGACCTGAGAGGCCAGACGGACATGATGAGACGCCGTGTGACGAACGCGGAGAGCGCGGTGCGGGGCGGGTTGGCGGACACAGGGATCACGCTAACCAGCACGGGCGGCGGTTCCCACCGAGCCGGCCCCACACCTCAGGTATGGCCAGCCATACCTGTAATCGGGGACCAGGGGTAGTGCCACGCGCCCGGCTCGCTGGTGTGCTTGCCGACCATGAGAAAACATCCGCTACTGACCTATTTCACGCTGTCGTACGGCATCACGTGGCTGTGCTGGCTTCCCTACATCCTGTCCGAGACCGGGCTCGGTCTGCTGCCCATCCGCTATCCCGAGATTCTGGGAAGTTCACAGACCTTGGGGGTACTACCCGGTGGCTACCTCGGCCCGATCACGGCCGCGTTCATCGTCACCGCCGTCGTGGACGGCCGGGCCGGCCTGCGGCTCTGGGCGAAACGGCTGGTCCGCTGGCGGGTGAGCCCGCGCTGGTACCTCGGGGTCCTGCTGGCCGTCCCGGTCGTCGCGGTCGTCTCGACGTTCCCGCTTCCCGGTGCACTGGCCGACTTCCGCATCCCCGGCGCGACCGTCTTGCTGTTGTACGTCCCGATGCTGGTCATGCAGTTCCTCACGACCGGACTGGCGGAGGAGCCGGGCTGGCGTGACTTCGCCCAGCCCAGGTTGCAGGCCCGCTACGGCCCGCTCGCTGGTTCGCTGATCCTCGGCCCGCTGTGGGGTGCGTGGCACCTGCCGTTGTTCTTCAGCGAGTGGGCCGACTGGCCCAATGTGGACTGGTTGATGATGGCGGAGTTCGTCGGCTCGGCGATCCCACTGAGCCTCGTCATGACGTGGGTGTTCAACCGGACGAACGAGAGCCTGCCGGTCGTCATGCTGTTCCACGCCAGTGTCAACACCGTTTACTCCCTGGTATGGGAAGCATGTTTCCCGTCCTTGGACGCGTTCGGCGACAGTGTGCACACGCTGGCGATCGGCTCAGGGGTGGCGGCAGTCGTGCTGCTCATCGCCACCCGGGGCCGGCTCGGCTACGAACCGATCGCCGCCAGGGAGTTCCAGAACACCGGCGCACGGTAACGAGCCGCGAATCAGCGTGGCGACATCCAGGCCGGTGAGACCGGCCGAGAGCGCGGTACCGGTCGGGCTGTGGTCACCAGGGGGACAGGATCAGGGCCTGCAATAGCAGGCCGGTGACCGCTTGCGCGGCGAGCGCGCGTCGGCCGGGGGCGTACGCGGCGGCCAGGCCGATCCACAGGGCGAAGGGGGACCAAATGCGCTCCACCTCTCCTCGCGTCACTCCGCTGAGGTCCAGCGCCAGTACCGCCACCAGGGCCGCGGCCACGACGAAGGCGGCAGATCGGTCCCCGAAGCGCAGGGAGGCAGCCCGGTCACCGAGGCCGAAGGCGGCGGGCCGGTCCCGGAGGGCGATGGTGGCGGTCCGGTCCTTGAGGCCGGCGGCGGTCCGGTTCTTGAGGCCGGCGGCGGCGGGCCGGTTGGTGAAGGCGAGGCTGGGGAGGCCTGTGGCGGCGGCGGGGCCGGTGGTCAGGGCGAGCACCGCGAGGTTGGCGACCAGGAAGTACAGGTAGGGCCGGGCGGCGCCCGGGTCGGCGGCCCACTGCGCGTGGGTGGCGACCACTCCGGCGGGCCACCAGAACCCCCCGGCCGCGAACGCGGCCGTCACCGACGCCGCCCCGGCCAGCGCCGCCGTCACGGCCGGGCGCGGCAGGCGGGCGAGCACGGCGACCGTCACCGGGATCAGCAGGTAGGGGACCAGCCCGTAGCTGAGGTACGGCAGCGCGCCCAGCAGCACCCCGGCTCCCGCCGCCCACAATGTCCTGGCCGTGGTGCTCCGGCCGAGCACCAGCAGCGCGACGCCCCACGCGCCGACGCCCGCGAAGAAGGCGTCCATCGTGGTGGCGATCCACACCGATACCGGGGTGAGGGCCAGGTACGGCAGCGCGCGCCGGGCGGCCTGCTCCCCCGCCAGGCGGCGCACGGTCAGCCCGATCGCCACCGTGGCGGAACAGCCGGCCGCGATGACCAGGACCGCCGCCCACAGCGGCCCGCTCAGCCCCACGGCGGCCAGCGCCCAGAGCACCAGCACGGGCAGCGGCGGATGCCCGCGCACGTGCGTCGGGTACTCGCCCAGCCGCCGGGTGAAGCCCGCCAGCCAGCCGAGCGGGTCGTGCCCCACCTGCGGCAGCACGGCCAGGTACTCCTGGGGGTGGGTGAACGGCGCGGCGAGCCCGTCGCCCGACATCGCCAGCAGCACCGTCCACGCCAGCGCGAACCCGTAGGCCACGAGCGACGCCCGCCCGAACCCGCCCCGCCGGACCGCCCCGGGAAGAACGCGGACGGCGACGGCGGCGAGGACCGCCGCCGGGACGAGCGTGACCGTGAGGACCCGGAAGTGGGCGTGCAGCGGCGGCAGGTGGTCGATGCGCAGCACGCCGAGCGCGTGCAGCACCGCGCCGACGGCGAAGGAGGCGACGATCAGCGCGCCCCACCAGCCGAGCGCCGCCCGCGTCCGGCGTTCCTCCGCGTGGGTGTCCGTGGCGCGCACGAGCATCAGGTAAGGGTGGCGCATCGTCATCCGGCTTCGGGCCGGTGTTCCGCGTGACGCGCGAGCCTCAGGTCGGGGGTGGCGCATCATCGTCCCGCCTCGGGCCGGTGGTCCACGCGACGCGCGAGCCTCACGTCACAGTGGCGAACCATCCGTCTCGCCTCGGGACGCTGTTTCGCACGACGCGGAAGTCTCAGGTCGGGATGGCGCATCATCGTCCCGCCCCGGGGCGGTGGTCCACGCGCGGGGACCTCAGGTCAGGGTGGCGAACCATCGTCCTGCCTCGGTCCAGTGTTCGGCGGACGGGAAGCCGGAGCGCCGCGCGAGCGGGCCGATGTCGTCGGCGCACACCGTCGCCCAGGCGAACCAGTCGGCGACCCGCCCGCCGTGTCGCAGTCGCACCCGGTCCACCGCGGTCGGCGTCCCCGGCGGCGCGAGTTCGGCGATGACCGCGCCGCCGGGACGTACCAGCTCGCGCAGCCGCAGCAGCAGCGCGCCGGGGTCGCCGCCGATGCCGATGTTGCCGTCGGCCAGCAGCGCCACCGCCCAGCGTCCGGTGCCGGGCAGCGGCTCGAAGACGTTCCTGCACAGGGCCGCTCCGCCGGCGCGCCGCGTGAGGGCGACCGCCAGCGGGGCGATGTCGATGCCGAGGACCGGGACGCCCCTGCGGGCGAGCGCCGTGGTCAGCCGGCCGGGCCCGGAACCGACGTCCAGCGTCGGCCCGTCACACCGGTCCAACAGCCCCCGGTCGCCGTCGATCGGCCGCAGCCAGCGCCCGGCGGCCAGCGGCCGGACCTTGCCGTCGGAGTACTCGACGTCCACGTCCCCTCCCTGCAGCGCCTCCTCGTACAGGGCGCCGATCACGCGGCGTCCCCGCGTCCGGCCGAACGCCCGCCGGACCCGGTGGCCGGCGACACGGGAAAACGGCGGGTCGCGGGCGAACAGTGGTCGGGACGAAAGTGGCGGGCCGCCGGATTTCGGGGGGCCGGCTCGCATGCCACAGGAGATTCCGGACGGCCGGACAAGGGGGCGATCTCGATCACAGGGCGACGTTACAGCGGCGTTCGCCCGCCGATTCTTACGAATCCGTGACGTGACGTTCTGCTCATGTCCGACAGCGGGTGACCTGCGAAGACGCGGGAATACCTCAAGGCGGCGACTTTCGTCCGGTCACCGCCGTCCACTGATGCGGCCGGCGCGGATAAACGCGGAACAATACCATTCGGCCCTCATTCATTACGCAGCGCCGAATCGCCTCGTTCGTGCGGCGGGCCGGTTCTGTCACGCTGGAAGGTCGCGTACAACCACCACAGGGACGGCAGGAGCAGCACGGCGCCCACGGCGAGTGCGCCCAGGGTGGCGGCCAGGACGCCGGTGGTGGCCGCGGCGTCCTCCAGCGTGATGCCGGGCAGCAGGTCCGGGTACTGGCCCACGCCCCAGCCCCACAGCAGTCCGGTCACCGCCAGCGCCGCGGTGAGGCGGACGGCCAGGTAGGCGCGGCGCCACAACAACGCCAGGGAGACCAGCCCGGCGGCGATCGACAGCGCCAGCAGCGGCAGGGCCCGGCCGCCGGTGAGCTCGGCGAACAGCCGCGGCGCGTCGGCGCGCAGCACGAGCAGACCGGCTGCCGACAGCAGCCCCACGACCGCGCCGCAGGCCAGGGCGCGCCGTCTGAACTCCTCGGCCAGGCCGTCTTCGCCGGCGCGCTGGGCGTCGCGGGTGAGGTAGACGGCGGCGAGGTAGGCGGCGGCGCCGACGGCCAGCGCGCCGGTGATCGCGGAGGTCGGGTTGAGCCAGCTCGACACGACGTTCCCCGCGGCGATGCCGGCGGGGACCCGGCCGGAGGCGATGGCGCCCGCCACCGTACCGAGGAAGAACGGGGTGGCGACCGAGGAGAAGGCGAACGCGGCGCCGAACAGGCGGCGCTGCCACAGCTCGGTGGAGACCTTGCGGAAGGCGAAGGCCGCGCCGCGCGCGATGATGCCCAGCGCCGCCAGGGTCAGGGGGATGTAGAGGGTGGAGGCGACGGCGGCGAACACCCCGGGGATGCCGGTCCACATCAGGACGATCACGAAGATCAGCCAGACGTGGTTGGCCTCCCAGACCGGGCCGATGGAGTGCTCGATCAGCTCGCGCCGGCGCCGCCCGGAGGCCGCGCCGCCGGACAGCAGGTCCCAGACGCCGCCGCCGAAGTCGGCGCCCGCGAACAGGACGTAGGCCGTCAGGCCCGCCCACATGACGCCGATCATGACCTCCGCCAGCGGCATCGGTCACACCACTCTCTCGTCTGTCTCGTCGTGGACGTCGGGCTCCTGGGGCGCGATGGGCACGGGCCGGTCCCGGGCGAGCAGGCGCAGTACGTACACGGTCGCGACGGTGAGCACGGCGTACACCAGGCTCACCAGCACGAACCCCCACACCAGGCCGGGCGCGGGGTTGACCGCGTCGGCGGTGCGCATCACGCGGTAGACGATCCACGGCTGGCGGCCCACCTCGGTGACGACCCAGCCGGCCTCCAGCGCCAGGACGGCGGCGACGCCCGAGACGGCGGCGGCGCGCGGGAACCACGGCGAGCGCGGCAGGTCGCGCCGCCGTATCCAGGCCAGCGCGAGCCACGCCGACAACGCGAGGAGGGCGAAGCCCAGCCCGACCATGAGCTGGAAGGCCAGGTGCACCACGTTGACCGGGGGCCAGTCGGCGACCGGCACCCGGTCCAGGCCCATGATCTCCGCGTCGGGGTCGAAGTGGGCGAGCAGCGACAGCCCGTCCGGGATCTCCAGGGCGTACCGCATCCGGTCGTCGACGGCGATGCCGCCCACGTGCAGCGGGGCTCCGCGCTGGGTGTGGAACACCCCTTCCATGGCCGCGAGCTTGACCGGCTGGTTGGAGGCGACGAAGTGGGCCGCCCAGTCGCCGACGACGATCTGCGCCGGGGTGACCAGGGCCGCGGCCGTCAGCGGCAGCAGCAGGCCGGCGCGGTGGTACCGGTCGCGGCGCCCGCGCAGCATGGCGACGGCGTACACGCTCGCGATGCCGAACCCGGTGACCATGAACGCGGCCAGGATCATGTGCACGGTCTGCGGCGGGGTCGCCGGGTTGAACATGGCCGCCCACGGATCCACCGCGACCACGCGGCCGCTGGCCAGGCGGAAACCGGTCGGCTGCTGCATCCACGCGTTGGCCGTGACGACGAAGAAGGCGCTGGCCACCCCGGCGACCACGATGGGAATGCCCGACAGCATGTGCGCCACCGGCGTCAACCGGTCCCACGCGTACAGGTAGACGCCCAGGAAGATGGCCTCGATGAAGAAGGCGATGCCCTCCAGGGAGAACGGCAGGCCGATGACCTGGCCGTAGGCGCCCATGAGCCGGGGCCACAGCAGCCCCATCTCGAAGGACAGGATCGTCCCCGACACCGCGCCGACGGCGAACAGCACGCCCATGGCCCTGGCCCAGCGGCGGGCCAGCAGCCGGTAGTGCGGGTCGCCGCGGCGGTGCCCCCGCCACTCGGCGATCAGCGTGATGGCCGGCATGCCCACGCCCAGGCACGCCAGCACGATGTGCCAGCCCAACGAGAGCGCCATCTGCATGCGGGCGGCTCCCAGGCCGGCGTCGGCGGAGTCCGCCATCACCTGCATGATCATCGTGACTCCCCGGCGCCGTGTCGGTCCACCTCGGCGGGGGACGCGCGCGGGCGTCCCCCGCCTCCGACCCTGAAGACCTCCCCAAGGGGGTCATCCGCGCGCGAAGCCCCCGTCCCGGGGGTGTCTCACCAGGGTTGGAGGACGACTTTGTTGCACTCGTTCTCCTTGTGCTTGAACATCTCGTATGCGTGCGGCGCGTCCTCCAGCCGCAAGCGGTGGCTGATCACGAAGGCGGGGTCGATGTCCCCGGCGCGGATCCGCTCCAGCAACGGCTTGAGGTAGCGCTGGACATGGCACTGGCCGGTCCGCATGGTCAGCGACCGGTTCATGAACGACCCCACCGGGAACTTGTCGACGAAGCCGCCGTAGACGCCGATGACCGAGACGATCCCGCCGTTGCGGCAGGCCATGATGGCCTCGCGCAGGACGTAGGGCCGGTCGGTCTCCATCCGCGTCGCCTGCTTGGCCCGGTCGTAGGCGTGCATGGCGGGGACGGGGTAGTGCGCCTCCATCCCGACCGCGTCGATGCAGGCGTCGGGGCCCCGGCCGGCGGTCATGTCGCGCAGCGCGTCCAAGACGTCTGTCTCCTCGTAGTTGAGGGTGTCCGCGCCCGTGCGTGCGGCGATCTCCAGCCGGTACGGGAAACGGTCGATGACCACGACGCGTTCTGCGCCCAGCAGGAAGGCGCTCACGGCGGCGAACTGGCCGACCGGGCCCGCCCCCCAGATGGCGATGACGTCACCGGGCTTGATGTCGCACATCTCGGCGCCCATCCAGCCGGTCGGCAGGATGTCGGACAGGAACAGCACCTTCTCGTCCGGCAGGCCGTTCTCGATCTTGATCGGTCCGACGTCGGCGAACGGCACGCGCGCGTACTGCGCCTGGCCGCCCGGGTAGCCGCCGAGCATGTAGGAGTAGCCGAAGATGCCGGCCGGCGCGTGTCCCATGAGCTTCTCGGCCAGCCCCGCGTTCGGGTTGGAGTTCTCGCACACCGAGTACATGCCGCTTTGGCAGGACAGGCAGCCGCCGCACGCGATCGGGAACGGGACGACCACGCGGTCCCCGACGCGCAGGTTCGACACGCCCGGGCCGACCTCGACCACCTCGCCCATGAACTCGTGGCCGAGGACGTCGCCCTTCTTCATCGTGGGGATGTAGCCGTCGTACAGGTGCAGGTCGGAGCCACAGATGGCGGTGGAGGTGACGCGGACGACGGCGTCGCGCGCGTTGAGGATCCTCGGCTCCGGGACCTCCTGGACCTCGACCTTGTCGCGCCCCATCCAGCAGATGGCTTTCATGGGCTCCTCCTCATCTCATCGGCTGGGCCACGTGCTGGAACAGCTGCCGGATGGCCCGGGTGCCCTCGGGGCTGCCCTCCGAGCGGGTCACCTCGCCGGTCTCCATCACCTGCTTGAAGCGCCGCAGGTCGTCACGCACCTGCTGGTCGGGGTGCTCGCCGAGCAGCCGGGCGAAGGCCAGGCCGAGCCTGCCGGCCGGCGCGTCGTAGTCGATCCGCACGCGCACCTCGGTGCCGCGCCCGCCGGGAGCGTCGGTGAAGCGCACCGATCCGCGGTTGCGCACGGTGGCGCCCTCCAGCGACCGCCAGGCGATCAGTTCGTCCTCGCGGTCCTGGACGATCTCGGCCTCCCACTCGACGGGCTTCCTGGCCGGCCCTCTGGCCCGCCACCGGGAGCGCCCGCCCGGGCCGGTCTCCACCGAGTCCAGGTGGATCATGAACCGGGGCAGGTTCTCGAAGTCGCGCCAGAAGCGGTAGACCTCCTGGCGGGGGCGGTTGACGGTGATGGAGGCGCGCAGACCGGTGGTGGGCGCGACCGGCGTGATCGTCCCGCCCTTCTCGACCCGCATCGCGGCGTACAGGTCGGCGGCCGTCATGCCGGCCACCGCCGTCGAGACGGCCATGACGCGGCGGCGTCTGGCGCCCGCGCGGCGAGCCAGGGCGCGGCCGAGCAGCGCCAGGTCCATGGCGTCGCCCGCGACCCGGGTCCACACCATCGACGCCGGCCTGCGGCTGCCGAGCAGGGCGGCCGCGTGGAGCAGTTCCCGCATGCCGACCAGGCGCACCGTGGCCCGGGACACGGCCGAGTCCTCGAAGCCGCCGAGCCGGCCGAGGACACGGGGTGCGGCGAGCTGTGCGGCGCCCAGTCCCAGGCTGGCCCATCCGAGCGCCGCGGCCAGACGGCGGGCCTTGTGATTACTCGCTCCGCTCATGTGAACCTCACATGGCTGGGTATGTGGCGATCCGGCGCACCGGCGGCCCCTCGCGACGGGCGCGTCCCGCGCGCCGCCCGGTCCGGCCGACGGCGGACCTCTCGTTTACCAGTGAGCCGTACCCCTTCGACGTGGGACGACACAGATCGGCCCATTCCCGCGCCGGAACCAGACCGTATCGAGGGAACGCGGTGACGCGTGCACCGGTTTGAGCGGCTCCACACGGGGGTAGCCCGGCCGCCCGCATCGCGCGTGCCGCGACACACTCGGCCGGGGCCGGGGCCGGGTTCGGGTCAGGCGGGCGTGCCTGGGCCGGCCGGATCGGCGGCGACGGAAGGGTCTTCGCCGATGGTGGAGGGGTCTTCGGTGACCACGGGGTCCTCGCCGGCGGTGGTGGGGAGGTCCTCGCCGGCGGTGGTGGGGAGGTCCTCATCGGCAGTGGAGAGGTCCTCGGTAGTGGTGAAGGGGTCCTCGGCGGGGAACAGGATGGGGCTGAGCAGATAGCGGGTCCGGCCGGGAGCGGGCGGGTTGGCCACGCGGGGGGCGATCGCCGCGCGCATCTGGGCGATCATCTCCAGCAGTTCCTCACGGCTGAGCCAGACCGCGTGCTGCCGGTAGCCGACCAGGTCCGCGACCGGGTCGGCGCCGTCGCGGCCGAGATAGGAGCCGAACTCGGCGAGCAGGGCGGCCATGGCCACGGCGAACCCGCGGCGATGGTCGTCGGCCGACAGCGACCGCATCGCCTCGGCGTCGATCACGGCCCTGTCCTGGCGGAGCCGGTACCGGCGCTCGACCGCGCCGCGCACCCGTCGCTCGCCGGCCACCTCCAGGACCCCGCCGGCCGCGAGCAGGTCGACGTGCCGGTAGACGGTCGCCTTGGAGACGTCGGGGATGCGCGCGCTGAGCTCGGAGGTGGCGAGTTCGCGCCCGCCGCGCATCGCGTGCACGATGCGCAGCCGCACGGGGTGGGCCAGGAGCTCCAGAGGGTCCATCGCCATACGATCTCATATCTGCTACCGTTCGCAAAAATGAGAAAGGATGGCGTCTGGCATGGGGAACGACACCGACCCTGCGGCGATCGCCGTCACCGTCGTCGAGATGGCCCGCGACGGACGGTTCACCGAGATCGAGGCGCTGTTCGCGCCACGGTTGCGCGCGGTCGTCTCCGCCAGGACACTGCGGACGGCCTGGGCGGCCGAGATCGCCTCCATCGGCCCGGTCTCCGCCATAGGAACCCCGGCGACCGAACCGATGCCCGATGGCGCGGACGGACTGGCGGGAGACGCGGCCGGCGGACCGCCGGAGGGCTCGGACGCAGGACCGGCGGGCACATCGGGCGGCTCAGGCGCAGGACCGGCGTGCACGTCGGGCGGCGGAGCCGGACGGGCGGGGCTGACGCGGGTGAGTGTGCCGGTGAGCGGGCGGCATGGCGGGCTCACCGTGGTGATGTCGGTGGACGGGGCCGGCGCGCTGAACGGCCTGCGACTGGCCCCGGCGGCCACGACGTCCTGGGCGCCGCCGCCCTACGCCACGCGGGGAAGGTTCGGCGAGCGCGATGTCACGCTCGGCACCGGTCCGCTCGCCGTGCCCGGCACCCTCACCATGCCGCGCGGACGCGGCCCGCACCCCGGCGTCGTGCTGCTGAGCGGCGGCGGTCCGTTCGACCGCGACGCGACCAGCGGGCCGAACAAGCCGCTGAAGGACCTCGCGTGGGGCCTGGCCTGCCGGGGGGTCGCGGTGCTGCGGTTCGACAAGGTGACCTGCGTCCACGGCGCGCGGGTGAGCGACGCGGACGGCTTCACGATGACCGAGGAGTACGTGCCGCACGCGGTCGCCGCCGTCCGCCTGTTGCGGAGCAGCCCCTCTGTGGACGCCGCGCGGGTCTTCGTGGCCGGCCACAGCATGGGAGGCAAGGTCGCGCCACGGGTCGCGGCGGCCGAGCCGTCCGTCGCCGGGCTGGTGATCATGGCGGGTGACGCCGAGCCGATGCACCGTTCCGCCGTGCGGGTCGCCCGCCACCTCGCCTCGCCGGCCATCGGCGCGATGACGGAGCCGGATGTCGAGGCGATCGCCCGGCAGGCCGCCCAGGTGGAGGATCCCTGCCTGTCGCCCTCGACGCCGGCCGCGCTGCTGCCGCTCGGCCTGCCGGCGTCGTACTGGCTGGACCTGCGCGCCTACGACCCGGTGGCCGCCGCCGCGGCGCTGGAGGTGCCCATGCTGATCCTCCAGGGTGGGCGCGACTACCAGGTGACGGTCGAGGACGACCTCGCGCGGTGGAAGGCGGGCCTCGCGCGGCGCGCGGACGTCGAGTTCCGCCTCTACGCGGCCGACGACCACCTGTTCTTTCCCGGGACGGGCCCCTCGACGCCGGCGGGATACCAGAGGGCGCAGCACGTCGACCCCGCGGTGGTGGCCGACATCGCCGCGTGGCTGCACCCAGCACCCGGCAGGTTCGCCAGGTTCACCCGGTTCGCCCGCCGCGGCTGAAGGCCGGCCGGGGCCCAGACGTTAGGCCCGCGCCCGGCGGCGTTATACGTAGGAATCCACACAGCGCCGCGAGCGTGCACAACGGCACACACCGCGCCTCAGGTCTCTCTCCAGGAGCGCTCCCGCGCAGGAGGAGGGGACTTCGTGTTTGGCGGGTCCGTCACGGGTACAGGGGCTCGCACGAAGGAGCGCTGACCATGCACCCGTCAGCGCCAAGGCTCAGCACCCTTGAGCGCTGACCATGCATCCGTCAGCGCGAAGGCTCGGCACCGTTGCGCTCCGACCGTGCACGGTCGGCGCCGGAAGCCGAGCGCCCACGAGCGTTGACCATGCATCAGTCAGCGCGCACGACGCGGACCGGTTCCTCGCCGCGTGCCGTGAGACGGACCCCGGACCTCACCGCTCCGCCCGAGGGCACGCGGTCGTCCGAACACGTACGGGGCGGTCGCCGCACCGTCCTTCCAGTCTCCTAGGAGTGCCGTATGACGTTCAACCCTCTGCACGAGCGTGGAATCCCGCTGGACAAGCAGCTGCGCAACTGGCGTGAGCTCGACGTCGCCCCGGTCGACCCCGACCACTCCGATCCCTACACCCGGTGCCGGATCATCGCGATGAACGGCATCGAGGTGGAGGCGATCATGTTCAGCCACCAGCTCGCCCGGCACTGCCCGAGCGTGGAGCTCAAGCAGCAGCTCGCCCGCGTGCGCTACATCGAGGCCCAGCAGCAGAAGGCCGTGAACTGGCTGCTGCCCGGCCTGGCCTCGGTGCTGGAGACCACGATCGCCTACGAGCAGGTGGCCGTCGACCTGACCGCCTGGGTCGCCCGGATGGAGCCCGACCCCTACCTCAAGCGCGCCTACCACTTCGGCGTGCTGGAGGACTTCGACCACCTGTACCGGTACGCCAACCTGTACGAGCTGATCGAGCACCGCAGGGCCGAGAAGATCGTGGACGGCCTGACCGAGGTCATGCCGGGACGGCCGACCTACCTGCACCACCGCGACCCGGTCGACAACGTGCGCGAGCCCTACGACAAGAGCGCCGCGGCGCCGATCTCCAAGCTGCACGCCCTGACGATCATGGCCGCCGAGCAGCAGACCATGAACTTCTACATGAACGTCGGCCCGACCTACATGGAGCCGATCGCCCGCCGGCTCTACCAGGAGATCGGCCTGATCGAAGAAGAGCACGTCACCCACTACGAGTCGCTGGTCGACCCGGGTGAGACCTGGTGGGAGATGCTGCTCAACCACGAGTACAACGAGTGCTACCTGTACCACTCGTTCATGGAGACCGAGTCCGACCCCAAGGTGAAGGCCATCTGGGAACTGCACCTGAACATGGAGCTGGAACACCTGCGCCTGGCCGCCGAGCTGTTCAAGAAGCACGACGGCCGCGACCCCGAGCAGGTGCTCGCCCCCGAGCTGCCGGCGCCGGTCACCTTCGAGCCCAACAAGGCCTACCTGCGCGAACTGATCGCCACCGAGATCGACTACACCACCATCGGCACCGGATACGTCCAGGACGCCCACGAGCGCTTCGAGAAGATGCAAGAGGCGATCATGGGAGGCGAGCCCCTGCCGTCCGAGCAGGTCATCACCGACAACCGCGACAAGAGCGGCCAGGAGTACCGGCTGGAGACCGAGGGCCCCCACCCGGTGCCCAGCCTGCGCACCGACCGCTGACCACCGGCACGGCCAAGGAGGAGACGATGACGCAGGACCCGCCCGTCCCGGAGACGATGGCCGAGGACGACGTGATCGAGCTGCTGCTGCGCCAGCACGCGCTCATCAGGGACCTTTTCGACCAGGTCGAGCAGGCGTCCGCCGAGGAACGGCCCGAGGCGTTCACCCGGCTGGTGCGCATGCTCGCCGTGCACGAGACGGCCGAGGAGGAGACCGTCCACCCGTACGCGCGCAAGAAGATCGACGGCGGGGACGGGGTCGTGGACGACCGCCTGGCCGAGGAGAACCAGGCCAAGCGACTGCTGGAGGACCTGGACAAGAACGGGCCCGACGCCCCCGACTTCCTGGAACGACTCCTCCTGCTCCGCGCGGCGGTGACGGCGCACGCCCGCAGCGAGGAACGCTACGAGTTCACCCAACTGCGCGCCCAGACCACCGCCGCCGAGCGCCGCGCCCTGGCCGCCGGCGTGAAGGCGGCCGAGGCCATGGCGCCCACGCATCCGCACCCCGGCATCGAGCCGGCCACCAAGAACGTGCTGGTGGGAACGCCGGTGGCGATGATGGACCGGATCCGCGACGTGGTCCACCGGGCCACGGACCAGCACAACGGCTGACCGCCCCGGCACCCGCCCGGCCTCCCGTCACGGAGAGGCCGGGCGCGCCCCGCACGAAGGCCGCCATGACCGGGCGCGGCCCGGAGCAGGGCGGTCATGATCGGGCGCGGTCCGGTCGGGGCGATGCCGGCGGCCGATCCCGATCGCGCCGTGGTCGCCGGTAGGGACGGGTGCTCTCGCGGATCTTCAGCTCGGGCGCCAGCATGGTGACCTGCGGCTGCGGCTCGCCGCGGATCAGGCCCGCCAGGCGCCGGACGGCCGTGCGCGCCAGGTTCTCCACCGGAAGCACCAGCGAGGTCACCGGGGCGGCCATCCGCTCGGCCACATCGTCGGAGCTGATGGCGATGACGGAGATGTCCCGCGGGACCCGGCGGCCCGTGCCGGTGAGCCGGTCCACCACCAGTGGCAGCGCCCACTCGTTGTAGACGATCAGCGCGCTCATGCCCGGCAGCCTGCCGAACATGGCGTCGAGCGCCGTGACCACCCCGCCGGACGAGGGCTCGCACGGCTGCCACGCGGCCTTCGCCCCCGCGCGGGCCAGCGCCTCCAGCGCGCCGTCACGGGCGTGCGCCGCGTAGGCCCCGCCGCGCGCGTAGGCCTCCGGCGGTTGCCCGAGGAACCCGACCTCGGTGTGCCCGAGATCGAGCAGGCGCTGCGCGCACAGCCGTCCCGACAGGACGAAGTCGAAGTCCACCTGGCACAACCCGGCAGGGTCGTCGGGCGTGCCGACCAGGACGGCGGGACACTCCAGCGTCCTGAGCAGCTCTACCCGCGGGTCACGCCGCTGGACCTCCATCAGCATCACGCCGTCCACGAGCGCGCCGGCGACCGCGTCCTTGATCGCCTTCTCGCCGTCGTCGTCGGTCAGCATGAGCAGCTTCAGCCCGGTGTCCTGCGCGGCCGACAGCGCGGCCCAGACGTAGGGCATCTGCACCTGGTTGTGCGGCCCGTGCACCATCGGCAGCGCCATGGCGATCACCCCGGACCTGCGCGTCCTGATGGACCGCGCGCCCGCGTGCGGCCGGAACCGCAACTCTTCGATGGCGCGCTCGACCCGCTTGACCGTTTCGGCGGAGATGGAACGGTTGCCGCTGAGCACATAGGACACGGTGCTGCGCGAGACCCCCGCGTGCCTCGCCACATCGGCGATCGTCACGGCCATTGCCCGGCTCCCTGGCACCGTCGAACTGATTCGATTTCGGCAAAGTAACACCAGGTCGGCCCGCCCACAAGACCTACGTCGAGCCCGGGCCCCGGCCGACGGCCCATCCCCACCCGCTCACGGCGGACCGCGAAGGACCGGCCCGCGATCGCCAGGTCAGAAGCCGACGTCACGGCCCATCAGGTCGCCCGCTTCCTCCCGGCGGACGAGCAGTCGCGCGCCGTCCGGGCCGACGGCCACGACCGGGGGGCGGCCGGTGAGGTTGTAGGTCGAGGCCATGGAGTGGTGGTAGGCGCCGGTCGCCGCGACGGCGATCACGTCTCCGGGGTGGACGTCGGCCGGGAGCGGCACGTCGTCGGCGATCGTGTCCCCGGTCTCGCAGTGGTGACCGACCACGGTCATCGTGCGCATCCCGCCCTGATGACGGCGGCCGACCACGCGGACCTCGTACCGCGACCCGTACAGCGCGTGGCGCGGGTTGTCGCTCATCCCGCCGTCGACCGCGACGTAGGTGTGGTTCAGCGCCTTCTTCACCGAGATGACCCGGTACAGGGTGAGACCGGCGGGGCCGCTGATCGCCCGTCCCGGCTCGACGACCAGCTGGGGCGCGCGCAGCCCGAGGCCCGCGCAGCGCTCTTCGACCGCGGCGGTGAGCCGCCCGGCGTAGTCGACCAGGTCCAGCCCGCGCTCGCCCTGAAGGTAGGCGATGCCGTGACCGCCGCCGAGGTCGAGTTCGGCGAGCATGACACCGTGGGTCTCCCTGATCCGCGCCATCTGCTCCACCATCACGCGCGCCGCGGCCTCGTACGGCGCGGCGTCGGTGATCTGTGAGCCGAGGTGGCAGTGCAGGCCGGCGAGCTCCAGCGACGGCTGGGCGAGCACCCGGGCCACGGCCTCGCCCGCGGCGCCGGTGGCGATGGACAGCCCGAACTGCTGGTCCTCGCGTCCGGTGCGGACGGCGGCGTGGGCGCCGGCCGCGATGTCGGGGACGACCCTCACGAGCACCTTCTGCCGCCGGCCGAACGGGACCAGCGCGGCGAGCCGGTTGATCTCGCCGATGTTGTCGACCACGATGCGGCCGACTCCCCCGGTCACCGCCGCCTGGAGCTCACGCGGGGTCTTGGCGTTGCCGTGGAAGATGATCCGCTCGGCCGGGAAGCCGACCGAGAGGGCGACGGCCAGTTCGCCACCGCTGCACACGTCCAGGCTGAGCCCTTCCGAGCGGACCCAGTCGGCCATCGCGCGGCACAGGAACGCCTTGGCCGCGTAGGCGATCTCGGCCTTGGGCAGCGCGGCGCGGTAGGCGCGGCAGCGCAGCCGGACGTCGGTCTCGTCCAGCAGGTAGGCCGGGGTGCCGAACCGCTGGGCGAGGCGCACCAGGGGGATGCCGGCCAGCGTGGCCTCGCCGCCGGGTCCGAACCAGGCCGTCGAGGGCCACGGGCCCCTGCCGATCTCGGCCACGGACGGCATGCTGGTCATCGCGATCATGGGTACCTCGCTCCTAACCGGATCTTCGTCGAGTTGCAGGTGCTGGGCCAGCAGGCACATCACGCCACCCGCAGGCGGTGAACGTCGTGGCCCGTCGCGGCGCTCCGCGGGGGCAGTGTCCCGGCGGGGTCCAGGACGATGCCGGTGACGCCGAGGTCGGCGACCATGTGGCGCAGCGCGGGAGCGCTGAGGCGGATCCAGCGCTGGGCGGGGCCGAGCACCCGTGCCAGCGCGAGCGGCGAGGAGAACGCGACCGCCGTCCTTACGCCCGCGGCCGTGCGGAACAGCCGCAGCGAAACCGTTGCCGTCCCCTCGCGTACCGGCACCACTAACAACGGGTCGCCCATGATGATCCTCCTAGCATCGAAACCGGCGATCGGGGTCAAACCCCTCAAAAGCCAAGCTAGACGGCGATAACCGACCGATGACTTCCCCTTGACGGAGCCCTGACGGCCAGGCCCGAGGAACAGACGCCTTCTTGACGAGCAGCCCGCCAGTGACGGAATTCGCACCGCGGCCCGTGAGCGGGCCGAGCCGCCCGCGACGGGCGGCCACCCGGGGGGCGTCGGAGCTCGCCGCGCGTCCGCGCCCGGCGAGGGCCCCGGACGTGAAGCTTTCACGACGGCGCGAGCCCGGACGCACGGTCGTCCCGGCAAGTGCGCGCAGGACGTTGACCGGGTGATCACCCTGACATACGGTGCGCCAGAGATGTTCGAGGATATGGCGAAATGTTTCGGGCCATGCTCGCCATGGCCGGGCCGATGGGAGCCTCGATGACACATCTCAGGTCCGTGTTGCTCGCCTTATGGCGTGATGTCCGCCGGACCAGCAGGCGGCCCGGCGACCGGTCGACGCCGTATCCGATGTCGAGCATTCCGTCCCCGTCCACGTTCGTGAAGGTGGCCGCCGCCGCGGCCGCCGCGGTCGCGGTCGCGGTGGCCTCCCCCGCTCTCGGGGCGTTCGGCGCACGGGGCGGCGATCACGCTACCAAGGTGACACCGAAGATGAACGGGCACTGGGTCAACACGTGGGTGTCGATGCCGCAGCTCACCGAGCCGTCCAACATGCCGCCCGCCCCCTTCACCCAGGACGGCCTCGTACTCGCCGACAGCACACTGCGGCAGACCGTCCACACCTCCATCGGCGGGCGGCAGGTGCGGCTGCGCTTCTCCAACGCCTTCGGCGGCACGGCGCTGCCGATCACGCGGGTCTCGGTGGCGCTCCCCGCCGGCGGCCAGGCCGGCGTCAGCGCCATCAAGCCCGGCACCTCCCAGCCGGTGACCTTCAACGGCCGGCCGTCCGTCGTCATCCCCGTCGGCTCGCTCGCCGTCTCCGACCCGCTGAACTTCGAGCTGGCCCCGCGGTCCGACCTCACCGTGACGATCTACCTGGCGGAGGGGCAGAAGTCCACCGCCATCACCTCCCACCCCGGCTCCCGCACCACCTCGTACATGGTCAACGGCGACCACGTGGACGCCGAGGACCTGCCGGGCGCCGCCTCCACCGCGCACTGGTACTTCCTCAGCGGGCTCGAGGTGTGGTCCAAGCCCGGCACCGCGGCGGTCGCCATCGTCGGCGACTCGCTCACCGACGGCCGGGGATCCACCACCAACGGGAACGACCGCTGGCCGGACCGGCTGGTCGAACGCCTGCACGCCTCTCCGGCCACCTCCGGCGTCGCCGTCCTGAACCAGGCGGCCGGCGGCAACCGCGTGCTCAACGACGGTCTCGGCCCGAACGCCCTCTCGCGCCTCGACCGCGACGTCTTCTCACAGAGCGGGGTGAAGTGGCAGCTCGTCTTCGAGGGCGTCAACGACATCGGCACCGCCGAAGCGAGCCAGGCCGCCCAGCGGCAGGTCACGGCCGACCTCATCGACGCATTCGGCCAGATGGTCATCAGGGCGCACGCGCTGGGCATCCGGGTGTACGGCGCGACGCTCACGCCGTTCGGGGGCAACCAGGCCTACGACGATCCGCAGGGCTACCGGGAGGCGTCCCGGCAGGCGGTCAACCAGTGGATCCGCACCAGCCGCCGCTTCGACGCCGTGATCGACTTCGACCGCGCGGCCCGCGACCCCGCCAACCCGCGGCAGCTCCTGCCCGCCTACGACGTGGGCGACCACCTGCACCTCAACCCCACCGGCTACCAGGCCCTGGCCGACGCCGTCCCCGCCCATCTGTTCAAGGACGTTCCCCTTCCCTGGGGCTTCGGCTTCGAGTGACACCCACGGGCCCATCTCCACCAGGGCTCGCGCTGACGGGCCCTGGTGCGGCGTACGGGCCGGATCACTGCTCCGAGCGCTGGTGCTCGTAGAAGTGGAGCCGGCCCCCTGGCCGCAGCACCCGCCGCACCTCGGCGAGCGGGCGCGGCTTCGGCGAGGCGATCGGCATCGCCGTGCTGCTCGTCGGGGTCTACCTCGTGCTCAACGCCGTCGTGGTCGCGGTCGCGATCGTCCACGTGCTGGAGCGGCCGTCGCTGGTCGTGGACTGGGAGCGGGTGCTGAGCGTCCAGTACAGCAGCCCGGTGGCGATGATCGCCCTGGCAGCGCTCGCCATGCCCAAGCTCGCGCTCGGCATGTCCGGCTTCGAGACCGGCGTCGCGGTCATGCCGCTGGTGAAGGGCGACCTCGCCGGGCGCGTCCGGGGGACCAAGCGCCTGCTCACCGTCGCGGCCGCCATCATGAGCGTCTTCCTGATCCTCAGCAGCTTCGCCACGACCGTGCTGATCCCCGAGCGGGAGTTCGAGAGCGGCGGCAAGGCGAGCGGCCGTGCCCTGGCCTACCTGGCCCACAGGTTCCTCGGCAACTGGTTCGGCTCGCTCTACGACGTCAGCACGATCGCCATCCTGTGGTTCGCGGGCGCCTCGGCGCTGGCGGGGCTGCTCAACCTGGTGCCGCGTTATCTCCCCCGGTACGGCATGGCGCCCGACTGGACCCGCGCGACCCGCCCCCTGGTGCTGGTGTTCACGGCGATCGCGTTCGCCATCACGTTCATCTTCGACGCCGACGTGGACGCGCAGGGCGGCGCGTACGCCACGGGCGTGCTGGTGCTGTTCATGTCGGCCAACGTCGCGGTCGCCCTGGCCGCCCGCCGGCACGGGCAGCGCGGGCTGATGTACGGGTTCGTCGCGATCGGCGTGGTGCTGGCGTACACGCTGGTCGCCAACGTCATCGAACGGCCCGACGGCGTGAAGATCGCCTCGTTCTTCATCGTGGCGATCATCGTCACCTCGCTGGTCTCCCGGGCCACCCGCTCGACCGAGCTGCGGGTCAGCGAGGTCCGTCTGGACGCGCAGGCCGACCGGTTCGTGCGGGACGCCTGCGGCGAGATCCATCTGATCGCCAACGAGCCGCATCGGCGCGACCAGGACGAGTACCACGACAAGCTGCGCGAGACCTGGCTGAACCACCGGCTGCACAGCAGGGACCCGATCATCTTCGTCGAGGTGACCGTGCCGGACGCCTCGGAGTTCGAGACCGAGCTGCGCGTCACCGGCGAGGAGAGGTACGGGCACCGCATCCTGCGCGTGGAGAGCTCGACCGTCCCGAACGCCCTGGCCGCGCTCATGCTGTACCTGCGCGACCGTACCGGCCGGGTGCCGCACGTCTACTTCCACTGGGCCGAGGGCAACCCGATCACGGCGATGCTGCGTTATCTGGTGTTGGCGGGGGCGACGTCCCGCCGCTCACCCGCGAGGTGCTGCGCCAGGCCGAGCCGGCGCTGGAGCGCCGCCCGCACGTCCACGTCGGCTGAGCGCGGGCGCGTGACCGTGCTGGCCGGGCGGACGGCCGGCACGGAACAGAGCAGAACGGAACGGGTCGATCAAGGGCGCTCGTCGGGATCGCGTCAATAATCCGGACAGACGCGTATGGAAGGCGTCAAGAGCCGTATTACCCCCCAAATCTCGCGATTTGCTGACTCTGTGGCCGTCCGTCTGGGCGGCCTCGAGCATGCTGATCCGGATTCCAAGGAGTGGGGATGGCCGACGTCATCTTCGTCGCCCTGACGATCGCGATCTTCGCGATCCTCGGGCTCGTCGTCAAGGCGGTGGAGCGCTTGTGAGCGCCGTCAACGCAGCCGGGCTGGTGGTCACCGCGGCATTGGTGATCTTCATGGTCGCGGCCCTGCTCTTCCCGGAGCGCTTCTGATGTCATCGACCTTCGCGGGCGTCCTGTTCATCGGATCCCTCATACTCGCCCTGGTGCTGACGCACCGCCCCCTGGGCGACTACATGTACCGCGTCTTCACCGGCACCCGGCACCTGGCCGTCGAGCGGGTGGTCTACCGGCTCATCGGCGTGCGCCCCGACGCCGAGCAGCGCTGGAGCGTCTACGCGCGCGCCGTGCTGGCCTTCTCGGCCATGTCCATCCTGTTCCTGTACGCCTTCCAGCGCCTGCAGGACAAGCTTCTGCTCAACCTGGGCCTTCCCGCGGTGCCCGACCACATCGCCTGGAACACCGCCGTCAGCTTCGTGACCAACACCGACTGGCAGGCGTACTCGGGCGAGTCCACCATGGGCCACCTGGTGCAGATGGCCGGACTCGCGGTGCAGAACTTCGTCTCGGCGGCGGTCGGCATCGCGGTGGCGATCGCCCTGGTGCGCGGGTTCGCCCGCAGGCGCACCGAGAACCTCGGCAACTTCTGGGTAGACCTCGTGCGCGGCACGGTGCGCATCCTGCTGCCGATCGCGTTCATCGGCGCGCTGGTGCTGGTGGCCGGCGGCCTGATCCAGAACTTCTCCGGCGTGCACGAGGTCGCCACGCTGGCCGGCGGCACCCAGAAGATCACCGGCGGGCCGGTGGCCAGCCAGGAGATCATCAAGGAGCTCGGCAACAACGGCGGCGGCTTCTACAACGCCAACTCCGCCCACCCCTTCGAGAACGCCACGAGCTGGACGAACTGGATCGAGATCTTCGCGATCCTTGTTCTGCCCTTCGCGCTGCCGCGCACCTTCGGACGGATGGTCGGCGACACCCGGCAGGGGTACGCGATCGTCGCGGTCATGGGCGTGCTGGCGTTCACGAGCGTCGCCGTGCTCACCGGCCTGGAGATCGCGCACCACGGCACCGTCCCCCAGGCGGTGGGCGCCGCGATGGAGGGCAAGGAGATCAGGTTCGGCGTGCCGGACTCCGGCGTCTTCGCGGCGGCCACGACGCTGACCTCGACCGGCGCGGTGAACTCCTTCCACGACTCCTTCACCGCCCTCGGCGGCATGATGACCATGGTCGACATGATGCTGGGCGAGGTCGCGCCCGGCGGCGTCGGCGTGGGCCTGTACGGCATGCTGGTGCTGGCGGTGATCACGGTGTTCGTGGCCGGGCTGATGGTCGGCCGCACTCCGGAGTACCTGGGCAAGAAGATCGGCGCCCGCGAGGTCAAGCTGGCCTCGATGTACTTCCTGACCACGCCGGTGCTGGTGCTCGTCGGCACCGCCCTGGCGATGGGATCGCCGGCCGAGCGGGCGAGCATGCTCAACTCCGGTCCCCACGGCCTGTCGGAAGTGCTCTACGCGTTCACCAGCGCGTCCAACAACAACGGCTCGGCGTTCGCCGGCATCACGGTGAGCACCCCCTGGTACGACACCGTCCTCGGGTTGTGCATGGCGTTCGGCCGGTTCCTGCCGATCGTCTTCGTGCTGGCCCTGGCGGGGTCGCTGGCCGGGCAGGCGCCGGTGCCGGCGTCGGCGGGCACGCTGCCCACCCACCGGCCGCAGTTCGTCGGCATGGTCGTCGGCGTGACCGTCATCCTCGTCGCGCTCACCTTCCTCCCCGCCCTGGCGCTCGGGCCTCTCGCAGAAGGAATCAGCTAATGGCCACACCTGGGATCTACGCCCCGGGCCGTGCCCCCGCACCGCCCGGACCCGCTCCCGAACCCCGCGACGAAAAGGTCGGGGGCGGGCTGCTCGACCCCAAGCAGCTCCTCACCTCACTGCCCGAGGCGCTGCGCAAGCTGAATCCGGTGACGTTGTGGCGTAACCCGGTGATGTTCATCGTGGAGGCCGGGGCGGTGTTCACCACCGTGCTGGCGGTGACCGGCCCGTCGTTGTTCGCCTGGGCGATCGTGGTGTGGCTGTGGCTGACCGTGCTGTTCGCCAACCTCGCCGAAGCCGTCGCCGAAGGCCGCGGCAAAGCCCAGGCCGCCACCCTGCGCGCCGCCAAACGCGACACCACCGCCCGCCGCCTCACCCGCTGGACCCCCGGCCAGGACCCGCAGACCTGGGACGTCGTCGGCGCCCCCGAACTCCTCCAAGGCGACCACGTCATCGTCGAAGCCGGAGAGACCATCCCCGGCGACGGCGACGTGACCCAAGGCATCGCCAGCGTCGACGAATCAGCCATCACCGGAGAATCCGCCCCGGTGATCCGCGAGTCCGGCGGCGACCGCTCCGCCGTCACCGGCGGCACCAAAGTCCTGTCCGACCGCATCATCGTGCAGATCACCCAAAAACCCGGCGACAGCTTCATCGACCGGATGATCGCCCTGGTCGAAGGCGCCAACCGGCAGAAGACCCCCAACGAGATCGCCCTGAACATCCTGCTGGCCGCACTCACCATCATCTTCCTGGTCGCCACCGCCACCATGCAGCCCCTGGCCATCTACTCCACAACCGCCAACCCCGGCGTCCCCGACTCAGCCGCCCTCACCGGCGACGGCGTCACCGGCATCGTGCTGGTCGCCCTGGTGGTCTGCCTCATCCCCACCACCATCGGCGCCCTGCTGTCGGCCATCGGCATCGCCGGCATGGACCGCCTGGTCCAACGCAACGTCCTGGCCATGTCCGGCCGCGCCGTCGAAGCCGCCGGCGACGTCAGCACACTCCTGCTGGACAAGACCGGCACCATCACCCTCGGCAACCGCCAAGCCTCGGACTTCCTGCCCGTCCCCGGAGTGGACGAACGCGAACTGGCCGAAGCCGCGCAACTGGCCAGCCTGGCCGACGAGACCCCCGAAGGCCGCTCCATCGTCGTGCACGCCAAACAGACCTACGCGCTACGCGAGCGCGCCCCCGGCGAACTCGACCACGCCGACTGGGTGCCCTTCACCGCCCAAACCCGCATGTCCGGGGTCGACGTGGCAGGACGGCAGGTACGCAAGGGCGCCGCCACCTCGGTCATGAAGTGGGTGCGCGACCACGGCGGCCACCCCACCGGCGAAGTCGGCCCGCTGGTCGACGGCATCTCCGCCTCCGGCGGCACCCCCCTGGTCGTCGGCGAGATCACCACCGCCGGCACCGCCCGCGTGCTCGGCGTCAT
>NZ_JBSGDZ010000058.1:0-25138 GCF_053602655.1 Sphaerisporangium sp. NPDC004334
GCCTGGGTCGCCAGCTCGGCGAGCTGGCAGGCCAGGCGCAGGTCCCCCTCGGCGGGCGCCGGGGGGGGGCGCGGGGCCCGGGGCGCCGCCCCCGCGCGGTCCGGTGAGCGGGACGGCGCCGGCGGCCCGCGCCTGGGCCTGGCCGAGGGCGACGGGGCTCAACACGGCCGCGGCGAGGCCGCCGAGTACGGCCCTGCGGGTCAGCGGACGGCTGTTCATGCGGCCTCCTGTCGGCGTGGCGACGCCGCCCTCCCGGACGACGGAGGGGCGGACCTCGCTCCCTGAGGTGCTCCCTGAGGTGCTCCCTGGCGTGCTCCGATGGTGAGGCCGCGCGGACGACCATGACATGCCCGCCCACCGCGGCCTCGGGCGCGAAGATGACAGATAACTTCCCGAGGATCAATGGATCTGAAGAAAGTTGTCATCAGGCCGTGACCTAACCCGGAGCCAATGAAGGAAATCTTCCTAGAAGATACGCGCAAAGCCGTCCATCGCCACAACCGTGGCGGAGCAGGTCCCCGACCACCGGAAGCCCGCATGCCGCACAGTCCCGATCTCGACCGCCTCGCCGCCACGGTGCTCCAGCCCGGGTTCGACGGCACGACCCCGCCCGCCTGGCTGCTCGGCCACCTCGCCGGCGGGCTCGGCGGCGTGGTGCTGTTCGCCCGCAACATCTCCGAGGACACCCCCAGGCTAGTCCGGCGGCTGCGCGAGGAGAATCCGCAGGTCATCGTGGCTGTGGACGAGGAAGGCGGCACGGTGACCCGCCTTGAGGCCGCCACCGGCAGCTCCTGGCCCGGCAACGCCGCCCTCGGCGTCCTGGACGACCCCGCCACCACCGAGGCGACCGGGCGGGAGATCGGCCTGCTGCTCGCCGAGGCCGGGATCACGTTGGACTACGCCCCTGACGTGGACGTCAACGCCGACCCCGCCAACCCCGTCATCGGCATCCGGTCCTTCGGCGCCGACGCCGGCCTGGTCGCCCGGCACTCGGCCGCCTGGGTCACCGGGCTGCAGAGCACGGGCGTCGCGGCCTGCGCCAAGCACTTCCCCGGGCACGGCGACACCGTGACCGACTCCCATCTCGCGCTGCCCACCGTGCACGCCTCCCGCGACCTGCTGGAGCGCCGCGACCTGCCGCCCTTCCGCGCCGCCATCGCCGCCGGGGTGCGCGCCGTGATGTGCGGCCATCTCATGGTCCCCGCCCTGGACCCCGCCCTGCCCGCCACGCTGAGCCGCCGCGTCCTGACCGGTCTGCTGCGCCTGGAACTGGGGTTCACGGGGGTGACGGTGACCGACGCGATCGAGATGAAGGCCGTCGCCGCCCTCCTTCCCCCGCCGGAGATCGCCGTGCGCGCGCTCGCCGCGGGCGCCGACGCGATCTGCGTGGGCGCCTCCACCCCCGGCGGCGAGAACGTCACCGCCCTGCGCGAGGGCATCGTCCGCGCGGTGCACGAGGGCGCCCTGCCCGAGGCACGGCTGGCGGAGGCGGCCGGCCGCGTGCGCGCCCTCGCCGCCTGGCACGCTTCTCACGGCGCACCGGCGCAGCCGGGGACGATCGGGCGCGACCCTCACTACGGGGTGTCCATGCTCGGCCTGGACGCCGCCCGGCGGGCGCTGCGCGTCACGATCCCCGCCGGGGACGCCCCGCCGGACCGGCCCGTCCTCACCCGGCCGCCGCAGGTGGTCGAGATGACCGTCCGCCCCCACCAGGCGATCGGCGGCGCCCTGCCGTACGGGCCCGGCGAGGCGCTGGCCGCGCTGCTGCCCGGCACCGAGCGCGCCGTCCTGACGCCCGGCCGGGATGCGGTTCCCCCGCTGCGCGGGCCCGAGCAGGCCCCTGTGGTGGTCGTCACGCACGACGCCCACCGGCACGCGTGGATGCGCGACCGCCTGGTGGAGATCCTGCGGCGCCGCCCGGACGCCGTCGTGGTCGAGATGGGCCTGCCCGGCCACCCGGCGGGAGCGGTCTACCTGGCCACCAACGGCAACTCCCGCGTCTCGTCGCTGGCCGCCGCGGAATGGCTCACCGGCCGCTGAAGCCCGGAACGACACACGACCACGCCGTCGCACGGTTCGCCGCGACCGGCGAAGAGTGGAACGACACAAAACGGCGCCAACTTAGGGGTTCGCCACGACCAGGATTGAGTAATGTGTCGGTAACAGAAAAGGAACCGCATGATCGACCCGCAGCGCTCGACCCCGGAGAACCTGGTCGCCCGGGTGCGGGCCGTGCTCCCCTCGCTGACCCCCTCCGCGCAGATCATCGCGCGGCTCATCCTGGACGATCCGGCGACGGTCGCCCGCAGCACGATCACCGAGCTCAGCGCGGCCTCCTCGACCAGCGAGGCGACCATCGTGCGCACCGCCCGGGTGCTGGGCTTCTCGGGGTACGCCCAGCTCAGGCTGGCGCTGGCCGCGGCCGCCGCCACCCGTCACGGCCCCGACCGGCTCGTTCCCGGCGACCTCGCCCCCGACGACCCGCTTTCCGACGTGATCGCCAAGGTCGCCCGGGCCGAACGCGAGGCCATCGAGGACACCGCGGCCCAGCTGTCCCCCGAACGGCTCGGCGAGGTGGTCGACGCCATCATCGGCGCGCGCCGCGTCGACGTCTACGGGGTGGCCGCCTCGGGGCTGGTCGCGACCGACATGGCGCAGAAACTGCTGCGCATCGGCCTGTCCTCCCACGCCTTCACCGACGCCCACCTGGCGCTGACCAGCGCGGTCCTGCTCAGGGCCGGCGACGTCGCGATCGGGGTGAGCTGCACCGGCGAGACCCCCGACGTCCTGGAGCCGATGCGCCTGGCGCGCAAGGCGGGGGCGACCACGGTGGCCATCACCAACAACCCGCGCTCGACGCTGGCCGAGGGGTGCGACCACGTGCTGATCTCGGCCGGCCGCGAGACGGCCTTCCGCCCCGGCGCGCTGGCCAGCAGAATCAGCCAGCTCCTGGTCGTCGACTACGTGTTCGTCGGCGTCGCCCAGCGCACCTCCGAGGTCTCCAACGAGGCCCTCCGCACCACCCGCGACGCCGTGGACACCTTCCTCACAGACTCCCGCCCCCGCCCCCGCCGCCCGTCCTGACCGCTCACTCTTCCGTGCGGCCGGCGTCCCATAAGTGGGTGCGCCAGATGCGGTCATGGGTGACAGGCGAGGTACGGCGCCTGCGAGACGAGGGAAACACCGGCGCCCAGGACAGATTGCCGGACATCCGCAGCGACCCCCGATCGTATCTCGGGCTTGAGCAACCAAACGGTGCCGCACATCACCACCGCCCGCACGGTGGGAACTGCGGCACAGGTGGGCGCACGCGTCCGCGGCGGCCGTGATGCCCGAGGTCGCCAGGCAGGTATGACCACCGGGCGATCGGCGACGCGGGCCCTGGTTCATGGGAGCGACGTCCGCCCCGCTCGTCATTTTCTCGTTACTCGAGATGGCGGCCGTCATCGTGTTGGCCGTCCAGATCACGAGGTACGCCGACCTGCGGCCGCCCGCGGAGCGGTGAGCACCGGCCGGGTGCCCCCGTCCCTGACCTGGCCTGCGGGCGACGCACCGCCCGCGCCGAGCGTCCGCGCGCGGGCCGGGTGCGTGAGGCCGGGACGTCCGTGCGGGGTCAGGCCGAGTGGCGGGAGTGGAGGAGGCGGGAGACGGCCATGTAGGCGAGGACGACCACGCCGATGATGAGCGCCCACTTGAGGATGCCCGCGACCAGGCTGATCACGGTGCCGAGCAGCATGAAGCCGATGATGACGGCGGCGATGAGGAGAAGGATTCGAGCCATGACCCCAGGCTAGATCTCCGCGCACCGCCGCGGGACCCCGCGGCGGGTGGTTCAGGGACGAGTCAGGGTCGCCCCTCAGGGTGCGGCCGGGGTTCGCGCTACGCCCCGGCCCCAGGGTGCGGCCGGGGGTCGCGCTACGCCCCGCACCCCTGGATGGGGCCGGGGCTCGCGCTTCGCTTTGAGGCTCGCACGATCAGGGTGCGCATCGCAGGCGGGGGTCACAGGACGGCGCAGCCGATCGTGACGGGGACGCGGGGGGACCAGCGGCCGGACAGGACGTCGTATGCCTGGGCGTAGCCGTTGGCGGCCTTGCCGGCGCGCGAGCAGTCGAAGACGCCGGTCTTCTTGCCGAAGCTGCCGCCCGCGAAGCCGCCGTGGGAGCTCGCGGTCACGGTGCCGCTCCAGAAAGTGCGTCCCGTGTTGTAGCGCAGGTAGAGGCGCACCTGGCCGAAGTTGTAGTGGTCGCCGCTGATCTTGATGCGCGGGATGTCGTCGACCGACGTGGAGGTCGAGGTGCCGTCGCCGTTGTCGCGCGGCGGCACGGTGTACCGGTTGATCCACAGGCGGGCCGAGACCTTGCGGTCGGCGGCCTGCCCGTTGTCCAGGGCGGCCTGACGGCGCACCGCCGGGGTGACGCACACGTCGTCGCCGCTGAACGCCTCCCGCCAGACGTACCCGTCGACGCAGGTGTGCGCGCCGAAGGCGCCGGAGGTCCAGCGCCCGGCGGCGGCGGCGTTGTCCGAGCGGGTCTGGGTGCGGATGCCTCCGGTGACGCAGACGTGGTCCGCGGGGCGGGCCTCGCGCCAGACGAAGCCCTCGCGGCAGGTGTCGGGGCCGAAGTCGCCGGTGGCGGCGGAGGCCGAGGTCGCGGGGACGGTGACCGACAGGCCCGCGACGGCGGCGACGGCGAGTCCGAGGAGGGTGCGCTTCATCGTTGTCTCCTTGAGTGTGAGGGTCCCGCCGCCCCGGCCGGCTCGCCCGGGGCGTCTTTCACACTCAAGAGATACGGCCGGTCACCTGCAGTCCCATTGACCACCGCTTGACGCCGGCCAGGCAAGCAGGTTGAAAGCGCCGCAAGCGCCGGCGAGGCCACGTCCGGTGGGCGCGGACAAGCGCATCGCGGTCGCAGCTGACGAATCCGGCCGAGCACTCCAGGTCAGCCGGACGTCGGGGCGAGAGCTCGCCGGGAGGCGCCGTCCTCCACCGGCACCGTCAGAAGGGGACGGCGAACAGCACGCGGCGGCCGCGGAACTCGGTGAGGCTCCAGAGCTGGTCCTTCTCGTTCCAGCAGGTGAGGTCCTCCGGGCCGATCGGGAATTTGCGGACCTGCGCCGGCTGCCCGTCCGCGACGACCAGCAGCGAGCCGTTCTTGACCGAGGAGGCCGCCTGGCTGAGGTACCAGCGCCCCTGGCGGGACAGCGCGCCCTGGATCTTGGCCGCCGGGAGGGTGAAGGCGTGCGCGGCGGGCGCGAGCCCGTCCGGGCCGGCCTCCAGACCGGCGCCGGCGTCCAACTCCCAGCGCGCCACCCGTCCGGTCGTGCCGGGTTCCTGCGCGGGGTCCACGTACTCGCCGGAGACGAGCAGGTGCGGGCTCGCGCTCCGGTCGACGGCGGCGAAGGAGAACCGGGCGGAGCCGGTGCCGCTCCAGGCGTCCACCTGCGGCATCACGTACCGGTAGCCGAAGGCGTGGTACGCGCCGCCACGCTTGCCGATCTTGTCGTCGTCGCCCTGCACCTCGTAGATGTGCCGGGTGTCGAAGACCCGGATCCCGCGGCCGGTGTCGGCGACGTAGAGCAGGTCGCCGTACCAGGCCAGGCCGCCCGCGTGGATGTTGATCGCCTTGTAGTCGGCCCCCTTGACGGGCTCGACGAGCAGGACGTGCCGGTACTTGCGGGTGGCGGTGCTGAGGAAGGAGACGCGCACCCCGCGCTCGGCCGCCTTGCCGTCGGGCTTCCAGTACCAGCTCACCGCGAACACCTGGGTGTCCTTGCGGCCCGCCTCCGAACTGCCGGTGATCCCCTGCGGGTACCAGTCGAGGGTGTCGTTGTCGCCCTGCTCGAAGCAGTACCAGTCGGCGGGCTTGGGCGACATCGACCCGAACGCCGTCGTGGCCCCCTTGCGAACGGCGGTGCGGTTGGCGGTGGCGAGCACCGCCGCGAGGCTCCGTGCCGGCAGCGCCCCGGCCAGGGCCGCGACCGCCTGCGGCAGCTCGCGGGTGTCGCGCCGCAGTCTGAACGGCCCCGGGTCCGTCCCGGTCATGAGGCTCGGGCTCATGTGCTGCCCCCCGGACAGGTGTCGGGAGCGGGACGCGGCGCTCCCCGCACCGCGCCGTTCCGCTCGATCAATGATCAATCACGACAGTCTCCCGCAGGAGCGATATATCCGTCTACGCAATGACACATCACCGCCACCGTCCGCTCCGCCGCCCGAGCGACGGCCAGGCGTATCGGGCGGCGGCGACTTCAACGGGTTGGGTGCACGGGCGTCAGGGGGCGCCGGGAGGTGAAGATCTTCCGGCCCTCTCCACGACCTGCTCGGCGGTCAGGGCGTCCTTCGGATGGTGGGTAAGGCACAGCGGGGTGCGCACCTTGTGAAAGCCCCTCCCTTCGACGGCCGCGTAGAACTCCCCGGTGGCCAGGCGCCCGACGTCTGCCACGTCGCCGCCCTTGGCCTGGGCCATCTCCCTGGCGGCGGTGATCTGCACCGGGACGTTCAGCAGACCGAAGAACTGGGTCGCGGCGTTGCCGGGGATCCGGTTATGCAGGCCCTTCGGCGCCTGCGTCGCGAACACCAGGCCGAGCCCGTACTTGCGCGCCTGGGAGGCCAGGGCCAGCGTGCTGCGCGTGCACGCCGTGGTCGCGCCGGACGGCGCGAACGTCTGCGCCTCGTCCATCACGAACAGGCCGCCCAGCGGCCGGTCCCCGGCGGGGTGCCGCCTGATCCAGGCGAACAGCGCCATCTGCAGCTGGTTGACGAAGCTCTCCCGCTGCTCGTCGGACGGCAGCCCGACCAGGCTGATCACCGAGACGCGCGCCCGCCGGCCCTCCGGCGGGGTCAGCAGGACACCGGGGTCCATCGCCGCGCCCGCGCCGCCGAACAGCGGGTCGATGACCATCGCCGCCGTCAGGTTCTGGGCGATGTCGGCCGCGAGCTTCGGGGCCTGCCGCAGCTCGCTCACCCCGTCGGGGAGCTGGGACAGCAGCGCGATGAGCCCGCGCAGCGTGGTGGGGCCGCGCCGCCCGTAGTAGGCGAGCGCCTCCCGGAGCACGGCCAGGCCCTGGTGCGCCTTTGGCGCGTTCCCCGTCAGCTTGGCCCTCGGGGCGAGGGAGGCGACGGCCGTGTCGACGGCCTCGTGGAACTCGTCGGCGTCGTCCACGACGGCGCTGAAGTCGGGCAGCGGCTGGAAGGCGAGCGGGCGTCCTCCCTGGCGCAGCGGCGTCCACACCACGACGTCGGTGCACGCCAGGTACTCGCGGGCCTTGTCCGCGTCGCCGTCGCTCCAGGCGTCCGGCCGGTGCGGCCACGGGTCGCCCAGGCGCGCCAGGTCGTTGTTGGGGTCGAGCACGATGGAGGAGACCCCGCGCAGCGCGCACTCCTCGACCAGCCGGCGGATCAGCACGGTCTTACCGGACCCGGATCCGGCGAAGATCACCGTGTGCCTGCGCAGCGTTTCCAGCTCGACCGCCACCGGGCGGCCGTCGCCGGCCGCTTCGCCGAGCGTCACCGGAGGCACGGCCGGTCCCGCGACGGGCCGGGTCCCGGATCCGGCGGACGAACCGGATGGTCGCGGCGTCCCGACGTTCGCCGCGGCCTCAGAGGCGCCGGCCGCCGAGGTGCCGGAGGTCCCGAAGGAGTCCGAGGTCCCCGAGGTGTCGAAGTCGCCGGAGGGTGCCGAGCTGCCGGTGGCATCCGCGGCGGTGTCCTGGGTGCCGGCGCCCGCGGGGGCGGGACGCGGGTCCAGTGCGCTCCACACGTCGGCGAGCGCCTCCTTGAACACCCTCACCGCGGCCGCCGGGTTCCTGGCCGCCAGCCAGGTCTGCAGGTCAGGGGCGTTCTCGGCGAGCATGCCGCGCAGGGCGGACAGCGCCCGCAGGTCCTCCTCCTCGACGCGGAGCGTCCGGCCGCCGGCCCGTTCGAAGGCGGCGACGACCTCGCGCGTGCGCGGCCCGCCCGACCAGCCGGAGTTGCGCAGCACGAACAACCGCCGCTTGGCCACCTCCGCGTCCAGGCCGGCCGCCACGCACGCCGCGCGGAGGCGGGTGAGCGCGGCGTTCGGATGCTCGGCGGCGATCGCGCGGAAGGCCCAGTGCGCCTCGTCCTCGGTCGCCTCCACCAGCTCGCGCCGCAGGCGGGCGTGCAGGGGCGGCTTCGCGCTCGGCGGGGCGTCCTGGCCGAGCACCTGCCCGGCCTCGCCCTGCGCGGCGATCCACGCGGTGAGCCCCGCCGCGAGCAGGCCGGGCATCTCGGCGTCCTCGGTGGCGGCGTTCAGGGCGGGCGCGACGTCGGCCGCGTCCCGGAGCTCGGCGAACCGCGCGTCCAGCGCCGCGAGCTCCCGCTGGGAGGGCTCGGGGGTGAGGCCGTCACCGTGGTCCAGCGGCGTGATCGGCTCGGTCAGGCTCTCCAGTTCAACGATGCGGCAGGCAGCCAGGCAGGCCCGGACGTGCGCGTCGATCGTGACCAGCAGCCGGCGTGGGGTGAAGCCCCTGGCGCCGTCGAACGCCGACGGCCGGACCGGCCAGGTCTCGTACGGCGGGTGGAACCCAGCCTTGCGGAAGGTCTCCGCGAACCGTCTCTCGATGATCCGGTGGCCGATCTTGGCGTCCGGGATGTTCATGAGCGGTACCGCCTTGCGGAAGCGGTCCTGGACGCTGTCGGTGGCCAGCGTCTCGATGAGCGTCCAGGTCGGGGGATGGCACGACAGCACGGTCAGCGTGCGCCGGGTGACCTCCCGCAGCGTCATCAGGCCGCCCGCGATCCTCTCGACCACGGCCGTGTCGCGGCGGTCGTCCCGCACATGCCCGTCGGACGCCGTCTGGGCGAGCAGCGTGTCGATCTGGTCCACGGCGATGACCGACGGCCCGGTGGGCGCGAGCAGCCGGGAGATGTCGCGCACCATTTCCTGCGCCGTCCTGTCGTGCCGGCGGATCCCCCACCGGGCCCGCTCTCCCTGCTCCTCCTCCGGCTCGCAGGACAGGTATCCCTGGCCGACGTCCTGGGCGCGCAGGTCACCGGATGCCTGAAGCACCAGCGCTCGCAGGGTGTCCTGCGCCTCGCGGCCCACCCGGTCGTCGAAACGGCGCAGCATGTCCACGAACGCGTCTAGGGTCGGCCTGGTCAGCGGCGCCTTGCCGACCAGCTCGCGCCTGGCCACGCGCTGGACGCCCACCATCGACGACAGCCGTAGCAGGAACATCCTGAGCTGACTGTCCCCGTCGACCTCGCGGGCCAGGCTGTCGAGCATGGATACCATGACGCTCTGCCAGAAGTCCCTGGCGTCGAGCAGGCCGACCAGGAAGAAGTATCCGCCCTCCTCCAGGGTGCGCTCGCGCATCCATCCGAGCAGGTGCGTCTTGCCCGACCCGCTCTGGCCCTGCATCACCACGCCGATGGGGCTGGCGTCCACGCTCTCGCCCGCCTCGGCGAGCCCGTCCAGCAGCATCTGGGTCGTGGCACGGTGCAATCCTTCGACGTGGAAGCGCGACGGGTGCCACACGTCGTCGGGCACCTCGGCCCAGTTGAACCTGATGGCCGCGAGCGCGCGCCGTTCCTCGCCGGTCATCATGCTCCGATCCACAGCAGGTGCTTGTCCTGGCCGGCGATCCGCACCGCGGCGTCGCGGTCCTCCTGGGACAGCCGCTTCCGGTCGGTCTCCGGAACGAGAGTCACGTCGGGGAGCTCCTCCATCCGGAGCAGCGTGGCGTCCACCTCTCCCCGCGGAAGGTCGGCGAGCAGCGCCCTGAGCTTGGCCAGCCCCACCCAGGTGCCCGGCTGGTCGGCCAGCCCTGCGTAGGCCGCGCGGACGCGCGCCTCGGGGTCGCCGCCGCTCGGCGAGGACGGGGCGGCGGCCTGTTCGGGGCCGGGAGGAATGGACGGCTCAGGGTCGGAAGGGGCGGTCGGCTCGGGGGTGGCGGGGGTGGCGAAGACGTCGGCGAGGCGCAGGTCGTTGTGCGCCATGAAGTCGCGCAGACCGCCCTGGAGGACCCGAAGCATGACACCCTGTGAGCCCGGCCAGGCCCAGACGCCGCTCCGCATCTCCTCGCCCAGGCGTGCCCAGCCGCTGTCGGTGAGGGTGTGGGCGTAGGCGCGCCCGAGCTTCCGGCTCTCGACGAGCCTGAGCCTGTTCAGCTTCGTGCGGTCCTTACCGTCCAGCGTCAGGCCATAGTGCTCCTTCAGCTCCGGGTTGGAGATCTCGCCGCCCGCCCGCATGAGCGCGAACAGGGCCGCCAGCTGCGGCTGCGACAAATTCTCGTCGGGCACGTCATGGTCCTTCCGGGGTCCGGTCGCGGCGGGCGAGGACGAAGCGCTCCACCCGGCCGACAACGGCATCTATATCTGTTAAAACCTGGGCATTGGTGACGCGTAGCACGGCATAGCCGTCCCTGTGGAGCCACGCGTCACGGTCGCGATCGGCCGTGGAGCGGTCCACGGCGTGGTGGTCGGGGCCGTCGATTTCGACGACGCACCGCTCCCGGCGCCACAGCAGGTCGATCCTGATGGGGTTGGCCAGCGGATGCGGGCGGTAGGTCTGGTTCCAGGCCCGCCCGGCGGCCCAGGGACGCGTGGACAGCGCGGCCTCCAGGGTCTTCTCGGCGCGACTGCCGGGGTGGGGCGCGCCAGCGGCGGCCGGGTACTCGGCCGCCGGACGCGCGGACCTCCCGGCCGGCGCCGTCCTCCCACGAACATCCGGCTCACGGGCACCGGGGTGGGGCGCGCCGGCCGCCGCTCCCGTCGAGCGGCCCAGGGGGAACACCTCCGCGAGGCCCGCGCCCGGTTCCGCAGCGAGCGGGGCGCCGGGCAGGGGAAGCGTCTCGACGCGGTCCACCGAGGACAGCGGCGCGCCGGTCAGCCAGACGCCGAGCCGACCATGGGCGGCCAGCCACTCGCAGGCCGAGACGAGCACCTCTTCGGCCGCGGCCGGGAGACCGGCGGGCACCTCCACCAGGATCGCCGCACGAGGACGCCCGGAGGCCGCCGCGAGGACCCGGGCGAGACCGGCCGCGCGCACCTCGGGGGCGAACCTCGGCCGGGACGGCGGCCCGCCCCGCAGCGCCGCCTCGGCGAGGTCGGCCAGGAACGGGCCGTGGTGACCGCCGTCGGACGCGGCGCGCAGGGCGAGCGCGCGTACGGCACGCGCGCCCGCGCCTCCGGGGCCGGCGATGGCCCGCGCGCCGGGAACCCAGGTGGGGAAGGTTTCGAACGCGGCGCTTTCCATGGCGCACATGATCGCGGCCACCGTTTCCGGCACGGTGCGCGCGGGCACGGCGCGGTGGCGGAGAATGGCCGGCGCGTCGCCGGAAAGCGACCACAGGGCGACATCGTCCTCGGCGACGGAGAAACCGGCATGGGCCGGAAAAAGGCGTACGACACGCTCTCCCGGCACCTCGGCCCACGATTCCGCCACGCCGCTTCCCCTGGTTCCGGATCACGTCAGCTCGCCGAGGTTATCGGCCGATGCCGGCGAAGCACCATACATTCCGGAAAACACGGGGCTTAATCGATTTTGCGTAGATAGAGATGTAGCGGAGAACGCGTTAGGACGCTCAATCGGAGATTCGGTTTACCCGGCTCATGTACCGATTGGGCCATGGAGACGGGCGGAGGCGCGGGAAAGGCCGTCCACCGGCGCGTCCTGGGCGTGGCGGGTCATCGCTTCGGACACGGACGGCCCCGCGGGGAAGGGATCCCTTCCCCGCGGGGCCCGTCAGTCGTGCAGTCGTGCAGTCCGTCAGCCGACCAGCCGGTCAGTCGGCCGGCAGGTCAGCAGGTCAGCCGGTCGTGCAGGCGGTGCCGTTCAAGGTGAAGGAGGTCGGCGAGGCGTCGTTGGAGGACCAGGTGCCCTGGAACCCGAACGAGGCGGTGCCGTTCGCCGGGATCGACCCGTTGTGGTCCACGTTCCTGGCGGTCACCGACGAGCCGCTCTGCGAGACGGTGGCGTTCCAGGCGTTGGTGACCCTCTGGTCGCCCGGGAAGGTGAAGGCGAGCGTCCAGCCGTTGACGGCGCTCGCGCTGCCGACGGTGATGTTGGCGGTGAATCCGCCGGCCCACTCGCTCTTGGTGTAGGTGACCCGGCAGGAGCCGCCGGGGTTGCCGCCGCCGGAGCTGGTGGTCACCGAGACGGAGTTGGAGGCCGAGGAGGTGTTGCCGGCGGCGTCACGCGCCCGCACCGAGAAGGAGTACGCCGTCGAGGCGGACAGCCCGCTGACGTTGTAGGAGGTGCCGCTCGTGGTGCCGACGAGGGTGGAGCCGCGGTAGACGTCGTAACCGGTCACCCCGACGTTGTCGCTGGAGCCGTTCCAGGCCAGGCTCACGCCGCTGGAGGTGACGTTCGAGGCCCGCAGGTTGGACGGCGCGGACGGCGCCTGGGTGTCGCCGCCGTTGTTGCCCCCGCCGACGGTGTAGGAGAAGTTGTTGACGGCCAGGCCGGTGCCGCCGACCCAGGGCTCGAAGCCGGCCTGCACGCTGGTCATGTACCAGGAGTTCTGCACGTAGCCGCGGCTGAGCATGTCGTTGTAGAACGTGCTGATGTTGAAGCTGATCGAGCTGGTCGGCGAGGTGCGCACGTAGGAGATGACGTTCCAGCCGCTGTTGCCGTACCACACGTCCCAGGTGCCGCCGGCCAGGTTGACGGTGGCCACCCTGGAGCCCACCGGCTGCACCGACCCGGTGTGGTTGAGCCAGACCATCAGCTCGGCCCCGGTGTTCTGGCCGTCGGTGCGGGCCGTCGGGTCGAACCAGACGTCGTAGGCCGCGTCGTACACGCTGCCGTTGGACGGGTAGGTCATGCTGACGCTGGTCTGGGTGCCGGCGAACCGGCTGTCGGTGACGCGCATCGGCAGGCTGCTGCCCGTGCTGCAGTTGGCGTAGTGGCAGCCGGCGTAGACGGCGGGATAGGAGCCCGGCGCGCCGTTCTGCGGCTTGTTGTGGTTGCCCTGGGTGACGGTGAACCCGCTCGAGGTGACGTTGATGCACTGCTGGGTGTCGTCGCCCCAGTTGTTGTTGATCACGACGTACTTGCCGCCGGCGATGGTGGTGGCGCCGTACTTCTCGCAGATCTGGACGTCCGCGCGGGCGGGGCCGGCGACCACCGACATCATGAGGATCGAGCCCACGGCGGCGAGGACGGCCGTCAGGGCTCTCAGTGCTCGGCGTTTCATCTTGCCTCCGGGGGGTGGGATGTGGGAGCGCTCCCAATCTGTCGCGACCCTAGGTTGGGCTCACCACCACCGAACAGGACCCGTTAGCGCGGGCGGCCGGCTTTGCCTGGCTGAGCAGGCACGACACCCGATTGTGCACTGAAAGTTTCAGTGCGGGCCCCGCCGGCCTCGGCCGCGCGCGCCACGTTGCCGGGCATCCGCCCGAAGATCAGCCCGTGGAACGGGTAGGCCGCCCACCAGTACAGGTGCCCCAGCAGCCCGCGCGGGTGGAAGATCGCCCGCTGGCCGTAGACGGTCGCGCCGTCCTCACGGCGGCAGCACAGTTCCAGCCACGCGAGCCCGGGCAGGCGCATCTCGGCGCGCAGCCGCAGCAGGCGGCCCGGCTCGATCTCTTCCACCCGCCAGAAGTCCAGGGCGTCGCCGACGCGCAGCCGGGCCGGGTCGCGCCTGCCCCGGCGCAGTCCCACCCCGCCGACGGCCCGGTCGGCGAGGCCGCGCACCCACCACGCGACCGGCAGGGAGTACCAGCCGTTGCCGCCCCCGATGCCCTCGATGACCCGCCACAGCGCCTCCGGGGAGGCCCGCACCGCCCTGGACCGCTCGTCGATGTACAGGCTGCCGCCGGCCCAGTCCGGGTCGGTCGGCAGCGGGTCGCTGGGCGCACCGGGCGTCGAGGCCGAGGACCAGCGCGTCGCCACGTCGGCCTCCTTGATGCGCAGCAGGGCGAGCCGCACCGCCTGCCCGAAGGAGGTCAGGCCCTCCGGCGGGTCGGGGATGTACCGGGCGATGTCGTGCTCACGGCAGACCGCCTCGTTGCGCAGCGACTCGACCAGCGGCCGCGCCACGCCCGCCGGGACGGGGGTGACCAGCCCGACCCAGTGGCTGGAAAGGCTGGGCGTGAGCAGCGGCACCGGAATGATCAGCCGTGGCGGGAGCCCGGCGGCCTCGGCGTAGCCCCGCATCATCTGCGCGTAGGTCAGCACGTCGGGGCCGCCGATGTCGTAGGCCCGCTCGGCGCCCGGCGGGATGTCCAGCGCGCGGACCAGGTAGCGCAGCACGTCCCTGATCGCGATGGGCTGCGTCCGGGTGCGCACCCAGCGGGGCGTGGTCATGACCGGCAGCCGCTCGGTCAGATACCGCAGCATCTCGAAGGACACCGACCCCGAGCCGATGATCACCGACGCCCGGTACGCGACCGTGGGCACCCCCGAGCAGCGCAGGATGGCCTCCACCTCGGCGCGCGAGCGCATGTGCGGGGAGGGCCGCTCGGCGGGGGTGAGGCCGCCGAGGTACACGATGCGGCGCACCCCCGCCTCCCTGGCCGCCAGCGCGAAGGTCCGCGCCGCGGCGCGGTCGCGCTCGGCGAAGTCGCGGCCGGCGGCCATGGTGTGGATCAGGTAGAAGGCGACGTCCACCCCTTCCAGGGCCGCTCTGGTCGCCGCCAGGTCGGTGGCGTCCGCCTCCGCGACCTCCACCCGGTCGCGCCACACCTGGCCGCGCAGGCGCGCCGACGAGCGGGCCATGCAGCGCACGGCGTGACCGGCCTCCAGCAACTCGGGCACCAGCCGTCCACCGATGTAGCCGGTCGCGCCCGTCACCAGGCACCGCGCCATCTCGCCACCCCCTCGACTCCCCTAGCTGATTCGTGCCCGCGGCCCGGGCCGGTTGCGCCCCGCGCCCGGCGTGCCCGAGAGGATGGTCTCGTCGTGGAGGCGGATCATCTCCGGGATACCGGGTAGACCCCGGGACATCCACCTATGAAAGAGGGCAATCGACATGCTTTACGGCAAAGAGCACGTTGAGCGGTATCGCGCCACAGACGGCAAGGAAGGCCACGACTGGAACGGCACGACCACGCTGCTCCTCACCACCAAGGGCCGCACGAGCGGCAAGGATCGCGTCAACCCGCTGATCTACCAGCGGCACGGCGACGACTACGTCATCGTCGCCTCCAAGGGCGGCGACCCCAAGTCGCCGGACTGGTACCTGAACCTGCAGGCCCACCCCGAGGTGGAGGTGCAGGTCATGGGCGACCGTTTCCGGGCGAGGGCCCGCACGGCGACGCCGCAGGAGAAGCCGGAGCTGTGGCGGCTGATGACGGCGACCTGGCCGCAGTACGACGAGTACCAGACCAAGACCAACCGCGAGATCCCCGTCGTGGTCCTGGAGCGCACCGGCGACCTGTGATCTCGCCCGCCCCCTTCCCACCGCCGCCCGCGGCCCGCGGGCGGCGGGCGGGGCGTGATGGCGTGATGGCCCGCGGGCGGTGGCCTGCGGCCGAGGACGGCGGCGGCCGGTGTCCTTCTTGGAGGACGCCGGCCGCTGACCGGTGGCCCTGACGGCACGGGATTTGCGAAGATGTCGGGGCGGAACCACAGGGGGAGGCCCGGACGAGGTCCGGCCATGGCGGCCTGCCGGTCGTGAGGGTCCCGCGCGGACGCACGACCAGGGAGGCACGCGGTGGGCAGCGAGAATCAGACGGCCGAAATCATGATCGCCGAGGCGCGGAAGGCGTTCTGGGTCATGGTCGGATTCCTGGCGCTGATCTGGGTCCTGCAGATCCTGAACGCGATCACCGCCTACTCCCTGAGCCAGTCGTTCGGCATCGTTGCCCGCGACCCCGCCCGGCTGCCCGACATCGTCACCGCGCCGTTCCTGCACTGGAGCTGGGCCCACATCGAGGGCAACTCCGGCCCGCTGTTCGTCTTCGGCTTCCTCGCCGCCTACCGCGGAGTGATGAAGTTCCTCGGGGTGACCGCGCTGATCGCGGTCGCCAGCGGGCTCGGCGTCTGGTTCGTCGCCGGGCCGAACAGCGTCACCGCGGGCGCGAGCGGCGTCGTGTTCGGATACTTAGGCTACATCCTGGTCCGGGGTCTGTTCGACCGGCACCGCATCGACATCGTCGTCGGCCTGGTCATGGGCCTCTGCTTCGCCTACCAGTTCACCGGCCTGCTGCCGACCGACGAGTTCAGCTGGCAGGGCCACCTGTTCGGCTTCGCCGGCGGCATCCTCGGCGGCTGGCTGTTCCGCGACCGCCGCCCGCGCGCCGCTTCCGCGCTTCCCGGCGCCGGCGCCGCACGGCCGCTGGGGAGCGCCACCGCGCCCGGCCTGGGACGGCCCGTTCCCGGCATGCCGGGGACGAGCCGGCCGGCCCCCGCGAGCACCGACCCCTCCCGCGCCGCCCTGATGAAGGAACTCGACGACCTGGGACTGTGACCGCCGGGTTCCCCGAAGGTCGCGACCACGCACGTTCGCCGTCCCCCCGACGGCCTTCTTGCAGGTGACCGCGTCCGCGAGCCGCGGGGGGCTTCAGTAGGACTGGAACTCCAGCAGGTTGCCGTCGGGGTCGCGCAGGTGGGCGGTGCGCACGGTGGGCCCCCACTCGGGCCGGGCGGCCGGCGCGGCGACGACCCGCCCCCCGTGCCGCTCCCCGCAGGCCGCCGCGGCATCGACGTCGCCGACGGTGAGCACCAGCATCGCGGCGTCCGACGGCGCCGGGGGTCGCAAATCGCCCACGACGCCGGCCATCATGGCGCGGTCCAGCAGGGAGAGCAGGGACTGATCCCCCAGACCCCAGTTGGCGTACGGTCCGGACGGCTCCCCTTTGGCGCGCGTGCCGCCGAGCGCCTCGGTCAGCACGCCGTCGTAGAAGCGGAAGCACTCGGAAAAACGGGACACGAGCAGGCGCGGGTACAGGGCGTCCATCATTGCCTTCCGTTAATCGTTGGTATTCACCAATGATTGGTGGTGCCCTATCCTGCCGAGGTGACCGACGTTCCGCAACTGCCGCCCTCCCTGCTCGGCGTGACCGCCTTCGTCCTGTCCAAGACCGGCCTCGCGGGCAGGCGCGGCATGGGCGCGCGACTGGAGTCGATGGGGCTCGGGCTGTGGCACATGGCGGTGCTCGCCGCGCTCGCCGACTTCGGCCCCGCCTCCCAGCGCGATCTCGGCAGGCGGCTCGGCATCGACGCCAGCGACCTGGTCGCCGTGATGGACGCCCTGCTCCCCCGGCGTCTGGTCGACCGCGGGCGCGACCCCGCCGACCGCCGCCGCTACTCGGTGTCGATAACCGCCGAAGGACGCGCGGCTCTGGACGAGGCGCTGCGGCGCGCGGCGGAAGTGCACGACGACATCCTGCGCGCCCTCGACGCGCAGGAGCGGGAGACGCTGCACCGCCTGCTGCGCAAGGCCTACGCGAGCTTGGACCCGCGCGCCGCCCTCCTCCCCGGCGAGACCGACGTGCCAACGGAGCGGGAAACGCCGATATCGTCGCCTTCGTGACCGTGCTCATCGATCCGCCGAACTGGCCGGGGCCGCGCGACCTGCTGTGGTCCCACCTGGTCAGCGACATCTCGCTGGACGAGCTGCACGCCTTCGCCGCCGAGCTGGGCGTCCCGCCCAGGGCGTTCGACCGCGACCACTACGACGTGCCGGAGACGGTGTACGACCGCGCGGTCGCCCTCGGCGCCGAGCCTGTCTCCTCGCAGACGCTGGTGAAACGCCTCATCGCCGCCGGACTCCGCCGGCGCCGCCGCCTGGTCTCCTGACCGCCACGCCCGCCACGTCCCGGCCTCACGACCAGCACGCCCGCCACTCCGCACGTCCCGGCCCTCTGGCCGCCACGTGTGGGGGGGCCTCCTGACCGGCACGCCCCCACCCCACATGTCCCGGCCTTCTGAGCGCACGGCCGACGGCGGGTGGCGGGTGGCGGCTGAGTCTCAGGGGGCGAGCAGCCGGGCGAGTTCGGCTCGCATGTTGCTCCGCGCCCCGGCCTCCCACAGCTCGCGGGCGAGCGGGGTCCGGTACAGCGTGGGCGCGGCCAGCAGGTCTCGGAGCACGCGCGCCCGGCCCGCCCTGAACGCCTCGTCCGGCACGTGGCGGTACTCCTCCCGTACCGCGCGGGCGTACGCCCCGTACCCTGGTGCGGCGAGCACGGCGAGGTCCGCGTCGCACAGAACTTCGCCGTCGCGGTCGCCCGGCGCGGGGTCGTGCCCGGCGGTCACCCGGACCAGCCGCGCCACCTCGGCGATCCGCCGGGCGTCGAGCCCGCCGCCGAGACCGCCGTCCGGTCCACCGTCGAGACCACCGTCCGGCCCACCGTCGAAGTCTGCGGCCGCGCCGGGCCGTCCGAACGGGGAAGGTGACGGGACGGGCGGAGGGGCGAGCCTGGTGAGCCGCGCCGTGGCGAGCTGGGCGCTGCGCTCCTCGTCCCACCCCGGCCGCCCGTCGTACACCGCGTCGTGGAACCAAGCGGCCAGCCGGACCGCCACCGGGTCGGCGGCGAACCCGGCGAGGGGATCGATCGCGGCGAGCACGGCACGCAGGTGGGCGGGCGTGTGGTAGCGCCGGTGCGGCTCCGACCAGCGCGCGATCAGCTCCGCCACGACGGCGCGGGCCGCCACCGAGTCTCCGGCGATGGCCGCCCACGCCACCACGAGATCGCCGGCTCCTCCGAGCCCCCCGGCCGGCTCCCCATCCCGGCCGTCCACCCCGGCCGACGCGTGAGCCACCGCGAGATCGCCGGCGCCTCGGGGCTCGTCCGGCTCCCCACCCCGGCCGGCCGGCCCGGCCGTCGCGCGATCGGTCATGCCCCTATCGTGCCGGGCCGTCCGGCGGTCCGCCACGGCGGGCTCGACCCGGCCGTACGGCATGGGCAGGTCCCACAGACGGACCGGCACGGCAGGGCTCAGCCTGACGGCAGGCACGGCAGGGCACGGCTCAGCCTGACGGATCGGCACGGATCGGCACGGATCGGCATGGGACGGCATGGGACGGCATGGGACGGCATGGGACGGCATGGGACGGCACGGGTCGGCATGGGACGGCACGGCCTTGGCCGGCTTGGCGGGCCGGTGGGCGGGCCGTGCGGTACGCCGGAGTTCAGTCGGCGATGTAGGTGATCGAGCGGATCTCGTAGCCTCTGGTCGCGCTGCCGCGGGCGTGCATCAGCATGGCGCCGCCCTCGTAGGAGTAGGCGCAGCTCGTGCCGCCGGTCTCCCGGCTGCACCCTTGGTAGATGTAGCCCACGCCGCCGAACCGGGCGCGGAACAGCTTCTTCACCGCGCCGGCCGAGGCGACCTCCAGGCCCCGGTTCCGATCGCCCGCCTTCCAGGCGCCGAACAGGTGCTTGGCGGCCTTGCCCGCCGTGGTGAGGTGGCGTGACTCGTACACCTTCGTGACGGTGCCCCCCGAGACGATCATCAGAATGCCGTTGAGGGCGCCGGGCACGCGGACGCTGGTGTGGACGAACCTGCACGCTCCGCCCACGCAGCCGGCGAACTCGTCCGGCGCGCGGTAGACGTAGGCGAACAGCGTCTTGACCGCCGCCGGGGCCGCCACGGCGCCGGCCGCCTTCCTGTCGCCGCGCAGCCAGGCGCGGAACAGCCTGTTCGCGACCTTCCCCGGCGCCGGGGCCGCGCCCACCGCGCCCACCGCACCCGCCGGCGCCGCGGCCACCCCGGCCGGCACCACGGTGCCCGCGTACGCCGGGGCGCCCGCGCGGGCCGTTCCCGCCTCCGCCGTGCCGGCGCCGAACGCCAACGCCGCCGCCGTCGTCGCCGCCATGATCACGGCCGTCGTGGATCCACGCATCGCCACTCCCTCTCCCCCGGGGCCTGCCGGCCCCCCGCAGAAGACGCGGCACCGGCCGCACGGGTTCACCGGATCCTCACCGAACCGGTGACCATCGGCCGGGCGGGCGCGGACCCGGACGCCGAACCGGACCGGAGCGGGGCGGGTGCGGACGCCGGGTCAGGCCGGGCGGTACGGGCGCCGGGGGGCCATGGGCGGGTGTGGGCGTCGGGCGGGGTGGAGTTCTCACCTTGTGGTGGATCGACCATGGCGTGGGCTTCGGCAGTATTGAGGTGTGAGCCTCCTCGAGCACCTTCCCCAGGACACCGGCCCCGACGCCCTCTTCGAAGCGTTCGTCGAGTGGAACACCCAGCGTGGGCTGACGCTGTATCCGGCGCAGGAGGAGGCGCTGATCGAGATCCTCTACGGCAACAACGTGATCCTGGCCACGCCGACCGGCTCGGGCAAGAGCCTGGTGGCGGCGGGGGCGCACTTCGCCGCCCTGGCCGCGGGCGAGCGCACCTTCTACACCGCGCCGATCAAAGCCCTGGTGTCGGAGAAGTTCTTCGACCTGTGCGCGGTGTTCGGCACCGAGAACGTCGGCATGATGACCGGCGACGCCGCCGTGAACGCCTCGGCGCCGATCATCTGCTGCACCGCCGAAATCCTGGCCAACATCGCGCTGCGTGACGGCGCGCGGGCCGACATCGGCCAGGTCGTGATGGACGAGTTCCACTTCTACGCCGAGCCCGACCGGGGCTGGGCGTGGCAGGTGCCGCTGCTGGAGCTGCCCCAGGTGCAGTTCGTCCTGATGTCGGCGACGCTGGGGGACGTCACCCGGTTCGAGACCGACCTGACCCGGCGCACGGGCCGCGAGACGTCGGTGGTGCGCTCGGCGACCCGCCCGGTGCCGCTGTACTACAGCTACCGCACCACGCCGCTGCACGAGACGCTGGAGGAGCTGCTGTCCACGCAGTCGGCCCCGGTCTACGTCGTGCACTTCACGCAGGCGGCGGCGATGGAGCGGGCGCAGGCGCTGATGAGCGTCAACATGTCGACCAAGGCCGAGAAGGACGCCATCGCCGCGCTCATCGGCCGCTTCCGGTTCACGACCAAGTTCGGCCGGGCGCTGTCGCGGCTGGTGCGCCACGGCATCGGCGTCCACCACGCCGGCATGCTGCCCAAGTACCGCCGCCTGGTCGAACGCCTGGCGCAGGCCGGCCTGCTCAAGGTCATCTGCGGCACCGACACGCTGGGCGTCGGAGTGAACGTCCCGATCCGCACGGTCCTGTTCACGGCGCTCAGCAAGTACGACGGCAACCGCGTGCGGCTGCTGCGCGCCCGCGAGTTCCACCAGATCGCCGGCCGGGCCGGCCGCGCGGGCTTCGACACCCTCGGCTACGTCGTCTGCCAGGCGCCCGACCACGTCGTGGAGAACGAGAAGGCCCTGGCCAAGGCCGGGGACGACCCCAAGAAGCGGCGCCGGGTCGTCCGCAAGAAGGCCCCCGAGGGGTTCGTCGGCTGGAGCGAGGAGACCTTCGAGCGCCTGCAGAAGGCCGAGCCCGAGCCGTTGAACTCGCGGTTCAAGGTCAGCAACGCCATGCTGCTCGCCGTGATCAACCGTCCCGGCGACTGCTTCGCCGCGATGAAGCACCTGCTGACCGACAACCACGAGGACCGCAAGGCCCAGCGCCGGCACATCAGCCACGCCATCGCGATCTACCGGTCCCTGCTGGCCGGCGGGGTGGTCGAGAAGCTGCGCGAGCCGGACGAGCAGGGCCGCATGGCCCGCCTCACCGTGGACCTCCAGGAGGACTTCGCGCTCAACCAGGCCCTGGCGACCTTCGCGCTGGCCGCCTTCGAGCTGCTGGACGCCGAGTCGCCGGTCTATCCGCTGGACATCGTCTCCATCGTGGAGTCCACGCTGGACGACCCGCGGCAGATCCTGCACGCCCAGCTCAACAAGGCCCGGGGCGAGGCCGTGGGGCAGATGAAGGCCGACGGCGTCGAGTACGAGGAGCGCATGGAGCTGCTCGCCGAGGTCACCTACCCGATGCCCCTGCAAGATCTGCTGCTCGGCGCGTACGAGACCTACCGGCGCGGGCACCCGTGGGTGGGCGACTACGCGGTCAGCCCCAAGTCGGTCGTGCGCGACATGTACGAGCGGGCGATGACCTTCACCGAGTACGTCCAGTTCTACGAGCTGGCCCGCTCCGAGGGGACGGTGCTGCGCTACCTGGCCGACGCCTACCGCACGCTCAGCCGCACCGTCCCCGACCACATGAAGACCGAGGACCTCCAGGATCTCATCGAGTGGCTGGGCGAGCTGGTCCGCCAGGTCGACTCCAGCCTGCTGGACGAGTGGGAGCAGCTGCAGAACCCCTCCGAGGAGGTCGAGCGGCCCGGGCTGGAGGAGAACACCCGGCCGGTCACCTCCAACCGGCGCGCGTTCCGCGTGCTGGTGCGCAACGCGATGTTCCGCATGGTGGAGCTCGCGGCGCTCGAACGGTACGAGGAGCTGCACGAGCTGGCCGACGTCGACTGGGAGTCCGCGCTCGACGACTACTTCGAGGAGCACGACGAGATCGGCACCGGGCCGGACGCCCGCGGGCCGGCGCTGCTGCTCATCGAGGAGGAGAAGGAGCTGTGGCGGGTGCGCCAGGTGTTCCACGACCCGGCGGGCGACCACGACTGGGGCATCAGCGCGCAGGTGGACCTGGCCGCCTCCGACGAGGAGGGCCGCGCCGTCGTCCACGTCACCACCGTCAACCGCCTCTGACGGCCGGCGCCTCACGACCGGAGCACGGCGGCCTCCGGCTCCGGCCCTGACGGACCCGCCTGCCGCGGCCACGAGGCGCTCGACGCGCACTCGCGCACGCTCGCCGGACCGCCTGATCGGCGCGCGGACCGTCCGGGCGCCGCCAGGCCGGTGACCACGCACCTGCACCGCGCGCGGGCTCTCCACTCCACCACATGCTGAAGATGATCAGCGCGCGGACCCGTCCGAGCGCCGCCAGAGCGGTGACCACGGACCTTCACCGCGCGAGGCCTTCTCCACTCCACCACGTGCTGAGGGTGATCAGCGCGCGGACCGTCCGGGCGCCGCCAGGCCGGTGGCCACGTGCGTTCACCGGCGCGGCTCTCCACCCCGCCATGTGCTGGAGATGATCGGCGCCGGGTCGGCGGGTCGTGGTACGGCGATGGCGGCGCCCGCTACGGCGCCTTAGTCGGTGGACGCTCGTGGACGGCGCGCTAGCCGCCCGAGGTCTCCAGTTCGGCTTCCGGTGAGACCGTGCCGTCGCAGGGGTCGTCGAGCCAGCCGTCGGGCAGGTGGACGCGGTCGCGGGGGGTGGACTTGCCGCGCGGGCCGTCGGCCGCCTCGCCGGGCCACGGCTGGTCGGCGGGCAACGTCGCCAGGTGCTCGCGCAGCACGTCGAGCGAGGGGGCGGTGGCCAGGGCGCGGCGCGCGTCGGCGCCGACGGTGAAGCCCTTGAGGTACCAGCCGACGTGCTTGCGGAAGTCCAGCACGCCGTGGGTCTCGCTGCCGAAGCACTCGACCAGCAGCTCGGCGTGGCGGCGCATGGTCGCCGCGACCTCCCCCAGCGTCGGCCGCGCGCGTTCGGACCGGCCGTGGAAGGCGTCGTCCAGGTCGCGGAACAGCCACGGACGGCCCAGGCAGCCCCGGCCCACCACCACCCCGTCGCAGCCGGTGCGCCGCATCATGCGCAGGGCGTCGTCGGCGCTCCAGATGTCGCCGTTGCCGAGCACCGGGATCTGCGGGACGGCGTCCTTCAGCCGGGCGATGGCGTCCCAGTCGGCGGTGCCGCCGTAGTGCTGCACCGCGGTGCGGGCGTGCAGGGCGACGGCGCTCACCCCCTCCTCGGCGGCGATGCGGCCGGCGTCGAGGTAGGTCAGGTGGTCGTCGTCGATGCCCTTGCGCATCTTGATCGTGACCGGGAGCGTGCCGGAGGCGGCCACCGCCGCGCGCAGGATGCGCCGCAGCAGGTCGCGCTTGTACGGCAGCGCCGAGCCGCCGCCGCGCCTGGTGACCTTGGGCACCGGGCAGCCGAAGTTCAGGTCGACGTGGTCGGCCAGGCCCTCCTCCGCCACCATCGCCACCGCCCGGCCCACGACCGCGGGGTCGACGCCGTACAGCTGGACGCTCCTCGGCCGCTCACCCGGCTCGAAACGGATCATCGCCAGGGTCTTGGCGTTGCGCTCGACCAGCGCCCGCGTGGTGATCATCTCGGAGACGTACAGGCCGCCGCCCTGCTCCCGGCAGAGCGTGCGGAACGGCGCGTTGGTGACGCCCGCCATCGGGGCGAGGACCACGGGAGGCCAGACCTCGAACGCACCTATCTTCACCTGCCCATTTCTACCGCACCCTCCGGCGGGGCGGCGCGGGGCGGCCCGGCCGGGCCGTTTGGACCCCGAGGATCGGGGACGGCTAGATTGGGAGGGGGTTCCGCCCCACGTGACATCGGAGGCGCTGGATGCTCCTGAGACTGCGTATCTCGCTGCCCGACCGCCCGGGGTCCCTCGGCCAGGTCACGCGCGTCCTCGGGGTCGCGGGCGCCGACATCACGCAGCTGCTGGTGCTCGAGCGGGGCGAGGGCCGGGCGGTGGACGACCTCACGGTGTACTGGCCCGACTCGGCGCCGCGCGAGGCGCTGGTCCAGTGTCTGGAGGGCATGGCCGACGTCACGGTCGAAGGGGTGTGGACCACGCGCGAGGCGCCGGGCACCTATCCCGAGCTGGAGATCCTGAAGTACATCACCACGGCCGGCGACCGCGCCCTGGCCACGATGATCGACTCCATGCCCGTGTTGTTCAGCGCCGACTGGGCCGCCGCGGGCACCGAGAAGGTTCCTCGCACGCTGGTCCACGCGAGCTGGCGGGCCCCCGAGGACGTGCCCTTCCCCTCGATCACGCCGCCGCGCCCCGAGGCGCACACGCTGCCCTCCGGGCTGCACATCATCGCGGCGCCGCTGCCGCCGCTCGCCATGACGTTCCTGCTGGCCAGAGCGGACGGGCCGCCGTTCCATCGCATCGAGGTGCACCGGCTCACCCGCATCCTGGAGATCTTCCTGACCCTGCCGGCCGTCGAGCGCAGCGTGGCGCGCACCTTCCGCGGTTCGGCCGCCGGTTAGGCACAGACGCGGAAAACCCGCTAGAGTTCCTTCTCGTCACCGCGGGAGGCGATCTCGCGGCGGCGTCACGCGGACGTGGCTCAGCTGGTAGAGCATCACCTTGCCAAGGTGAGGGTCGCGGGTTCGAATCCCGTCGTCCGCTCGGAGAGGTCTCCGCGCAGAGGCCTTGCCCGGTGGAGTGGCCGAGAGGCGAGGCAGCGGCCTGCAAAGCCGCGTACACGGGTTCAAATCCCGTCTCCACCTCCGCGCGACGATCGACGCAC
>NZ_JBSGDZ010000059.1:0-23257 GCF_053602655.1 Sphaerisporangium sp. NPDC004334
TTCTGCAGCTTGTAGACCTCGACCGCCTCGAACAGGTTGTTGGTCGAGTCGCTCATGATCTGGGTGTAGTTGGAGCCGAAGCTGCCCGGGAAGTTCCCGATGGGCATGCTCTGCCGGTAGATCTTGCCGTTGTCGCCGGCGAAGAACAGGTACATGTTCTGGCCGTCACCGATCAGCGTCTGGTCGATCGGCCCGGTACCCGAGCCGGAGATGCTCGCGGTGGACAGCGTCTGCGTTCCCGACCAGCCGTTGGCGTTGGTGGGGTCGCTGGAGGTGCGGTAGGAGAACGCCGTACCGCCCCACTGGTAGGCCAGCACCCAGATGTTCTTGGGCGCGAAGTAGAACAGCGTCGGCGCCACGGTGCCGGTGTTCATCTTGGTCTGGGTGGCCGAGCCCATGTCCGACCAGTTGGTGAACGTGCTGAAGTTCATCGAACCCCAGCTCGACCCGTTGTCGTGCGTGGTGGCGTAGACCAGGTGCTTGCCGTTGTAGACGACGTTGGTGAAGTCCTTGAGCGAGACCCAGCCCGACTTCGGCTGCGCCAGCGCCCCGGTCGACGTCCACCGGTAGGACGAGGGCAGGTTGCACGTGCCGGTGGGCGTCGGCGTCGGCGTGGGGGTGGCGGTGGGAGTCGGCGTGGGGTTGGTGCCGCCGCCGAGCTTGACGAGTTGCCACTGCTGGTTGGTGCCGTTCCAGTCGCTGTACTGGACGACGTTGCCGCCGTCGGCGGTGGAGGCGCCCTGGACTTCGACGGCCTTGTTGCTGTTGCGGTTGATCAGGCGGATGTAGCCGCTGTCGGAGTCGGCGAGGCGGAACTGCTGGTTGGTGCCGTTGCCGTCGGTCCACTGGACGATGTTGCCCCGTCGGCCGTGGACAGGTTGTAGACGTCCAGGACCTTGCCCGACAGGCGGGACTTCAGGCGGTAGTAGCCGCTGCCGGAGTCGACGAACTGCCACTGCTGGTTGTTGCCGTCATTGCGCGTCCACTGGGTGATCCGCGCCCCGTCGGCGGTCGAGGCGCCGTACACGTCCAGCGCCTTGCCGCTGTTGCGGTTGACCAGCACATACCAGGCGGTGGTGTCGACGCTCGCCGCGTTCGCGACCGTCGTCGGCCCCAGTGTCACCAGCAGGCCGGCGATGAGCGCGGCCACCATCGCCACGGCGGCCGCCACGCCCCGGCGTGCCCGGCTCGGACGCGGGCTGGGGAGTGCGGGTTCGGGTCTAGACGGGGGTGGGGTCCCGTTCTTGGTATCCAAGGGTCGCTCCTTTTCACGTGAGCGGACGCGCCCATCCCGGGGGGCGGGACGGGCGGCGCCGCGTGGGGGGTGACGGCGGACGGCCCGGGTACGGGCCGGCCCGGAGGGAGTTCGGGCCGGCCCGCGACTACGAGGTGACCGCCGCCGTGTCGTTCATCCGATGGGGACGAGCCGCCACTGCCGGTCGGCGCCGTTCCCGTCGGTGTGCCGGACGTCGCAGGTGGAGTCGAACGAGCCGTCGCTCGTCTGGTGCCTTTCAGCGCTCCTGAGGCTCATGGGGTGGTCAGGTCGAATCGCCGCACGGTCACCGAGCCGCCGAGTGCCTGGGTGGCGTAGTTGAACATCGCGAACCGGTAGCCCATGAAGAACTGCCAGGCGTTGTTCAGCGTGAACGCCGGGCCGAGGGTGGTGAAGTTGGTCCCGTCGGTGCTGTAGGAGAAGCGAGCCTGCCGCCCCGAACCCGGGCGGATGTCGGCGTTGACCCGCAGCCAGATCCTCCCGCCGGAGACCGCCGCGCTCGCGGCGTCGGTGCCGGTGCCGGTGGTGTTCCAGTTGCCGTCCATGCTCAGGCCGTTGGTCATGGACACCCGGGTCTGCCCGTTGTCGCGTCTGACCCCGATCCACGCCGAGGAGTCGCGGAGCATGGCCAGGCCCGCCCGGTCGCCGTTGCTCATCGTGGAGTAGTCCAGCTCGATCGTCGCTGTGGACGAGGGCCCCTGGATGCGGTGGGTCAGGGTGTTGCGCGCGTTGTACAGGTCGTTGGTCACGGTCGCGGTCTGCAGCCGCAGCCCGCTGCCCGAGGACCACTTGCTGTTGTCGGGGTTGTGGTTCCACTCCCACCGCGGGTCGAGCGCGCTCGTGGTGAAGGTGTCCGGGCCGATCATCGACTTGACGGTCTTGGTCGTGGAGATCGCCGGCTTGGGATAGGTGGCGCCCCAGCCACCGTTCACGGTCTGCACCGACGGCCACCCGTCGGAGCTCCACGAGATCGGCGCCAGCGCCGGTACCCGGCCTCCGGGGTAGGCGTCGACGAACGCCATGTAGTACCAGGCGCCGTTCTGGGTCTGCACCAGACCACCCTGGTGCGGCACCCCGCCGCCGGAGATCGGGCTCGGCATGTTCAGCAGCACCTGGCGCATCTCGTACGGCCCCCACGGGCTGGTCGAGCGCAGCACGTACTGGCCGTTGGCCGGGCGGGTCACCCAGATGTAGTAGTAGCCGCCCCGCTTGTAGAAGCGCGAGCCCTCCAGCGTGCCGACGCTCGACGGCGTGGTGAACACCTGCTGGTGGCGCACCTCGCTGAGGCCGTCGGAGGACAGTTGCGCGACGCTGAGGGTGCTGTTGCCGTAGGCGACGTACATGGTGTCGTTGTCGTCGACCAGCAGACCGGCGTCGTAGTAGCAGTTGTTGATGCGCGACCGCTTGGACCAGGTGCCGTCCACCGCCGAGGCCGTGTAGACGTAGGTGCGGTTGAACTCGGTGCAGCCGATCCAGTAGTAGGTGCTGTTGCTGGGCCGGTAGTTGAACGCTGAGGCCCAGATGCCCTTCACGTACGCCCGTCCGCCGTTCAGGTCGTAGGCGTTTGAGTCGAAGGCGAGGCTGGGCACCGAGTGACCCGCGTACTCCCAGTTCACCAGGTCGTAGGAGCGCAGGATCGGCGCTCCGGGCGAGTAGTGCATGGTCGAGGCCGAGTAGTAGTACGCGTCGCCGACCCGGATGATGTCACCGTCGGCGAAGTCCTGCCAGACCACGGGGTTGTTGTACTGGCCCGTCGGCCCGGTGGGCGTCGGCGTCGGCGTGGGGGTGGCGGTGGGAGTCGGCGTGGGGTTGGTGCCGCCGCCGAGCTTGACGAGTTGCCACTGCTGGTTGGTGCCGTTCCAGTCGCTGTACTGGACGACGTTGCCGCCGTCGGCGGTGGAGGCGCCCTGGACTTCGACGGCCTTGTTGCTGTTGCGGTTGATCAGGCGGATGTAGCCGCTGTCGGAGTCGGCGAGGCGGAACTGCTGGTTGGTGCCGTTGCCGTCGGTCCACTGGACGATGTTGGCCCCGTCGGCCGTGGACAGGTTGTAGACGTCCAGGACCTTGCCCGACAGGCGGGACTTCAGGCGGTAGTAGCCGCTGCCGGAGTCGACGAACTGCCACTGCTGGTTGTTGCCGTCATTGCGCGTCCACTGGGTGATCCGCGCCCCGTCGGCGGTCGAGGCGCCGTACACGTCCAGCGCCTTGCCGCTGTTGCGGTTGACCAGCACATACCAGGCGGTGGTGTCGACGGTCGCCGCCGACGCCGTCGTCGTGCCGATCGCGAGCATGGAGCCGGCCAGGATGGCCGTGGCGACAATGGCGAGCAGCGACCGCCAGCCGCGTCTCCAAGTGAAGGCTCGTCGGACCTCACCAGTGGTGGCCAATGCTTCCTCCTTCGATGTCGGACCGGGCGGCCGGCTGGGGGTGGGCCGCTCCGTCACGCAAGGCCATCGGTCGCGCACGATGGGTCCTCAAGGTGGTGCTCGTACTTCCGTCTCCGCCTGGCTGAATTCCTGTTAGCGCTAACATTAGGTCTCTCATCGTACGTATGCTGTTTAGAGAGAGAATTCTCGCAAATGTGGCCGGCGAGGGTTTCCCTGCGATGTGAGCGCTAACATTCGTATGGCTTCGATCGGGGATGTTTCCGTTGTTCGGTGCTATTCACTGCCCACCCGGTTGCAGCGGTTCTCCGGCCGCGCGCCTGTGCCGAACCTGCGTGGGACGAAAAACCAGTGGTTCCGGAGGTTTCGTTCTCGTGTCCAGTAAGTTACGTGACATAGTGAGCGATCGTTTTGGTGAAGTCAATGGCGCCCGAGATCGGCCGGGCCGTCCCGCGGGCCGGCCGGGCGCGAGGGAAACCCGCCCCCGCCGAAGGGCCTCCACCACCCCGCACGGTCGCAACAGGCGGCGACGTGCCGGCCCCGGGGCCGCCACTCGTCCCGGGGTGAACCACTGACAGACCGGGTGGCTCCACGACTCGCACGTGAACGCCGATGAAACTTACACGTCGCCGGCGCCACCTCTTCCGCGCTCGCCGGTGAGGGCGGGAGAGGTGGCACTCGCACGATGCTCACCCGGCACCGCCGGGTGAGCGCGTTGCCCGGGCTACACCCGGGCGCAGACGGTGCCGTTGAGTGCGAACTGGCTCGGCGCCGTGTTGGTGCCGTTGAAGCTCGCCTGGAAGCCGAAACTGGTGTTCCCGCCGGCGGGGATGGTGGCGTTGTAGCTCGCGTTGCGCGCCGTGACCTGCGTGCCGGACTGCGTGATGGCGGCGTTCCACGCGTTGGTGACCTGCTGGTTGCCGGGCCAAGTCCAGGTCACCGTCCAGCCGTTGACGGCGGAGGCGCCGCTGTTGGTGACGGTGACGTTGGCGGTGAACCCGTTGTTCCAGCCGTTGGTGGTGTAGGCGACCCGGCACGGAGCGTTGGTCGGGGTGACGCTGGGGGTCGGGGTGGGAGTCGGGGTCGGGGTGACCGTCGGGGTCGGCGTCGGCGTGGGAGTCGGGGTGACGGTCGGGGTCGGCGTGGGAGTCGGGGTGGGGGAGGGCGAGGTGCCGTTGAGGCCGAAGAACTGGATGGCGACGGCCGCCATGCCGCCCGCCGGGAGGCTGTGGCCCGCGCCCTGGATGGTGTACGCCTCGACCCGCACGCTGCCGGAGGAGTCGGCGTAGCGGCGCCGGCTCCACCCGGACTGCGGGGTGTCAGTGCTGGTCGGCGTCTGGCTCACGCCGTTGACGTTGGTCCACTGCTTGATCTCCTCCTCCAGCTCGGAGTAGGCGACGACGTTGTCGGCGGTGCCGTGCCACAACTGCATGCGCGGCCACGGTCCCCGGTAGCTCGGGTTGGCGTTGCGCGCCAGGTCGCCCCACTGCTGGGCGGTCTTGCCGACGCACGGCGCCGAGTTGCCGCCCGGCTGGTAGGCGGCCTCGTTGGGGAAGCAGGTGAACGGCACGCCCATGAACGCCGCGCCCGCCTTGAACACCTCGGGGTACAGGGCCAGCATGGCGTTGGTCATCATGGCGCCCGAGGAACTGCCGGTGGCGAACACCCGGTTCGGGTCGCCGTGGTACTGCTGCTCCACGTAGGTCACCATGGACATCAGCGACACCGGGTCGGTCTGCCCGCCGCGCACCTTCGAGGCCTCGGACCAGTTGTCGAAGCAGTTGGCCTTCTTCGACGCCGACGGGTAGATCACCACGAAGCCGTACCGGTCGGCGAGCGAGGCGAACTCGCTGGAGGAGTAGAACCCCGGCCCGGAGCCGCCGCACGGGTGCATGGCCAGCACGATGGCGGGGTTCGCCTGCGCGTTGTTCGGCACGTACAGGTGCATGCGCAGGTTGCCGGGGTTGGAGCCGAAGCCGGTCACCTCCGTCAGGGTGGCCGCGGCGGCCTGGTGGGGCAGCACCAGGGCGACGGCGGCGTAGAGCAGCACCGCGCAGGCCATGCTCAGTATCGCGCTCAATCGTGTCATCCGCTCTCCTAATGTCGGTGTGCGGGCTTGGTCCCTGCTCGACGGCTCGAACCGGCGGCGCCGGTCTCACGGAGACATCGGGCTCGGCGGGTGGAAAATAGACGCGGCCCGGATCGGCGGTCAAGATGACGACGCGAGAACGCACACCACCAGCACCCCGGAGCGATGCCTTGGCCCTGCTTATCAAGTGGCTTGTTATAAAGTGCCTTGATATAGGACACGAAACTTACATCCGATGGACACGCGGTATGGTCGTTCGGTGACCGCCCGCCGTATCCCCGGGGCGTCCCGGTCGGCCGCATCCGTCCCTCGCCTGAGCTATCTGGTGTTCCGTCTGGAACGCCGCATTCGAGCGGGCCTGGACGAGGCGCTGGCCCGGCACGGCGTCACCACGACGGAGTACATGGCGCTCAGCGAACTGCGCATGCGTGAAGGGCTGTCGTCGGCGGAGCTGGCCCGCATCGCCTTCGTCACGCCGCAGGCGATGAACCTCGTCATCCGCGACCTGGAACAGCGCGAGGTGATCCGCCGCGACCCGCACCCGGACGGCGGCCGGGTGCTGTGCGCCCGTCTCACCCGCAAGGGCCTGTCCCTGCTAAGACGCTGCGACCGCTCGCTCGACGCCATCGAGGCGACCATGCTGGCCGACGTCGACGACACGACCCTGAAGACGCTCACGGACGGTCTCATGCGGTGCTCACACGCGTTGCGTCCGGACGCGGGGGTGTGAGCCCGGCGCCCGGACACTCGGCGAGCGGTGAGGGGGGGCGGCCGTCAGTCGTCCTCGGCGCCGGCATCGGGGCGGGCCGCCTCCGGAGCGCCCTTGCGCCTGCCGAGCAGCAGCACCGCCAAGATGACCACCAGGGCGATCGGTGTGCCCCACACCCACGCGGACACGCCCTGCTCCGACGCCGCGGGGGCCCGGCCGCCCGTGGCCGGGGCGTTCGCCGTGGACGGTCCCGGGGTCGCGGCGGCCGGGGGCGGCGGGGCGGCGCCGGTCGCGGTGGATCGGACGGTGAAGGGGATCTCCCCCTCCACCGGGTGGCCGTCGGAGGAGACGATGCGCCAAGCGATGACGTAGGCGCCGGAGGGCAGCGGCCCTGCGACCTTCTCCACGACCTTGGGGCCGTCGGCGCGCGGAGCGCCGGACTCGTAGCGTCGTCCGGCCGCGTCGTGCAGGATCACGACGGGGAAGCTGACGTGCGCGCTGAACTCCAGCTCGATCTGGTCCAGGCCGTCGACGACGGCGTTCTTGGCCGGGGAACTGCTCTTGAGGCTGTCGTGCGCCAGGGCCGGCGCGGCCGGCAGGACCAGCAGCACGACGGAGGCACAGAGCAGCAGCGTTCGGGTGATGAGGGATCGCACGGGGACTCCCGGGTGAGGAAACGGGGCGTGGGGTCACGCGCCGGCGCGGTACGGGAGCGTGCCCCCGTCCCCGCCGGCGCGTGACCCCGCTGCGGCCGGCGGCGCCGTCAGGCGCGTGAGCGGCGCCGTGCGGCCACGGCGAGGCCGGCGCCGAGCAGGCCGATGACGATGCCGAGGATGGCGAGCACCCGGGCGGTGCCGTCCGGCCCGGCGGCCGGGGCGGAGGCGGCCGCCCCGGCGGGCGTCACCGAGGGCCCGGCCGGGGCGGCGGCCGACGGCGAGGAGCTCGCGGAGTGGCCGTCACCGGCCTGCTCGGCGGCGGCCACCAGCTTGAGCGCCGGCACGGGGTGCTCGGCCTCCGAGCCGTCCGCCTTCGGCATGTCCCCCCAGGTGACGACCTCGCCGCCGGAGTAGGTCTGGACGGTCGGGAACAGCAGCTCATCGACGTCCTTGGGCAGCGGGCCGACCGACACCTCGAACTCCTGGAACTGACCCGGCTCGATCTTCCCCCCGGTCCAAGTGATCTTCAGGACGGACTCGGTGACCTTGTCGCCGTCGTCGGAGACCACCGGCTGGGGCAACTTGCCCCGGGTGAGCTCGGCGTCCCAGCCGGGAACCGGGCGGACCGAGACGAACGGGAGCGGATGGTCGGTGGGGAACCGCACCTCCAGCTTGGTGGTCGACTCCTTGTCCCGCTCGTTGGGCACCCGGAAGGCGAGCTTGGTCCAGCCGCCCTTCTCGGCGGTGCCGGGGTTGATCGTGACGTGCGCCAGCGCGGGCAGCGCCAGGCCGACGGTGAGGGCGAGCGCGCCGGCGGCGACGGCGACCGCCCGCCGGTAGATGGCCGTGGAAGGCATGGGGATTCTCCGTTGTCTCGGTGAACGCGCAAGGGGTCTGGAGATGCGCGAAGGGACGCGCCGCGGCGGATGCCGGCGCGCTGAGGACTCACAGGACGGGGAGAACCGGGGGACCTCGCCGCACGACCGCGTGCCGCAGGACGCGCTCGCGCGGGGAACACAGGACGGCCGGGGGCCGGCGGAGGCGCACGGCGGGCGCCCCGGGCGGCGCCTCGCGCCGCAGCAGAAGCAGCAGCGCCGCCAGGCGGCGCACCGCGAAGGCGCCGAGGGCGCGCAGCAGCGACCACAGCGCCGTCTCACCACGCGACAGCCACCATCCGGTGACCAGCGCCGCGGTCGCGTGGGCGACGATCATGCCCACGCCGACGCCCAGGCCGGGTTCATGCGGCAGGGCGTCCAGGTGGTGGGGGTGGAGCGGGACGGGCGCGGCGTCGGCCGGGCCGAGCGCCTGGTGCAGGAACGCCTGGGCGGCCAGCAGCAACCCGGTCACGGCCGCCGGCGAGCGTTCCCGGCCGGCCAGCGCCGCGGTGACCGCCATGACGACCAGCCCGCCCGGCAGCAACGCCCGCGGCTCGGGGGCCGAACCACCCGCGAACCAGTGCGCCACCGAGGCAAGCGTCAGGCACACGACGGCGAAGGCCGCCGCCCGCGCGAGTCTCAACGGCACGTTGGCGTGCATGACGCCATGCATCGTCCCACAGTCGCGGTCACCGCACATGTCGCAGATTGCCGTGACTCGCGTCCTATGACGTCAGGCGGCGAACAGCAGCAGCAGGCCGGTCACCGTGTAGGCCACCATCAGGACCAGGAGCGGGACCTGCCCCTTGACGGCGGCGCGGCGCGGGAACAGGGTCAGCGCGCGGTCGTGGGCGAGCACGGTGCCCATGACGTGGCCGAGGACGATCACCGTGACCTGGAGCATGGCGATCGCCGCAGGGCTCGTGCCGGCCGCGCTGACCTTCCACCCGGCCGTGCCGAGCCAGTCCGCCCCGGTGACCAGCGGGTCGGAGAGCAGCGAGATGGTCCGCTGACCTTCCAGCAGCAGCAGCGTGAAGTAATGGGCGACCAGGTAACCGACGGCGATCGGCACGATGGAGTGGGCCAGTTCGCCCGCCGTGGTCCCGGGCGCCGCACCGCCCCAGCGCCCTGCCAGCGCGGTGGCCCCCAGGTAGGCCGCCAGCACCAGGCCGATGACGACGACCAGGCCGGCAGTGCCCGGCACCGGCGCGGGCAGCGGGCTCTCTTGCACGAACCGCACCCAGAACGGCGCGTTGGAGAGGCTGTCGTACATGGTGGACCCGAGCAACAGCACCACCAGGGTCGTCAGGCCCGGCGCCGGCCCCAGCCCGGCCATCCCGTGCAGCGGGTTGCGCCAGGTGAGCGTGCCGTCGGGATTCCGGCCGACGGGGGCCAGGCAGCCGATGAGGCCGCTGTAGGCCTCGAACGCGTCGCCCTTGTCGAACCAGCCGGAACCGAAGACCGTCGCGCCCGCGAGCATGGCGACGCAGTACACGGCCAGCCAGGCGCCGATGACCGGCAAGGTGGCCCGCTCGGGGGCGACCAGCTCCAGCCAGGTGAAGGCGAGCAGGCCGGCGGCGGCGGGCCAGTACCCGAGCCGGTCCGGAAGCGGCCGCACGCCGCGGCGCGGGTCGCGCCCGAGCGCGGAGCACGCCAGCAGATGCAGCGTCCGCAAGGGATTCAGCGTCCGCCATATCGGGCCGAACAGCAGAGACAGCGGGATGAGGCCCACCCAGAACAGGACGTAGAACACCCCCGCCGTCGGGTTGGCCGAGCGGTCGGGGCCGAACAGCAGGCCCAGGCAGAAGTACGCCGCCGCGAGAAGCCCGGCCACCCGCCAGGACCACCGCCAGGCCGGCAGGCTCACCAGGCTCCGCATGCCCGCGGACACCGGACGGGCGTACCGGAGCGCACCGGCGAGCCGCGGCTCGGTCCACAGCGCGCCGAGCGCGGTGAAGGACACCAGCAACGCCAGGACGGCGCCGGCCATCGCGGCCGGGAAGGGGATCGGCAGGTCCTGACGGCCTCCGATGCCGTGGGCCAGCGGGAACACCCAGAACTCCTAACGCACCAGAAGCTGGAAGAGCTGCAGCTCCTGCCCGTGGGTCTCCACCTCGAACAGGCCGCTCTGGTCGGCCACGAACTCGATCGTCGCCGGGCTGCCCGGCTGGAGGTCGGCCGCCTTGTCGTAGCCGTGCACGTGGGCCTGGTCGGCGACGTCGCTGGTGACGGTGATCCGCACCGTCTGGCCCTTGGCCACGTCGATCCGCGACGGAGGGGGGGTCACGGTCCGCTTGCTGATGGCCACCGCGATCTGCTTGACGGTCGTCGGGGCGGGGGTGCCGCCCCGCGCCCCGCCGCATGCCGTGAGGACCAGCAGCGCCGCCACGAGCAGGGCGGCGACGGGAAGGGGACGGATGCGGGCAGGGAGAGGTCTCACGTCGTACTCCTGGTGCGAAAGGGCGTCATCCGGGTCAGCGGCGCCGGGCACGTGGCGCGGCGGCGGAACGGCCGGGACCGGCACGTTTCCCCGGACCGGCGGGACGGCGCGGACCGGCCCCTTTACCCGCACCGGCGGGCTTGCCCGGCGCCGACCGGCCGTCCGGCCGGGGCCGCGCGGCCCGCGCCACCATGACGGCCACTCCCACGACGAGCAGGGCGGGCAGCAGCCACACCAGCACGTCCACGCCGCTGGACGCCGGCGACTCCGCTCCGGCGCCCGGCCCCGACGCCGGCGACTCCGCCGCGGCGCCCGGGGTGGTCGCGGCGGCCGGCCCCTGCGACGAGGGGCCCTTGTCACAGCCGGTCTCGGGCATGGTCCTCGGCGTGCAGCCGTCCGAGGGTGCGGCGGCCGACGGCGTGCCGGCCGGCGTCTGGCCTGGCCTCGGGCCGACGGCCGTGTCCTGCACGCCTGCGGCGGCCAGCAGGGCGGCGCTGGGCGTGTCGACGGGGGGCTCCCAGCCCTTGGGCGGCGTGGTGCGCCTGCCCGCGTAGGTGAAGCGGAGCTCCCCCCGCACCTGGTCTCCGTCCGAGGCGACGGTCCAGTAGTGCGCGATGTAGACGCCCTTGCCCGGCCAGTGCGCCACAGGGATGCGCACCTGGTACCCGTCGTAGTACAGGTGCGGCTCCCAGGAACCGTTGACCAGGAAGAACTCTCTGATCGGCTCGTCGAGGCGCCGCGGCTCGCCGTGCGACCAGTGCCGGTCGACCCGTGCGCCGTCCGGGGCGGTGACGGTGAAGTACGCGTACGACAGCGGCTTCTCGGTGAAGTACAGCGAGACCGCGTCCAGCGGCTCGGTGACCGTGGCGTCCTTGGCCGGCACCGACAGGGCGAGCTGCCCATGGGCCTCGGCCGGCGACGCCGGGACGACGAGCGCGAGGAATGCGACGACGGTCAGCAGCAGTACCCGCAGGGAGAGACCCTGGCCATGTCCAAGCGCGGACGAGCGCAACGAGACCCTTTCCGGAACACGGGCGCCGACCACGTCGATGACGATCGATGAGTACCCGTCGAGGGCGCGGGTGCCGCCCGATTCCGCCCAACGGATATTGCGCCCACATTGTGGCCATGAACCGAAGGGAGCGTCAACCCTCCCGCCCGGCTCCGGCGCACCGGTCCCGGCCTCGTGTTCATCGCGGCGGGCACGGCGCGCCAGGGACATGCCGCCGACGCTAGTGCTCCCGGTTCGCCGTCCAGGGCCGGAGCTTGTCGGGGTTGCGCACCGCCCAGATGTGCTGGATCCGGTCACCCGCGACGTCGAATGCCGCCACCGTCACGGTGACGCCGTCCCGCTGGGCGACCAGGCCGGGCCGGCCGTTGACCGTACGCTCCAGGATCGTCAGTTCGGGGATCACGCCGGCGATCTCCAGGAACAGGCGCGCGATGCGCTCGCCGCCTTCGACCGGGCGCGGCACGGCGCTGACCACGCCGCCGCCGTCGGCGGTCACCGTGGCGCCGGGGTCGAGGAGCCTGACCAGGGCTTCGATGTCCTTGGCCTCCCAGGCCCGCTTGAAGTCCCTGACGATGCCGGCCTGCCTGGCCGCCGGAGTCGCGGCGGCCTGGGTCCCGCGGATGCGACGGCGGGCCGAGGAGGCCAACTGGCGGCACGCCGCGGGCGTACGGCCGACGATCTCCCCCACTTCGGCGAAGGAGTAGCGGAAGACGTCGTGCAGGATGAACGCGACGCGCTCGGCCGGCGTCATCGACTCCAGCACGACCAGGAACGCCATGTTGACCGACTCGTCGAGGGTGACCCGGTCGGCCGGGTCCGCCGTGGTGCCGCCCGGCCGACCGGCGATCCACTCCTTGGGGTCGGGCAGCGGCTCGGGGATCCATTCGCCCACATAGCTCTCCCGCCGGGCCCGTGCCGAGCCGAGCACGTCCAGGCAGATGCGACCGGCGACCTTCGTCAGCCAGGCGCCGGGCGACTCGATGGCCTCCTGCCGCTGCCGGGACATGGCGTACCAGCGCGCGTAGGTCTCCTGGACGACGTCCTCGGCCTCGGCCAGGGAGCCGAGGAGCCGATAGGCGAGATTGATGAGCCGGCGCCGCTCGCCCATGATCGCGGCCAGGCCCGGATCGGCCCGGTCGTCCTGCGGCCCTGATCGGGTGGTCATGGCGTCGCCGTCCTTTCCTTCGTCGCATCCGCGTCCGCGCCCACACCGGACCGACGAGGTGACCCCCCGGAATGTGAGGCCGACGCCTCGTCCTGTACCGGCTCTCCCGCCGGACCGCGTCCCTGACATCCTGAAGCGGCCCGGTGGCGGTGCGAGATGGAGGGGCCGGCATGCCGCAATGGTTGCAAGCAGGGTTGTGGGGGCTCGTCGCGGGAGGCGCGCTGGTCGCCGGGGCGGGAGTCGCCTGGCTGGTGCGGGTGCCGGCCAGGCTGATCGCCGCGATCATGGCTTTCGGCGCCGGGGTGCTGATCTCCGCGCTGTCGTTCGACCTGGTCGACGAGGCGGAGCGTTCCGGTGGCCTGGGCGCGGCCGCGACGGGTTTCCTGGCCGGGGCGGTCCTGTACGTCGCGGCCAACGCGTGGCTGGCCCGCCACGGCGCCCGGCACCGCAAACGTTCCGGGCACCAGCAGGTCGACGAAGGTCAGGCGCAGGGAAGCGGGGCGGCCATCGCGATCGGGGCCCTGCTCGACGGCGTGCCCGAATCGGTGGTGCTCGGCCTGTCACTGCTGAACGGCGGCGGCGTCGGGGTCGCCGTCCTGGCGGCGGTGTTCATCTCCAACGTGCCCGAAGGGCTGTCCAGCGCCTCCGGCATGAAGAACGCCGGCCGCGACGCGCGCTATGTCTTCGGAGTCTGGGGCGGCATCGCGCTGGCCAGCGGCATCGCCGCCTCGGTCGGCAACCTCACCCTGCGGAGCGCCTCCCCGGCCGCCATCGCGATCATCACCGCCGTCGCCGCCGGAGCCATCCTCGCGATGATCGCCGACACCATGATCCCCGAGGCGTTCGAACGCGCACACGTCCTCACCGGGCTCATCACGACGATCGGCTTCCTCACCGCCTTCACCATCGAACGCCTCGGCCACTAGCGCGGGCCCCCGGCGATCGCCACCCGCCACCGTGCCGCCCGGCTCACGGCGCCTTGACGGCTCAGGCCCTCTTCCGGGCTCTGACGGCCAGGACGATCGGGGTGGGGGAGGTGCCGCTCTCGGCGAACCGTTCGAGCGTCAGGCCGGCGTCGAGGAAGGTGTTGAGCAGTTCGGGCAGTGGCCAGTGCGCGGCTCCGACCTTGACACGGAGGCCGTGGTCGTTCCAGGACTCCTTGGTCCAGTGGCTGTCGAGGTAGCCGGGGCTGATCACCACCGCACGCGGATCGCGGCGGTCGGCGAAGGCTCCGCAGTAGCACGGGTGGATGCCGATGTGCACGAACACTCCGCCCGGACGCAGCACCCGGACCACCTCGCGCAGCACCGCCGGGTAGCCGGGCATGTCGCTGTGCGCCATCACCGCGATGGCGGCCGGGACCGAGCCGTCACGCAACGGCAGCCGCTCGGCGTCGGCCCGCGCGATCGCGAGCCGGCCACGGGCGTAGTGCAGCATCCGGCCGGACAGGTCGACGCCGACCGGTGTCCAGCCCAGTTCGCGTACGCGGGCGGCGTGGACGCCGGTGCCGCAGCCGACCTCCAGGCAGACCCCCTCCCCCTCGCCCAGAAGGTCGTCGAGCACCCCGCCCAGGCCCAGGGGATTGCCGTCCCCCGCCGGGGCCTGCTGCGCGCCGAGGAACTCGCGTTCGTACCAGTCGGCGATCTCGTCGTACGCCGGCGTCACCGCCATCCGCCCGCCCATCCTTTCGCCCCGCGGCCGGGCTCCGGCCACGGCGAGGACCTCGTCCAAGGGCGGCCATGGGTCGCCCACGGCCGCCTTCTCATTCAAGGGCCCGGCGCACCCGGACGCGATGCTTTCCGCGCCCGGCGAACCGTCCCCGGCCGCCGCTCCGCCCGTCCGGCGTTTCCCCGCGGCGATCTCGGCCGGCGCCGTGCGGGGCGGCCTTCGGGCGTTGTCACAGGTAGACGGGGGAGATGGAGGCCTGGTCGTCCTGGAGGAAGGTGAGGTCGCAGACCAGGGCGATGACGCCGTCGACGGTCTCGGCCGACGCGGCGAGGCGGGCGGCCTGGGAGCGCAGGAGCGTCCGGCCGGTCAGCGTGACGACTCCCGCCTCGACGGCCACGTCCAGTCCTTCGCCGGTGATCTCGCAGGCCTCGATCAGCCGCCGGACCTCGCGCTCGATGTCGGCCGACGGGCGGGTGTAAACCTTGATCAGGTCCTTCTGGTGGACGGTCCCCGCGACGCGGCCGGTCAGCACGTTGATCACCGGCAGCTGCTTGATGTGCGCGGCGTGCATCAGCCGGGCCGCCTCGCGGATCGAGGTGTCCTCGGTCACCGTTATGGCCGGGCTCGTCATGAGCTCCTGGGCCGTGGTGCCGGCGGCCTTGCGGTTCTCGCCGCGCCGTCTGCGGCTCTCGAACAGAGCGTCGGGGGCAGAACGCGGCCGGATCTCCTTCAGCAGCACGTCGTCGGTCGTGACGACTCCGACGGGATGCCGGTCGGGGTCGACCACCGTGACGGCGCCGACGTCGAACCGCCGCATCGTGGCGACTAGTTCGGCGAACGACGCGTCCAGCGGCACGGTGATGGCCACCTTTCCCATCACGTCCTTGACTTTCACCGTCATGACGAGCCTCCTTCTCTCCCTCCTCACGATGCCCGAAGGCGATAGCGCCGGGCAGCGGTGAAAGTCCCTTGCTTCAGGGACTTTCGCTCGGTCGAGCAGGCCGGACGTCTCCGGGAGTGGCGCCCTACCGTCACAGGCTCACCGGAGTTACTGTCCAAGACATGATTCGGGTGTTCCTGGTCGACGACCACGAGGTGGTGCGCCGCGGCGTCGCGGCGCTGCTGGATGCCGAGGATGACATAGAGATCGTCGGCGAGGCCGGCACGGCCGAGTCGGCGGTGGCGCGCATCCCGGCGCTCAAGCCCGATGTGGCGGTGCTCGATGTGCGCCTTCCCGACGGCAGCGGGGTCGACGTCTGCAGGGAGGTGCGCTCCAGGGTGCCCGAACTGGCCTGTCTGATGCTCACCTCCTACGCCGATGAGGAGGCGCTGTTCAACGCGGTCATGGCCGGCGCCGCGGGCTACGTCCTCAAGCAGATCCACGGCTCCGACCTGGTGGGGGCGGTGCGCACGGTGGCGGCGGGCCAGTCTCTGCTCGATCCGCGGACCACCGCCACCATGTTGCAGCGGCTGCGCGAGCAGGCCGGCCGCAAGGACCCGCTGGCCGCCCTCACCGATCAGGAGCGGCACATCCTGGAGCTGATCGGCGAGGGGATGACCAACCGCCAGATCGGCGAACGGATGTACCTGGCGGAGAAGACCGTCAAGAACTACGTGTCCAACCTGCTGAGCAAGCTCAACATGCAGCGCCGTACCCAGGTGGCGGCCCTCGCGGCCCGGCTCAAGACCGACCAACGCGACAGCGACGGCCACACCGGAGGCTGATGCCGGTCCCGGCGCGACACCGCCGGCACATCGCGTCCAACTGGTAGAAATCGAACGGCTGGGAACCGTCCTCGCGTGCGTGGGGAGCACGAACACGACTCCGGCGGCTCGGACCTGAAGACGAGACCATCTCCGTTTCGATGACGGCTGCATTCGGGATTCGGGCCAGAGCCCGAACGGCACAGGCTACTTGCCCGCGATCCGGGACGATCTCTCGCGCCAGCACAGCGGCTATAACCGCGAGTGCGCGACACCGCGGCCGGCGCCCCAGAGACGGTCGCCGACATGATGATGAACCTTCGTGGCGCCACCTTGAGTCCGTCGAAGAGATGCGGGAAAGCTTCCTTTGATCCACCCCCTTTGAGGGTGGATATCAGGAATGATGGACGTGACCTCATCGCTCCATGAGGTCCTACGGGGACAAGTATTCCCGGCGTGTCCTGACCTGCGGATTCGCGCAGGATGACGAGGAGTGGGATTGAGCACGGCATCAAGGTCGGCAAGTCGATTAAGCCAGATGATCGGCGACTTAGCGGAACGAACCGGCAAGTCTACACAAGAGGCTCAGGCGGCAAAACTCGGCATATCAGACACAGCCCTATCCAAATACCTTCAGGGTGACCAGGTTCCAAGGGAGGCAACCTTCCTCAAAATGCTCGTAAATGCCAACATCCACCCACAAGACCACCTAAAATATCTTGAAGTGCTCAAGAGCGCCAAGAGCTCTCCAATAGCGGATATTGTCGACGGAAACCGGCATACCTCCCAAAAGGCTCCGGACGAGGAGCCTCATCGCTCTGCCGAGCGGCCACCCCGAAGCGCTGAACGGCAACTGCCTTCTGCCCCCATATGGGTGGGAGTCGGGATCGTGATCATTTCACTGTTGGTCTATGCGGCCGCGTCGTGGCCGTCCTCGTCATCCTCAAGAGCGGATGCCGCACCGAACGTGAGCTCCAGCTCCGTCACCCCCCTGCAGTGCAGCTTGGTGATTGCGCCGTCATCGCCGGTATACGCCGATATCGACGATCCCCGGCCGGTCAAGTTCAAGAGCTCTGGTGACCGGGTGCGCCTCGTTTCGGTCCCTTCGCGCACCGAAGCCGATGGAGTCCTGTATCAGGCGGTCGCCTTGCCGGACCCTCGTGACAGCTCCACTGGCATTGGCTGGATGCCGAAAGCAGACCTGAGACCCGATCCCGAGCACTGCGCGAGGCCGGGAAGACGGCCCTGACCATCGAACCACGCTGGTTCAGATCGGGAACCGCCTGGTCGGAGGACTTCGGGAATTCCCGATTCCTGAGATGTCTGCCTGCCTGGACGTGGCCTCCGGCAGAGTCTCCCGTCGTCGACGCACACGCTCCTAACTAAGAGAGGAAGGCTCTTGACGTACAGATTCGTGGCAATTCACCGGACTCTGGTGACCGCTTGCGTTCTTGCAGTGGCCTGCCTGGGGACGGTGAGGACCGCTCACGCGAGTGGGCCCGAACTTTCGGCCACCGCCAACGATGTCGGAAAGCGCTGGACGATATGTGCCCGTGACGTGACCGTCCGCAACGCCCCCGGCGGGAAGGTGATAGGCACGTTGTACGGCGCGGAAGTCGGGCGGCCACCCCAGTCCTTCACGATATCCGGCATCACGCCTGGTGGAGAATGGGTAAGCGGCCATGCATGGGGGCACGTGAATAGGGACGGTTATCTCCAGAACGGCTGGTTCTGCCGAGACAATGCTCCGGCCACGCCGCCACAGATTTCTTCCGGACCTACGCCCCCGGCGTCTTCCACTGTGCCCGGGCCGCAGGCGGAGACCGCGGCCTTGGACGAGCAGGCCATAGCCCGCAAGTACGCGCCCTTCGTCTACCTCGCACCGGATGAGAAGTTCACTCCCGTGAACGCCGACTCGTTCGTCGGCCGATCATCACTGTCATGGGCGCGCGACGGCTCCTGCAAAGACGACGAGGTGGCAAGCATCCGCCGCGTGGACACGGCGCGCTTGGGCGCGGGCGGCTACCGTCATCAGATTTCCAATGCACTCTGCATACGCCACGGCGTCCAGCACCCCAGCAACAAGCTGAACCGACCTCAGCAGGACGGCAAGGACGGCATCCCCAAAAACGAAGGCTTCTTCCTCAACCTGCCGAATGACCTCCGATCGGGGCAAGGAACCAGCGCTCCGGTCTACTACGAGTACGCGCCTCACCAGTACATCACCTACTGGTTCTTCTACGCCTTCAACGACGCTCCCACGGAACTTTTCGACCACGAAGGCGATTGGGAACGTATCAGTGTTCAACTCGACGGCGCGAACCGTGCCCAAAGTGTCGCCTACTACCAGCACAAGGGTTACTGCACCCGTTCATGGCGGGATGCAGGGAAACACGAGGGGCATCCGCTGGCCTACAGTGCGCGTGGCACACACGCGACCTACGCCTGGGCCGGCGGTTACGGTATCGCCCACGACCTGGCCGCCGACTACACCGGCCGTGGGCTCGGCTGGGCGACGTACGCCCGCATCGAAAAGGCGCGCGGCCACGGATGGTTCGGCTTCGGCGGAGCTTGGGGCGAAGTAGGGGAGGGACCGGACACAACAGGACCTCTCGGACCTGGCGCCCCCACAAAGGATCCCGCGCCCCAGGATTGGAACAGGCCCTGCACAAGGGGGTGAAGGCCACCACCACCGGCCCCTTGAAGCCGGCGTCGCTCCGCCAAGAGTCCGGACGCGCCGGGCCGGCGCGAGGGCTGTATGCGAGACGACTCAGTGCCCTGCGTCGGCGGTAACCGGCCCATTATGTGGCCGCCCATGGGCGGCCACTGGGCGCATGCGTCGGCGCCCGCTCCTCATGGGGGGAGCGGGCGCCCGCGTGGGCATGGAGGGCTACTTGAGGACGGGGTGGCGCCGCACGATCGCGGTGCCGCTCCACCACCGGCCGATGCCGAGGGTGTCGCCGGCGCCTGCCAGGGCGAGGCCGGCCAGCACGATGGCGTAGATGATGTGCTCGTCCATGAACGGGTTGGTGGTGAGGGGCAGTTCGGCCGCCCACATGAACACCAGCAGGAGGCCGCCGGCGGCCGCGGCGATCCTCATGCCCGCGCCCAGGATCAGGGCCGCGCCGATGCCGGCCAGTCCGGCCATGAACAGCCAGTCGACCCAGGCCTGACCGGCGAGGCCGCTGAAGAATCCGCCGAGGGCGTGCTCGGTGGTGCCCTTGAGGAAGCCGGTGGTCGGGCTGCCGCCGTTGATCCACGCTCGGGCGGAGGGGGTGGCGAAGCCCCAGCCGAACAGCTTGTCCAGGAAGGCCCACAGGAAGACCCAGCCGATCGCGATGCGGGCGAGGGCGAAGACGTAGTCGGCCGGACGGGTCTCGTCGTGCGGCAGGCCGGCGTTCACCGCGGGGGTGCGGGGCGCGGCGTCACCTTCGTGGCGCCCTTGGGTGAGTGACATGGCTGGCCCTTTCATCGCGGGGGGTGACGTGGTGTTCGCACTAATCACACCTTTTCCAGGTCTTTGCCAGCAGTGCCATACGGATCGCGTCGACCGGCCGGTCGGCCCGGCGCCTGCGGGACCTTCGGCCCGCTGGACCTGCGGGACATGCGCCACCGCGTCGATCCGCACCACCGCCGCGGCCACCCGCAAATGATCATCAGGTTCGGGTACGGCCCGAACGTGCCTCGCGCTCCGCGCCGCCCGCCCGTCGAACTGCGCACCGGTCGAGGCCTAAGACCCTGACCGTGAGGACTTCCGGCTCGTCGATGTGGTGGACGAGATCGGTTACGACGAGGAGTACAGCCCCAAGTGGTCCGGCTCGTAGCGGTCAGGAGAAGTGACGACCGCCGAGCGGACGGAAAGGACAGAAGATGTTCGGAAAGATCGCGGTGGGCACCGATGGTTCACCCTCGGCGATGGCGGCGCTCGACTGGGCCGCGGACGACGCCGCCCGTAAGGGCGTTCCGCTGCACATCGTCTCGGTGGTGGAGAACTGGCCCTACGGCATCGCGAGGTACCCGGCTCCGCCCGACGTCGGCGACAGCCTGGTCCGCGGCGCCGCGCGCGTGCTCGGCGAGGCCGAGACCCGCGCCCGGCGGCGCCGGCCGGAGATAGAGGTCACGATCGCGGTCGTCGAGGGCGTCCCCGCCACGGTCCTGTGCGAGCAGGCGAAGGACGCCGCGGAGCTGGTGGTCGGCAGCAGAGGGCTCGGCGGCTTCGCCGGAGCCGTCGTCGGCTCGGTCAGCGCGCACGTCGCCGGCCACGCCCACGGTCCCGTGGTGGTCGTGCGCCCGGACGCCGAGGCCCGTGACGCCGGCGAGGTCGTGGTCGGCGTCGACGACTCCCCGGAATGCGGCCCCGCCCTGGTCTACGCCTTCGAGCAGGCCTCGCTGCGCGGCGCCGCCCTGCGTGCCGTGCACGCCTGGCACCTGCCCGTGCACGCCTACGCCCCCGAGATCGCCTACGACATGGACGAGATCCGCCGGGCTCAGCACCAGGTCGTCTCCGACAAGCTGGCCGAGCTGAGCGGCGGGTATCCCGGCGTCACGGTGATCGAGGACGTGCCGTGCGCGCACCCCGTCGACGCGCTCGCCCAGGCCTCCGAGAAGGCCGATCTGGTCGTCGTCGGCTCCCACGGCCGCAGCGGCGTGGGCGCGCTCCTGCTCGGCTCGGTGAGCCGTGCGCTTCTGCACCACGCCTGCTGCCCCGTGGCCGTCGTCCGTCCATGAGTGAAGTCCCCGCGCCGCGGCGCCTCCTCCAGGGGTCCGGAGGAGGCGCCGTGTCGTCGTGCCCGGCTCCTCACGCGGGCGGCCCGAGCGCCGCGCGGCCGGCCTCCAGCCGTGCCACGGGGACCCGGTAGGGCGAGCAGGAGACGTAGTCCAGTCCGGCCCGGTGAAAGAACCGCACGGACGCCGGGTCGCCGCCGTGCCCACCGCAGACGCCGATCCGCAGATCGGGCCGGGCGTCCCGGCCTTCCTTGACGGCCATCTCGACCAGCCGGCCGATGCCGCGGCCGTCGATGGTCTCGAAGGGGGACTCCTCGAAGACGCCGAGGCGCACGTACGCGGGGAAGATCGACGCCTCCACGTCGTCGCGTGAGAAGCCCCAGGTCATCTGGGTCAGGTCGTTGGTGCCGAAGGAGAAGAACTCGGCCTGCCGGGCGATGTCCCCGGCGGTCAGCGCGGCGCGCGGCACCTCGATCATGGTCCCGATCGGGATGGCGGACACGCCGTCGATTTCGGCCAGGACCCGCTCGGCCTCGGCGCGCACCATCGCCAGTTCCCGCACGCGTCCAGGTCGATGACGCCCTCGTCGACCAGTTGCGCGGCGATGGTGAAGGCGGCGGCGGCCGTGCGCTTGCCGACGCGGGTCTGCAGGAGCCAGAGCTTGCCGTCCTCGATGGTGAACTCGATGTCGCACAGGTCGCGGTAGCGCCGCTCCAGCACCGCCATCGCGGCCGTCAGCTCGTCGAAGCAGCGCCGGTCCAGCGCGGCCAGTTCCTGGAGCGGGAGGGTGTCGCGGATGCCGGCCACGACGTCCTCGCCCTGGGCGTTCGGCAGGTAGTCGCCGTAGACGCCGCGGGCGCCGGTCGCCGGGTCGCGGGTGAAGGCCACACCGGTGCCCGAGTCCGGTCCGCGGTTGCCGTAGACCATGGCCATGATGGTCACGGCGGTGCCGAGGTCGTCGGGGATGTGCTCGGCGCGGCGGTAGATCCGCGCGCGCTCGGTGTTCCACGACCGGAACACCGCCAGGATTACAACGCGTTCATCCCCTCGCTGACCCTGGGCTGCGGCAGCTACGGCCGCAACTCGGTCTCCCACAACGTCTCCGCCGTCGACCTGCTGAACATCAAGCGGATCGGACGCCGTACCAACAACCTCCAGTGGTTCAAGGTGCCTGCGAAGATCTTCTTCGAGCCGCACGCGATCCGCTACCTGACGGACATGCCCGGCGTGCCCCGGGTGACGATCGTCACCGACGCGACCATGACCCGGCTCGGCTACGTCGACCGGATCCTCACCGTGCTGGGCCGCCGCGCCGAGCGGGTGGCACTCCAGATCATCGACGACGTCGAGCCGGAGCCGAGCGTCGCCACCGTGGACCGCGGCGCCGAGCTGATGCGCGCGTTCCGCCCCGACACGATCATCGCCCTCGGCGGGGGATCGGCGATGGACGCGGCCAAGGTGATGTGGCTGCGCTACGAGCACCCCGAGGTCGTGTTCGCCGACATGCGGCAGAAGTTCTTCGACATCCGCAAGCGGGCCTTCAGGTTCCCGGCGCTGGGCGGCCTCGCGCGGCTGGTCTGCGTGCCGACGACCTCCGGCACCGGGGCCGAGGTCACGCCGTTCGCCGTGATCACCGACACCGCCACGGGCAAGAAGTACCCGCTGGCCGACTACTCCCTCACTCCGAGCGTCGCCATCGTCGACCCGGTCCTGGCCGCCGATCTGCCGCCGACCGTCACCGCCGACAGCGGCTTCGACGCCCTGACCCACGCCATCGAGGCGTACGTGTCGGTCTACGCCAGCGACTTCACCGACGGCCTGGCCCTGCACGCCATCAAGCTGATCATGGGCAACCTGGAGAGCGCCGTGCGGCACGGGTCCGGCGACCCGGTCGCGCGCGAGCGGATGCACAACGCCGGGTCCATCGCCGGCATGGCCTTCGGCAACGCCTTCCTCGGCATCGTCCACGCCATGTCCCACACGCTGGGCGCGAGCTTCCACATCGCCCATGGCCGGACCAACGCGGTGCTGCTGCCGCACGTGATCCGCTACAACGGCACGATCCCGGCCAAGCCGACCGGCTGGCCGAAGTACGAGCACTACCGCGCCCCCGAGCGCTTCCAGGAGATCGCGCACGCGCTGGACCTGCCCGCCGCGACCCCGGAGCAGGGCGTCGAGTCCCTGGCCGCCGCGATCGAACGGCTCCGCGACGCCGCCGGCATCGAGCCGTCCTTCCAGGCCCTGGGCATCGACGAGGAGGAGTTCATCGCCGCGCTCCCCCAGCAGGCGCGCAACGCCTACGAGGACCAGTGCGCCCCCGCCAATCCCCGGATGCCGATGCTCGACGACATGCGATCCCTCATGCGCACGGCCCACCACGGCACGCCCCGGGAGCGCTGAGCGAAGAAGGGATCTCCGACGGCGGATCGACGGACCGGCGGCGCCACGGCCGTGCCGGAGCCGCCGGTCCCGACGGCCGGCCGCGGCGGCAGTTCGGAAGAGCACACTTCAGAACTCAAGTCACCGCCAATGTAAAATACTAATCAGAAAAAGTCTT
>NZ_JBSGDZ010000060.1:0-20347 GCF_053602655.1 Sphaerisporangium sp. NPDC004334
GCCGCCGCCGAGCCGCCGGCCGCCAGCGCGGCGGCGGCGGCCACCGGCGCCCACCTGCGGGGGTAGGCCCTCACACCTGCTGTCCTCCTGTCCGGTGCCGCCTGGTCCTGCTCGGCCGCCGCGCGCCGGTGCGCGTACGTGCGCCGTCCGTGCGCGTCGATCCACCGGTCCCGAGGGATGTCCTGTCCGCTCGGGCCGTCGCGTGGCGGCGCGCGTCCGTCCGTCCGGGACGGGGGGAGGGACGCCCGCCCGGTGGCGCGCCGTCAGCCGGAGGGAGGCGGCTTGGCCGGGAACCGCTCTCGTGCGGCCGGGCTGACCAGGGTGTTCTGGAAGGAGGTGATCTGCCATCGGCCGGCCTGCTTGACCGCGACGCTGGTGTTGATCGACAGGGTGTCGGGGCGGCAGGCCTTCTCGGCGCCGTAGAGCACGCAGCCCTGGCGGATGATGACGGCCATGGCCGGTGACACGAACCGCACCCGCTCCTGGTTGACGAGCACGCGCGTGTGACGCAGCGCCCCCTGGAAGTAGCGCTGGAGGGCCACCGCGATGCCCTGGCGGCCGTGCAGGTTCTCGCCGAGGATGTTGATCAGGTCGGCGTCGGGCGCGTAGGGCGCCGCGTACGCCCTGCCGTCGCCGCGCGCCCAGGCGTCCTCCTGGGCGCGCCGGATGCGCGCGAAGGCGGCGAGGTCCGCGGTGTGGAACTGGACGGCCGGCGCCGGGGCCTGGACCGGGGCGGCCGCCACGGCGCCGGAGGGCGAGGCGGGGCCGGAGGATGAGGTGGTGGCGGGGGAGGTGGTGGCGGGGGAGGCGGTGGCGGGGGAGGCGGCGCCGGTCGAGGCGAAGCCGAGGGCGGCCGCAAGAGCAAGGCGGAGCGACGCCCGCCCATGTCGATGAAGGCCCATCGTGTGCTCCCGTCCGATGTGGATCTGCAGCAAACGTATCCGCGCGTCGTCCGATCAACGGTGAGGACCGCCACGTGTCTCGGTGAGCGCCGGTGAATGCGCGCATGCCGGAGGGTGCGGCGGTGGAAGGGATGGAGGTCTCACGCCGCCCGATCCGCCTGAGAGAAGGGGCGGCGGGCGTTTCCGGCGCGAGGTGTGCGAGAGGTTCGGCCTGTTTCCGATGGCACGTCGTGCACAGAACGCGCCTTGTTCTACATGTCCGACATTACGGGAAATCTCGCTTGGAGTATTCCCCCGTAATGTCGGGATTAGTCCATTTCGAGCAGGACGGCTCAGGCGGCGGGAGAGGTGAGCAGGCGGTCCAGCACGCGGACGCCGAACTCCAGCCCGGCGACCGGCACCCGCTCGTCCACGCCGTGGAACATGCCGAAGTAGTCCAGCCCCGGGTCCAGCATCAGCGGCGCGAAGCCGTACCCGCGGATACCGATCGTGGCGAAGGACTTGGCGTCGGTGCCCCCGGTCATGACGTACGGCACCGGCCGCCCCTCGGGGTCCTCGGCCAGCAGCGCCCCGCACAGCTCGTCGAACAGCCCCTCGGTGGGCGAGGCCACTCCGTCGCCGAAGCTGACGAACTCCCGGGTGACCTTGGGCCCGAGCAGCCGGTCGACCGTCTCGAGGAACTCCTCGCGGAACCCGGGCAGGAACCTGCCGTCCACGTGCGCCTCGGCCGTGCCGGGGATCACGTTGACCTTGTAGCCGGCCTCCAGCATGGTGGGGTTCGCCGAGTTGCGGATCACGCCCTTGAACAGGGTGCCGGCCCGGCCGAGCCGCTCGGCCTCCTCGTCCAGCCGGTCGAGGTCGATGCTCGTCCCGAGCGCCTTGCCCAGGTCGCCGATCAGCCTGGCGACGGCCGGGGTGAGGCGCACCGGCCACCGGTGGTCGGCCAGGCGGGCGAGCGCCCGGCACAGCTCGGCCACCGGGTTGTCCACCGGCGGCTTGGAGCCGTGCCCGGCCACGCCGTGCGCGGTGACCTTCATCCACGCCGTGCCGCGCTCGCCGACCGCCACCGGGTAGACCCGCCCTCCGTGGGGGCCGGTCACGCTGAAGCCGCCGGACTCGCTGATGGCCTCGGTGCAGCCCTCGAACAGGTCGCGGTGCCGGGTGACGGCGTACCCGGCGCCGTACTCGCCGGTGGCCTCCTCGTCGGCCAGGAACGCCAGCACGATGTCACGCTTCGGCCGCGCGCCGCGCCGTACCCACTCGCGCACCAGCGCCAGCGTCATCGACAGCGAGCCCTTCATGTCGACCGCGCCGCGCCCGTTGACGCACCCGTCGGCGATCTCGCCGGAGAACGGGTGCGTGCGCCACTCGGCCGGGTCGGCCGGGACGACGTCCAGATGCCCGTGGATGAGCAGCGCGTCGGGGCTGTCGCCGGGGATGCGCGCCACCACGCTGGTGCGCCGGGGCGCCGACTCGAACACCGTCGGCTCGACGCCGGCCTCCGACAGCAGCCCGGCCACGTACTCGGCGGCCTGGCGCTCGCCCGAGCCGCCGGGCGTGCCGTCGTTGGTGGTGTCGATCCTGAGCAGATCGGAGCAGATGCCCGCGACGCCGGTCGCGCCGTCCGCGCCGTCCGAGCCCGGGCCGGTCGGCCCCGCCCCGTTCGCCCGTGCCCTGTGCGCTCCGGTCGTCCTGGCCTCGCTCACGTTCTTCCTTTCAGTGCCAGCGGCGGCACCTCGTCGGTGGGGAACCCGAAGATGAGCCCGTAGAACGCCAGCTCGGCCTCCAGCGCCGCGACGATGGTCTCCTCCCGCCGCCAGCCGTGCTGTTCCCCGGGGAAGGTGAGATACGCCCACCGCCCGCCGTGCTCGTCCAGCGCGGCGATGAAGCGCTCGGCCTGGCCGGGGTCGACGATGGCGTCCTCCAGGCCGTGCATGAGCAGGGCGGGCCCGGAGGCGCGGGCGGCGTGCAGGGTGGGGGAGCGGTCGAGGTAGCGCTGCCGGGTCTCGGGCAGCGGGCCGATGAGCCCGTCGAGGTAGCGCGACTCGAAGTCGTGGGTCTCCCGCGCCCAGCCCTCGGGATCGGTGATCGCGTAGTGGGCCACCGCGCCGCGGAAGACGTCGCTGTGCACCAGCGCGGCCACCGACGTCCACCCGCCCGCGCTGCCGCCCCTGATCGCCACCCGCCCGGCATCGGCCAGCCCGGCGGCGATCAGGCCGCGGGCGACGGTCTCGCTGTCGCGTACGTCCACGATGCCCCAGTTGTGACGCAGCCGCTCGCGGTAGGCCCGGCCGTACCCGGTGGAGCCGCCGTAGTTGACCTCGGCGACGCCGATTCCCCTGCTGGTGAAGTAGGCGATCTCCAGGTCGAACACCATCGGGCTGGACCCGGTGGGGCCGCCGTGGACGAACATCACGTACGGCGAGGCGACGCCCTCCACGGCGCCGGCGGGCGGGTACACGTGGGCGTGAACGCCGTCGAACTCCATCGCGCGCGGCACCGGCAGCACCGCCGGGTCGGGCAGCTCCTTGGCACGCGACAGCACCTCGTGGGCCCCGGTGGACAGCTCGACGCGGACCACCTCGAACGGCCTGAGCGGGGACCCGCCGACCGCGACTACGGCGTCGCCGGCCGGGGAGGCCGACAGCGCCGGCGCCCAATAGGTGTAGGAGCCGCCCACGTCGGCGATCTCGCCGGTGGCCGGGTCCAGCACGCCCAGCCGCTTGCCGTCGGCGGTGCCGTGCACGGTCACGACGCGGTCGCCGGCCAGGGTGAACCACTGGTAGCCGAGCTTCCAGGCCGCGTCGCCGAACTCCTGCGGCAGCGGGGTGAGGTTGCGCGGCGGGGCGCCGTCCAGCGTGACCAGGTGGAGGTTCCACCAGCCGGTCGGGTCGGTCACGGCGTACAGGGCGCCGTCGTCACGCCACTCGGCCTGCGCCACCGCCTCCTCGGGCCCGCCGGCCACCACGCGGTGGGGCCCGGCGGTGCCGTCCTCCCGCAGCGGGGCCACGCACAGCGAGGTGCCGTCCCAGGGCATGGCGGGGTGGTCGTAGCCGATCCAGGCGATCTGGCCGCCGCCGGGAGAGACCCGCGGGTTAAAGATGAAGTGCTGCGCCTTGACCACCACGCGCGCGGGCCCGCCCTCCAGCGGGACGGCGACCAGGTCGCGCTCGTCCTCGGTCTCGCGCACGCACCACACCTCCTCGCCGTACACGACGAGGTCGGCGTAGCGCGACGGGCCGGGAGGGGTGAGCGGCACGGGGCCGGCGCCGGGCCGCAGGAGGTACAGCCGCTGGTCCTGCCAGTTGGTGAAGACCAGGCCGCCGCCGGGCAGCGGACGCCAGGAGCGGCCGCCGTACTCGATCACCCGGTTGCGGGCGTTCCAGCCCGGCGGCAGGACGTCGTGGATCTCGCCGTCCGGGCCGCGCCGGACGACGCAGCGCCGCCCGCCCTCGGCCGGGCGCGGCTCGTCCCACCAGACCTCCTCACCGCCGGCGGTGGGCACGATCTCCACCCAGAACGGGCGGGCGTCGACACGTGCGACGTCAACGGCAGTGATGGGAGACCGGATCACCAGTTGCCCTCCGAGGATGGGAGCGGAATGTCGTGCGGGTGGACGACATGGACGATTCCCCCGCTGCTCGTGGTCCGTAACCACACGTTCTCGAACGCGGCCCGCGGATAGGTTCTCTTGACCGTGTCGTCGGAGGCGCCGGCCGGGTCGTTGGCGATGACGTCACCATCGGCGGTGAACCCGGTGACGACCATCAGGTGGCCGCGCGTGGAGTAGCCCGACCCCGGAAGCTCGTGCTCCTTGAACGACTGGGAGGTGATCACCGGGATGCCGGCCGCGACGAGGCGTTCGACCTCGGTGAGCGAGCGCAGGCGGGTGACGAACCCCGCGAGCCCGTACCGCCCGGCGTAGGCGACGCCGAACGGCCAGTTGCCGGTGCCCTGGTAGCTGTGGTCGTACATGTCGCGCGCCGCGTGGTCCACGGCGGGACATGGGTCGCCGGGATCGACGAACAGCAGGTCGTCGGTGCTGGGCCCGCGTCCCCAGTATTGCAGCACCATCGTCGTCGAGGCCGGGCTGCACCACGCCTCGCCGCCGCCGCCCCACTCGGGGTAGTGGCCGGCGTGCAGGCGCTGCGAGCGCGGCGGCACGCTCAGCTCGACGCCGGCCGCGGGGCCGGGCACGCTGGGCGGGACGCCGGCGCGCGTGGGCAGCGCCGAGGCCATCACCCCGACCGAGCGCACCGCCGCCCCGGGGCCGTGCAGCGTGACGCGCAGCCGGTAGCTCGAGACGGGCCGCCGGGCGACGAAGGTGTCGACGGCGACGTCGCCGTCCTCGTCGCCCTGGCCGGGCAGCGAGGTGCGGTGGATGTCGCCGCCGCCCTCGGCCCAGCGCCCCATGTCGTACCACTTGGTGAGGCCGCCGGTGACGGTGCGCGCCCGCAGCTCGACGCGCAGCCAGGAGCCCGGCGGCGCGGCGGCCGTCCACGAGGGCACCAGCTCGGTCGCCGGGAAGCCGATCTCGCGCTCCTCGGAGGTCCAGCGGCGGTAGGGCCACGCGGTGGCCGAACCGCCGAAGGGGTCGAGGTAGGACGTGACGCCGCTCTCCGAGGGGACCACGTCGGTCCATCGGTGGAAGGCCACGGGGAGCGTGTCGGCGGACGGCTTGACCACGCTGTCGATTGTGGTTTCGCCCGCAGTGCGGCGCATCGGATGGTTTACGTATCTGACACCTCGCCGCGAGCCCAGCCGCCCGGCGGTGCGGGCCGCTTGGCAACCTCACTCCGTTCTCGGCCGTCCATTACGGTGTCGCGGCGCGACAAGGGAGGCAAAGAGGACGGTTTATCTGCTTATTTGACTCTATGGCGCCGTCATTACTTTTAGTCGGTTTGATGTGATTCGGGGGCATGTGATAGGGAGTTCGATTTTGCATGCCATTTTCGTGGACCTGCTGATGGCGGGGGCGGACGATCAGGAGGTGTACGAGGCCGCCTCGCGCCTGCGGGCGCACCTGCTGGAGCTTCCCGTGGAGGACGTGGCCTTTCCGGCCGGGCGGGCGCCCGCGGGGGCCAAGGGCGACGGGTCCCTCATCGGCACACTGGTCGTGACCCTGGCCAACTCGGCCGTCCTGGTCGCGGTGGTGCAGGCCGTCCGCGAATGGACCACGCGTGACGCCGGCCGGCAGGCGAAGATCAGCGACGGCGACCGGTCGCTGGAGGTCACCGGCCTCACCGCCGAGCAGCAGCGGCGGATCATCGACGCCATGCTGCTCGCGATGGACGCGGAGACCACGCGGCGCGCGGCGGAGGCGGGGAAGGACGCGGCGGAGGCGAAGCCGGACGCGCTGGAGGCCGGACGGGAGCGGGACCGGCGTGGTTAGCCCGTCCGGCGGGACCCGCGCGTACGCGCTCCTCATCGCCACCGACCACTACGACGACCCGGCCTTCGGCCACCTGCGCACGCCCGGCAGCGACGCCGCAGCGCTCGCCGCGGTGCTGGCGGACCCGCTGATCGGCGGCTACGCCGTGCGCGTCCTGCACAACCGGCCGGCCGGGGAACTGCACCTGGCCGTCGAAAACTTCTTCGCCGGCCGGGGACACGACGACCTGCTGTTCCTGTATCTGTCCGGTCACGGGTACAAAGACGACTTCGGGGTGCTGTCCTTCGCCGCCCGCGACTCGCTCAGAACCCGTATGGCCTCCACGTCGGTCGCCGCCGAGTTCGTGCGCGCCCAGATGCACCGATCGCGCTCGCGCCGCATCGTCGTCGCGCTGGACTGCTGTTACTCCGGCGCGTTCCCCTTCGGCACGCGGCACCGCGGCGCGGCCCCGGTGGACGTGGTCGAGCGCCTGTCCGGGCGGGGGCGGGTCGTGCTCACGGCCACCTCCGAGCTGGAGTACGCCTTCGAGGTGGACGACGGCATCGGGCCGGCAGGCGTCACGCGCCTGGCCGGCGGCGCCTCGTCGGTCTTCTCCGAGGCGCTCATCCACGGGCTGCGCAGCGGCGAGGCCGACCGGGACGGCGACGGCTACGTGGACGTCGGGGAGCTGTACGACTACGTCTACGACCGGGTCCGCGCCGGCTTCCCGCAGCAGACGCCCAAGATGCGCGGCGACATCGAGGGCCCCCTCCACGTCGCCCGCAGCCCGAGACTCCGTGCGCGAAGCGACGACGGCGCCACGCGGCCGCCTGGGGCGTCAGGCAATCGGGAGCCCGGCCCGTCCGGGAACAGCCGCCCGCCCGCGGAGAGCGGGTCGCCCGACGACGGCGGGTGGACCGGGGGGTCCGGCCGGACCTCGGAGACGCGCACGGCCGTGGACGGCGGGGCCGAGGGTGCCGGCCGGCGCGTGACGGCCCGGCACAGGCATGGCGTGGCGCCGCCGCCCGCGGTGACGGCGCGGGGCCGCCCGGGACGACGCCTGCCGGTGCTGCTGACGTCCGGAGCGGCCCTCGCCGCGACCGCGGTGGCCGCGTGGGCGGTGCTGCCCGGGATGCTCTCCACCGCGGGGACTCCCGGCCCGGCCACCACGACCTCGGCCGGCCACGCCTCCTCCACCCCCTCCCCGGGCGGTTCGCCCTCCCACTCCTCCGCCTCCGACCTGCCCAAGGGGACCCTCGCGCTGGCGGCCACCACGGAGGCGGGGCGTGACGTGGTGGCCGAGTGGACCGACCCGGCGCTCAGGACCGCCACGTACTTCGCCTACGCGCCGAGCGTGCGCCCCTACAAGACGGGCCTGGAGGTGGCGCCGCCGCTGCGCGACAAGGCGGGCGAGGTGCGGTTCCCGAAAACCCTCGGCAAGGTCTTCTTCCGGGTGGGTGCCGAGCGGCACTGGTGTTCCGCCACCTCGGTGCAGTCCAAGTACCGCAACATGGTCCTCACGGCCGCCCACTGCGTCTACGACCCGGCGACCGGGCGCACGCGTGAGGGCTGGGCATTCATCCCGGGCTCCTACCAGGGCAAGAAGCCCTACGGCCTCTACGTCGGCAAGGCGGCCTCGGTGGACACGCGTTTCCTGCGTTCGGGGGATCAGGCGCACGACGTCGCCTTCGTGGCCGTGTACAACGGCACGACCGGCGAACGGCTCGGGGACACCGTGGGCGCCCAAGGGCTGGCCTGGAACCTCGACGGCGACAGTTCGGCGTACGCCTTCGGGTACCCGGCGGGGGCGCATCCCGACGGCGACCGCGGCTACACGGGCGTGACGCCCAAGTGGTGTGCCGCCACCATCCGGGCCGCCTCCTCCTCCGGCGGGAACCCGGGGGGAGATGTGCTGTCCTGTCCGTTCACTCCCGGCGCCGACGGCGGACCCCTGCTGATCCGGTACGACAACGGGAAAGGCCTGGGGTACGTGGCGGGCGTCGTCGCCGGATACGCCGACGCCGACGGCAACCGGCGGTTCGACCGGGTCTACTCGCCGAGGTTCGGGGACGACGTCCATGAGGCCTATGTACGGGCCGCCGCGCTGTGGTCCGGTGGCCTTTAGGCCGGCCGGGTGGCATCGGGGCCGGTCGGAGCGGGTAGGTCGGTTCCATGCGCGATCTTGCCGACGTGCGGATGTTCGTCTACCGGTGGTTCGCCGAGCGGGGGGAGCCGCCGCGCCCGCAGGACGTCGCCGGGGAGTTCGGAGTGGAGGTGCCCGTGGCGCTGGAGGCGCTCAGGGCGCTGCACGACGGCCATCTGATCGTCCTGGACGCCGACCGGCGCGGCATCCTCATGGCCCACCCGTGGTCGGCCGTGTCCCTCGGCTTCGTCGTCACCGACGGCCGGGTGAAGTGGTGGGGCGGCTGCGCCTGGGACTCCTTCGCCATCCCCGCGCTGGTCGGCCGCGAGTGCCTGGTGGCGACGCACTGCCCGGGCTGCGGCAGGGCGCTGGCCGTGGACGTGTGCCCCGACGAGCACCCGGCAGTCGACCTGGTCGCCCACTTCCTGGTCCCCATCCCGCGCATGTGGGACGACGTGGTCTACACCTGCGCGCACCAGGCGCTGTTCTGCTCGGAGGAGCACGTCGGGCGGTGGCTGCGCCAGAACCGCCGCCCGCGCGGCGCGATCCTCGACATGCGCACGCTGTGGCTGCTGGCCACCCGCTGGTACGCCGGCCGGCTCACCAGGGAGTACCGCCGGCGCACGCCCGACGAGGCGCGAGCGCTGTTCCAGGAGCTCGGCCTCGTCGGGCCCTTCTGGGCGGGCGCCTGAGGCGCCCGCCCAGAAGGGTCACAGGTACAGGCCGGTGGACTCCGCCGGCGCCGCCGACGCGGCGGGCGCGCGGCCGGAGCGCAGGGCGTACAGCTCGGCCAGCGTCGCCCCCGAGCGCGGCACGCCGTCCGCGGCGCCGAGCCAGGCGGCGGCCTCCTCGGCCGACATGCGGCCGGCCTCCACCTGCGACAGGCACCGCCCGGGGCGCACGACCGCCGGATGCAGCCGGGCCAGGTCCTCGTTGGTGGTCACCGCCACCAGCACGTCCCTGCCCTGGCCGAGCAGGCCGTCGGTCAGGTTGAGCAGCCGCGACAGGCCCTGGCCGGTGGCCTCCTTGGCCTCCGCGCGGATCAGCTCGTCGCAGTCCTCCAGCACCAGCAGCCGCCAGCGGTGGTCGTCGTCGTCGGTGTCGTACCCGACGGCGACCTCCATCAGGTAGCCGGGCTCGGCGAACAGCCGCTCGGGGTCCAGCACGCAGTCCACCTGGCACCAGCCGGACCACTGCCTGGCCAGCGCGCGCAGGGCCGTCGTCTTGCCGGTGCCCGGCGGCCCGTGCAGGAGGATGAGCCGGCCGTTGATCTCCGTGGGGGTGACCGCCATCAGGCGCTCCAGCGACTCGCCCGCCCCGCGGGTGTAGTTCTCCTTGATCACCGGCCAGCGCGGCGCGCTGATCGGCCGCTGCGTGCGGCGCGGGCCGTGGGCGCCCGTCCACCAGAACCCCATCTCCACGTGGTCGGTGTCCTGCGGCAGCGGCTCGACGGCGTCCTTGGTGGACTCTTCCAGCACAGAGCGCGCCAACTCGTCGCTGACGGCGGTGACGGTGAGCACGGCGGTGCGGTTGCGGAACCGCACGACGCGCAGCGTCCAGCCGTCGCCGCACGCCAGCCGCGAGTCGCGGCCGTCGTCCTCCTTGGCGGAGCGGGTGAGCCGGGCGCGTGCGGGCATGAGCGGGGCGTCGGGGCGCACCCTCTCCAGGTTGGCGGTGCGCGCCCACGGCTGGTGCCCCGTGGCGAACGGGGACAGCGCGAGCGCGTCGATGACATCGACCGGCGAGTCGCCGTCGTCGAGCCATACCTTCATCGGCAAGGCTTCGGCGGCGGGGAAACGGACCTCCTCCACAACGGACATATATTCATGATTCCGGCCTGCCGTGGGCAGAGTCCACGGATTTTCCCGTACGCCTGTCCGAAACCATCGACTTCCGATGCGTAATTGGTAAATCACCCCATGTGGTGTTGTGTCGGTAGCTAGGGTGTCCGTGCGGATTCGATGCGCTGGGAACCCTTCGGAGACGGTTTGACGTCTCTCCTGGTGGACAGTGGCCCCTGAGTCCGCACCCACGTCGCACCACCAGGAGAGAAGTCTGTGGCAATCGACCTCGTGTCGCGCGAAGCCTGGGGCGCCCGTGCCCCGCGCGGCTCCTATTCGACGGTGACCGAGAATCGTGGCGTCAAGGTGCACTACACCGGCGGCCGGGTCGACCCCGCGATCGTGAACGACCACGCCGGATGCGTCGCAATGGTGAAGTCCATCCAGAACTTCCACATGGACGGCAACGGCTGGCTCGACATCGGGTACTCGATGGTGGCCTGCCCCCACCGCAAGGTCTTCGTCGGGCGCGGCCCCCACCACCTGCCCGCCGCCAACGGCGCCGGCCTGAACAGCGACCACTACGCCGTCCTCGGCCTGGTGGGCAACAGCGGCCTGGTCCAGCCACCCGACGCCATGCTCGAGGGCATCGTCGACGCCATCGAATACCTGCGCAAGCAGGGCAAGGCCGGCACCGAGATCAAGGGGCACCGCGACGGGTACTCCACCGACTGCCCCGGCGAGCCGCTGTACGCGTGGGTGCGCAAGGGCGCCCCGCGCCCCGGCGGCGCCGGCGGACCCGGCCCGCAGAACCCCCCGGAGCAGCACCCGCAGTGGCCCGGCAGGCTGCTGAAGTACCCGCCGGTCATGCACGGCGACGACGTGCGCACCTGGCAGGCCCAGATGGACAAGCGCGGCTTCACCATCGACGCCGACGGCGCCTACGGCCCGGCCTCCCGGCAGGTCTGCCTGGACTTCCAGAAGCAGCAGAAGCTCGACGCCGACGGCATCGTCGGCAGGCAGACCTGGGACGCCTCCTTCGAGGCCCCCATCACCTGAGCCCGCCCGGTGGCGCGGGTCCCGGCGGTGTCACGGCGGCCCGCCACCGCCGATTCCTGTCATGACCGGGGCGCATTACGATCCATGTCATGACGGTGGAGCATGAGGGGTTCCGCCCGGGGGCGGGCTTCGCGCCCGGCACCCGGGAGGAGTGGCGGCGCGCGGCCGTCGGAGTGCTGCGCAGGTCCGGCGCGGAGGTCGACTCCCCTGAGGAGGCGCTGGCGCACACGACCTACGACGGGGTGACGCTCAGACCGCTGTACGACGCCTCCGACCTGCCCGGCGATCCCGGCCTGCCAGGGTTCGCCCCCTACGTGCGGGGCGCCCGCCCTCTCGGCGGTGCGCTGTCCGGCTGGGACGTGCGCCAGCGCCACGCCCACCCCGACCCCGCGGTCACCCGCGAGGCCGTGCTCGCCGACCTGGAGAACGGCGTCACCTCGCTGTGGCTGGTCCTCGGCGAGGGCGGCCCGCACCCCTCCGCGCTGCCCCGGATGCTGGACGGGGTCTACCTCGACCTCGCCCCCGTCGTCCTTGACGCCGGCGCCGCCACCCCGGAGGCCGCCGAGGTCTACCTGCGCCTGGCCGACGAGCGCGGCACCGCCCCGGCGGGCGGCAACCTCGGCGCCGACCCGATCGGCCTGCGGGCCCGCACGGGCACGCCGGCGCCGCTGCCCGAGGCCGTCGCCCTCGCCCGGCGGGCCAAGGACGTCCCCTCGCTGCGCGCGATCACCGTTGACGCCACGCCCTACCACGACGCGGGCGGCTCCGACGCCGAGGAGCTCGGCTGCTCCCTGGCCACCGGCGTCGCCTACCTGCGCGCCCTCACCGACGGCGGCCTGACGCTGGAGGAGGCGCTCGGGCAGCTCGAGTTCCGGTACGCCGCCACCGCCGACCAGTTCCTCACCATCGCCAAGTTCCGCGCCGCGCGCATGCTCTGGGCCCGCGTCGCCGAGGTGTGCGGCGCGCCCGCCCTGGGCGGGCAGCTCCAGCACGCGGTCACCTCCTCGGCGATGATGACCGCACGCGACCCGTGGGTGAACATGCTGCGCACGACCCTCGCCTGCTTCGCCGCCGGCGTCGGCGGCGCGGACGCCGTCACCGTCCAGCCCTTCGACGCCCGCCTCGGCCTGCCCGACGCCTTCGCCCGGCGCATCGCGCGCAACACCCAGTCGCTGCTGGTCGAGGAGGCCGGCGTCGCCCGCGTCGCCGACCCGGCCGGCGGCTCCTGGTACGCCGAGCGGCTCACCGCCGACCTGGCGGGCAAGGCGTGGGAGTGGTTCCAGGAGATCGAGCGCGCCGGAGGCGCCGAGGCGGCGCTCGGACGGCTGATCCCCGAGCGCCTGGCCGCCACCTGGGCCCGCCGCTCCCGCGACGTCGCCCGCCGCGTGCGGCCGATCACCGGCGTCAGCGAGTTCCCCCACCTGGACGAGCGGCGCCCGGTGCGCGAGCCCGCGCCCGAGCCGGCCGGCGGCGGCCTGCCCCGCGTCCACTACGCGCAGGAGTTCGAGGCGCTGCGCGACCGCGCCGACCGCGCCGGCGAGCGGCCGCTGGTGTTCCTCGCCACCATCGGCCCGGTGGCCGCGCACACCGCGCGGGCCTCCTTCGCCGCCAACCTGTTCCGCTCCGGCGGCATCGCCACCCTCACCGGCGGCGCGAGCACCGACCCGGCGGCGATCGCCGGGAAGTTCGCCCGCAGCGGCTCCGCCGTCGCCTGCCTGTGCTCCAGTGACCGGCTGTACGCCGAGCACGCCGAGGCGGTCGCCGCCGCACTGGCCGGGGCGGGGGCGAGGAAGGTGTGGCTGGCGGGGAAGGGCCACTATGAGGGAGTGGACGCCGTCCTGCACGCCGGCTGCGACGTGCTCGACGTGCTCCGCACCACCTTCGACGACCTGGGGGTCGCCCCGTGATTCCCGACTTCACGCAGACGCCGCTGACGCCGGCCGGAGCCCCCGGCGAGCGATCATCCGCGGACCCGCGCGGCGAGGTCGCGCGCTGGGCCGAGGCCGTGCGCGACCAGGTCGGCAAAGATCCCGCGGACCTGGTGTGGGACACCCCCGAGGGCATCGGCGTCAAGCCGCTCTACACCGTCGACGATCTCGCCGGCCTGGACTTCCTGTCCACCTACCCCGGCATGGCGCCGTACCTGCGCGGCCCCTACCCGACCATGTACGTCAACCAGCCGTGGACGATCAGGCAGTACGCCGGGTTCTCCACGGCCGAGCAGTCCAACGCCTTCTACCGGCGCAACCTGGCCGCCGGGCAGAAGGGCCTGTCGGTCGCCTTCGACCTGGCCACCCACCGCGGCTACGACTCCGACCACCCGCGGGTGGCCGGCGACGTCGGCATGGCCGGCGTGGCCATCGACTCGATCTACGACATGCGGCAGCTGTTCGACGGCATCCCGCTCGACCGCATGAGCGTGTCCATGACCATGAACGGCGCGGTGCTGCCGGTGCTGGCGCTGTACATCGTCGCGGCCGAGGAGCAGGGCGTGGCCCCCGAGCAGCTCGCCGGGACCATCCAGAACGACATCCTCAAAGAGTTCATGGTCCGCAACACCTACATCTACCCGCCGGGTCCGTCGATGCGGATCATCTCCGACATCTTCGCCTACACCTCCCGGCGGATGCCGAAGTTCAACTCCATTTCGATCTCCGGCTACCACATCCAGGAGGCCGGGGCCACCTGCGACCTGGAGCTGGCCTACACCCTGGCCGACGGGGTGGAGTACCTCCGGGCCGGCGTCGGCGCCGGGCTGGACATCGACGCCTTCGCGCCGCGCCTGTCGTTCTTCTGGTGCATCGGCATGAACTTCTTCATGGAGGTCGCCAAGCTGCGCGCCGCCCGGCTCCTGTGGGCGACCTTGGTCAAGGACTTCGGCGCGCGCGACCCCAAGTCGCTGTCGCTGCGCACCCACTCGCAGACCTCCGGCTGGTCGCTGACCGCCCAGGACGTCTTCAACAACGTCGTGCGCACCTGCGTGGAGGCCATGGCCGCCACCCAGGGCCACACCCAGTCGCTCCACACCAACGCCCTCGACGAGGCGCTGGCGCTGCCCACCGACTTCTCCGCGCGCATCGCCCGCAACACCCAGCTGCTCCTGCAGCAGGAGTCGGGCACCTGCCGGGTGATCGACCCGTGGGGCGGCAGCGCGTACGTCGAGCGGCTCACCTACGATCTGGCCCGCGCCGCATGGGGCCACATCCAGGAGGTCGAGCGGGCCGGCGGCATGGCCAAGGCCATCGACGCCGGCCTGCCCAAGCTGCGCATCGAGGAGGCCGCCGCCCGCACCCAGGCGCGCATCGACGCGGGGCGCCAGCCGGTGATCGGCGTCAACAAGTACCGCACCGGCACCGATGAGGACATCGAGGTGCTGAAGGTCGACAACAGCGCCGTGCGCGCCCAGCAGATCGACAAGCTGCGCCGCCTGCGCGAGGAGCGAGACGAGCGGGCCTGCCGCGACGCCCTGGACGCCCTCACCCGGGGCGCCGCGGCCGACGGCAACCTGCTCGCCCTGGCCGTCGAGGCCGCGCGCGCCAAGGCCACGGTGGGGGAGATCTCCGACGCCCTGGAGAAGGTCTTCGGGCGGCACGCCGGGCAGGTCCGTACCATCTCAGGGGTGTACCGCGAGGAGGCGGGCGACGCCGCCGGCATCGAGAAGGCCCGCGCGGCCTGCGCCGCGTTCGAGCGCGAGGAGGGCCGCCGGCCGCGCATCCTCGTCGCCAAGATCGGCCAGGACGGGCACGACCGCGGCCAGAAGGTCATCGCCACCGCCTTCGCCGACCTGGGCTTCGACGTCGACGTGGGCCCGCTGTTCCAGACCCCGGCCGAGGTGGCCCGCCAGGCCGTCGAGGCGGACGTGCACGTCGTCGGCGTCTCCTCGCTGGCGGCCGGCCACCTGGCGCTGGTGCCCGAGCTGCGCGAGCGCCTGGCCGGCCTGGGCCGCGACGACATCATGATCGTCGTGGGCGGGGTGATCCCCCCGGACGACTTCCCGGCGTTGCGCGAGGCCGGGGCGAGCGCGATCTTCCCGCCGGGCACGGTCATCGCCGACGCCGCCGTGGACCTGCTGCGCGAGCTGTCCGGCCGGCTCGGGCATGCCACCTGAGGGCGGCCGGGCGGTGCCGTCGCTGGAGGACTACGTCCAGGGCGTCCGCGCGGGCGCCGTCGGGTGGATCGCCCGCGCCATCACGCTGGTGGAGTCCACCCGGACCGACCACCGGGCGCTGGCCCAGCGGCTGCTCGTCGAGCTGACGCCGCCGGCCGGCAAGGCCAGGCGCGTCGGGGTGACCGGCGTGCCCGGCGTGGGCAAGTCCACCTTCATCGACGCGCTCGGCGTCCACCTCACCGGCGAGGGGCACCGCGTCGCCGTGCTCGCCGTGGACCCCTCCTCCACCCGCACCGGCGGCAGCATCCTGGGCGACAAGACCCGCATGGCGCGGCTGTCGGCCGACCCGAACGCCTACATCCGGCCCTCGCCGACCTCCGGCACCCTCGGCGGGGTCACCAGGGCCACCCGGGAGGCCATGGTCGTCGTCGAGGCCGCCGGGTTCGACGTGGTGCTGGTCGAGACCGTCGGCGTCGGCCAGTCAGAGACGGCCGTCGCAGAGATGGTGGACACCTTCCTGCTGCTCACCCTCGCCCGCACCGGCGACCAGCTCCAGGGCATCAAGAAGGGGGTTCTGGAGCTGGCCGACGTCATCGCCGTCAACAAGGCCGACGGCCCGCACGAGATGGACGCCCGCAAGGCCGCCCGCGAGCTGTCCGGCGCGCTGCGGCTGCTGCGGGGCGGCGGCGGCACCTGGCAGACCCCCGTGCTCACCTGCAGCGCCCTGGAAGGCACGGGTCTGGGTGAGCTCTGGCGGCACATCGTCGCCCACCAGGACCGGCTGGAGGCCTCCGGGGAGCTCGCCGCCAAGCGCCGCCGCCAGCAGGTCGGCTGGACCTGGACGCTCGTGCGTGACCGCCTGCTCTCCCGCCTCACCGAGGACCCCGCCGTGGCCGCCGTCACCGCCGAGGTCGAACGCGAGGTCCTGGAGGGCACCCTCACCCCCTCACTGGCCGCCGACCGCATCCTTTCGGCCTTCGACCACTCCGCCTGACTCCCCGCCCCCACCCTGCGCCGCCCGACGAGCAGGCCTCGTCGGCGAAGGCGCCGGGGGCGCGGCTGCCGGGCGGTCGGGTTCGGCCGGCGAAGATGGCCGGGGTGTGCGGCCGGCGCGTCAGGCGTCGCCGGCGGCGGTGTCCGGCCGGGTGAGGGTGAACATGTAGCAGCCGTAGGCGACGTTGCGGCTGTGGATCTCCACGACCTCCGGCTCGGCGAGCATGCGCGCGATCACCGCCTCCGGGTCGCTCCCGTCGTGGACCCGGGTGGCCGGATGGATCCAGCCCCGCGCGTCGTAGGCGCGCAGCACCTGTGGCCGGCCGTACCAGCCGGCCGGGTAGCGGTCGAGCGCGGCGGGGCCCGCGCAGGGACGCGCGTGGGCGAACACCGCGCCGATCTCGCGGTACGGGCTCGCCGGGATCGGCGGCTCGTAACCGAACAGCAGCAGTTCCTCGCCTGCGGCCGCGTCGCGCAGGCAGCAGCGCAACGGCTCCCCGCCCCCGGCGGTGACGCGCTCGGGAGGGTTGCCCGAGGCGTCCCGTCCCGCACGCGCCCGCGCGAGCGCCGCGGCCGCCAGGACGCGGACGCCGAACCGCGCCCCGCCGTCCTGGCCTGGAACGGTGGCCGTGACGGCGGGAGAGGTGGTCACCGAGCCGATGTCGTCGTTCGAGGTCATGGGTCCACGGTGCCGGAGCCCTCCGCGGGGCGCTGGCGGATATCGGTCCCGGCATCCCCGCCCCGGTCCGGTGCCCGCCGCGTCACCGCCGTCGTTACTCGCGGCGGTACCACGGTGACTCTCGATAGAAGATTTCTCTTCCCGGGGGAGCCATCCGGCGTGCCGCCCGCGCCCGAGGTGTCACCATGGCGGCACACCGAGTCAACGGGAGGTGCGCGCTTGAGCAGTGATCCGCAACCGCGGCCGGCCGGCCCACGGTCGCCCGGGGAAGGCCGCCCGCCGGCCGGTCGGCAGGAGCCGCCACCGTTGTACGCCCGGGTGGTCACCCTGTGCCGCCTGCTCGGCGAGGAGCGCTTCTTCCGCGCGGCGTTCGGCGAGGCGGGCGTCCACCCCCGGGAGGCCGCCGTCGGCGAGCGCACCCGCGTGCTGGAACTCGACGTCGAGGAGGTCCTGCGAGCCGCACTCGGCACGCGCACTCTCAGCGCCCCCGGCCCCGAGCCGCGCACCCTCTCCGGCCGCTGACGCCCCCACCCCCGGCTCCGCCGAACACGATCCCCTCCCGGCCATGGGCGGTCTTTTCCCGCGCCGGGCGGTGGGGCGGGGGACGGCGAGTCCGGCGCCGCCGTGCGGCGGGCGACCGGTGGACGGGGGACTGAGCTGGACATGTGTGGGCACTAACGAAGGCATGTGGAACGCCAGCTCCAGCGGTACGGGCATCAGGAAGCGGCTCGGCGCCCTCGACCGGCGCCTGTTCAGATCGGTCGCCGACGCGCACCTGCCCGGCTTCGACCACGTCCTGCCGCGCCTGTCGCGCGCCGCGGACAACTCCCTGCTGTGGGCCGCCGTCGCGGGCGGCCTGGCGCTGACCGGCCGCAGGCGCATGCGCCGCGCCGCGACGCGAGGGCTGCTGGCGATCAGCCTGGCCAGCCCCGTCGTCAACCTGCTCGGCAAGCAGGCGTTCGCCCGGGCCCGGCCCTCCATCGTGGACTTCCCGCTGGCCCGCCTCGGCAAGATCCCCTCCTCGCACTCCTTCCCCTCGGGCCACTCCGCCTCCGCGGCGGCCTTCGCCACCGCCGTGGCGCTGGAGGCGCCGGCCAGGGTGGCGGTGCCGGTCGCGGTCGCGGCGGGCGCCGTCTGCTTCTCCCGCGTCTACACCGGCGTCCACTACCCGGGGGACGTGCTCGCCGGGACGGCGCTCGGCGTGACGGCGGCGCTGGTCACCAAGCGCCTGTGGCCCGGCCAGACGGTCATCGGCGAGGCCCGCGGCGCCACCACCGCCCCGCTGCACGACCTCGACCCCGAGGGGGAGGGGGTCGTCGCCGTGGTGAACAACGGGGCCGGGCGCGACCCGTGCACCGCCGCCGCCGTGCGCAAGGCCCTGCCCCGGGCGGAGGTCGTCGAGACCGAGCCCGGCGAGGACCTGATGGAACGGCTGAAGGACGCCGCCAAGCGGGCCCGGGTGCTGGCCGTCGCCGGCGGGGACGGCACGATGAACTGCGGAGCCCAGGCCGCGATGGAGCACGGTGTCCCGCTGCTCCCGGTGCCGGCCGGCACGTTCGACCACTTCGCCCGCACCCTTGGCATCGAGACCATCGAGGAGGCCGCCGCAGCCTACCGATCGGGCCAGGTGGTGGCGGTGGACGTCGGCGAGATCGCCGGACGGGTGTTCCTCAACACCGCGAGCATCGGCATCTACCCGTTCGTCGTCGACCGCAGGGAGGAATGGGAGAACAAGATCGGCAAGTGGCCGGCGCTGGTGCTGGCCATGGCCGACGTGCTCATGCACGAGCGCCGGCCGCTGGAGCTCGTCGTGGACGGCGTCAGGCGCAGGGTGTGGCTGCTGTTCGCCGGCAACTGCGCCTACGAGTCGCGCGGGGTGGCGCCGACGCGCAGGAACCGGCTGGAGGACGGCGTGCTGGACATCCGCATGCTGACCGCCGCCGGGCGCCTGCCGCGCCTGCGGGCCATGCTGAGCACGATCGGCGGCGGGGCGGGCCTGTCGCGGCACTACACCCAGTGGCGGGCCGACACCTTGCGGGTCGCCGCCCCGGGGGACCCGCGCGGGGAGATCAGGCTGGCCCGCGACGGGGAGACCTTCACCGCGCCCGGGCCCGTGGTGCTGGGCAAGCGACCCCGCACCCTGCTCGTCTTCCGCCCCTCCACCTGATGACCCCGGCGGCCTGACCGCCCCTGCGTTGGACCGCGCGTCCGTTGGACCGCCCCTGCGTTCGACCGCCGGGTCCGGTTGACCGCGGGTCCCGTGGACCGCGGGTCCCGTATGGCCGGGGGCCGCCCGGCTGCGGGTCCCGTCTGGTCGTGCGTTCGTCCGGTCCGCTATACGCGCGAGCCGCCGTCACGGGCGTGACGGCGGCTCGCGGCGACGGCCGAGGCTACGGCTCAGCTGGAGAACAGCATGCCGACCCAGCTGCGCTGGTGGTGGCCGTGGCGGCCGTGGTGCGGCGCGCCCCAGGCCGGACCGCCGTGCGGGGGCGGCGGAGCGGCGTACTGCTGCTGGGCCCACTGGCCCTCGACCCGCGACAGGGTCTCGAGCTCGCCGTAGTCGAGGAAGATGCCGCGGCAGTTCTCACACTGCTCGATGTGGACGCCGTTGCGGTCGTAGGTCCGCATGGTACCGCTGCACTTCGGGCAACGCATGGAGTCGGTCTCCTTCAGGGTGGTCTGGGGGCGACCCTACTGCGGGGCCGCGGCGCGCGCGATCCTCCCGCAGGAGGAGACGAGGGCCTGTTCCACTTCGTCCAGAGGACGGCCCTCCGCGCCCGCCGCCGCCACGGCTGTGGCCGCCAACTGGACGGTCAACGCGCGGGCCGGCACGTCGAGTTCCCGCCACGGATCACCGGCGGGCAGGGCCGGCCCGGCCGCGCCGAGGTAGGCCGACAGGAACCGCTCCCACAGGCCGGGGGACAGCAGGCCGCTCGCGTACCAGGCCGCGGGACGGGCCAGGTCCCACGCCGGGTCGCCGGTGCCCAGGTCGTCCACGTCGATCAGCAGCCACTCGCCCTGGTACCGGATGACCTGCCCGAGATGGAAGTCGCCGTGGGCGAGCCTCCCAGGGACCGATCCCCGGTCGTCCGGGTCCGGCGCGCCCTCGTGGTCGAGTCCCTCCGGGACCGGTCCGCGGCCGTCCGGGTCCGGCGCGATCTGGGGCGGCAGGCTGCGGTGTGCCGCGAGGACGGTCGCCACGGGGCCGGTGAGCGCGCCGTCCAGGCCGTCCAGCAGGGCGACGGCGCGCGCGAGCCGGGCGCGGCCGCCGGCCGGGGGGAGGGCCGGCGCGTCCGGCGGCGCGGCGTGCA
>NZ_JBSGDZ010000061.1:0-19652 GCF_053602655.1 Sphaerisporangium sp. NPDC004334
CCGGACAGATTGCGGCGGGTGGTGGCTGGGCTGCGGTGTCACTTTCACGTCGAGCGGCACGGCCGGCGCCGCGCACGCCTCGCCCGGCGGCGCGGTGGACGGTCCCTCCGCGCGCCAGATGCGCGGCATGTGGATCGCCTCGGTCGTCAACATCAACTGGCCCTCCCGCACCGGGCTGACCGTGGAGCAGCAGAAGAGCGAGTTCGTCTCCTGGCTGGACTTCGCGCGCTCGCGGCGGCTCAATGCCGTGTTCGTGCAGGTGCGGCCGACCGCCGACGCGTTCTGGCCCTCCCGGTACGAGCCGTGGTCGCAGTACCTCACCGGCGTCCAGGGGCAGGACCCGGGCTACGACCCGCTCGGCTTCATGGTCCAGGCCGCCCACGAGCGCGGGCTCGCCTTCCACGCGTGGTTCAACCCCTACCGCGTCTCGATGCAGGCCGACCTCGAACAACTCGTCACCGACCACCCGGCGCGGCAGAACCCCGCCTGGCCCGTCGCCTACGGCGGCAAGCTTTACTACAACCCCGGGCTGCCGGAGGTCCGCGCGTTCGTGCAGGACGCCATCATGGACGCGGTCGAGCGGTACGACATCGACGGGGTCCACTTCGACGACTACTTCTACCCCTACCCCGTCGCCGGCCAGGAGTTCGACGACGCCGAGGCCTACGCCGACCACGGGACGGGCTTCCCCGACAAGGCGGCCTGGCGGCGGCACAACGTCAACCTGCTGATCGAGGAGATGAGCGAGCGCGTCCGCGAGGCCAAGCCGGAGGTGCAGTGGGGGGTGAGCCCCTTCGGCATCTGGCGCAACGCCACGACCGACCCGCTCGGCTCGGCGACCTCCGGGTCCCAGTCCTACGACAGCCAGCACGCCGACACCCGCCTGTGGGTGAAGCGGGGCTGGCTGGACTACGTCGCCCCGCAGATCTACTGGAACATCGGTCTGCCGGTGGCCGACTACGCGGTGCTGGCCCCGTGGTGGTCGCAGGTGGTCGCCGGCACCGGCACTCAGCTGTGGGTCGGGCAGGCCGCCTACAAAGTGGGCGTCGCCGGGCAGCCCGCCGCCTGGCAGGACCCGGCGGAGCTGTCGCGCCACCTGACCCTGAACCTGGACCACCCCGAGATCGGCGGCGACATCTACTACAGCGCGGGCGACCTGCGCGCCGACCGGCTCGGGTCCACCACGCGGCTGGTGGCGGACCACTACGCGCGCCCGGCGCTGCTTCCGGTGCTCCCGCGGCTCGCCTCCGGCCCCCGGCCCCGGACGCCCGTCCTCACCCAGGCCCGCACCGGCGCCGGCGGCGGCGTCGCCCTGTCCTTCGAGACCACCGGCCGGCCCGACCCCTGGCTGTACGCGGTCTACCGCTTCGACGAGGAGGACCCGGCCCCGGCGCCCACGGCCACGGGCGGCCCGGAGCCCACCGCCGCCGGGAGCCCGCCCGCGGCCGGGACGCCCGGCGCCGGCCACGCCGCCCATGCCGGTCTCGGCGGTCATGGCGGTCATGGCGGCCGTGACGGCTGCGACCCGGAGGAACTGGCGGCGCATCTTGTCGCGGTGGTGCCCGGCGGGCGCCGCGCCCAGTACACCGACCCCGCCGGCGGGCGCGGGTCGCACTACCGCGTCACCGCTCTCGACCGCGCCAACCGCCAGAGCCCGCCCAGCCCCGCCCGCCGCGCCCTCTGACCGGCGCCGCGACGCGCCAGGCCGCCGGGAGGCGGCGGCGTGCGGCTTCGGCCCCGCGCGATGGTGGTTGAGGCCACCGCGAGGCGGCGGTGCTCGGCTCGTCCCTGCGCGATGGTGGTTCAGGCCGCGAGGAGGCGGCGGCGTACGGCCTCGGCTCTGCGCGGTGGTGTACAGGCCGCCAGGAAGGGGCCTCGCTCGGCCTCGGCCCGGCGCGGTGGTGGTTCAGGCCGCGAGGAGGCGGCGGTGCGCGGCTTCGGCCTGCGCGGCGGCGCCGGCGGGCAGGGCCGCGCGCAGCGCGAGCGCGGCCGCCCCGGCGGCGCCGTCGCGGGTTGAAACGACTGGACGGCCGAGCAGAGACTGCCGTACGCGTTCGGCGACCAGCGTGGGATGGGTCAGCAACGAGCCGGCCAGCACCACGGGCAGGCCGGGATCGCCCTCGCCGACCGCCGCCAGGGTGGCGACCAGGCGGCGGGCGGCGTCGTCCACGATGGCCAGCGCCACCTGGTCGCCCTCCCGGGCCGCCGCCTCCACGACCGGGCTCAGCCTGCCCAGCCGGGCCGGCTCCCCGTCGTACACCACCGCGATGATCGCCTGCGTGAGGGCCTCCCTCCGCAGTGCGTCCGCTTGGATGGCGTCCGCGCGGAGGTCGTCCGCTCGGAGGCCGTCCGCTTGGAGGGCGTCGGCTTGGAGGGCGTCCGCGCCTGGAGCCGGGGATGCCCCGCCGGTTGGAGCCGGAACCGGGGATGCCTCGCCGGTAGAAGCCGTGGCCGGGCGCGATCCGCCGGTGGAAGGCGGCGCGCCGGGGTCGGCCGGTCGGGCTGTGGCGGGGTCCGCGTGCGCGGTCACCCCGGAGGCCGGGAGCGGTTCCCGGAGGGTCGGGACGATCAGCGAGGTGAGCACCGTGGGGCGGCCGCGGCCGTCGATGGCCGCCAGGGCGGCCTGCACGGCGCGGCGGCCGATCCAGACCCCCGACCCCTCGTCGCCGAGCAGCCATCCGTAGCCGTCGCACCGGCGGACCATCCGGCGGTCCTCGACGTGGGCCGCCACCGCCCCCGTGCCCGCGATGATCACGTTGCCGCTGGGCGCCGGGGTCGCGCCGGCGAAGGCCACCAGGATGTCCGGGACGATGACCGGCCGGCCGGGCAGCCCGGCCCCGTGCCAGGCGTCCTGGCTGATGGCGTCCGCCTGCCTGCGGCCCGCCTCGCTCGCCCCGGCGAGCCCGAACACCCCGCCGGCGACGTCGCCTGGGCCGAACCGCGGGCCGATCTGGGACAGGGCCTCGGTGAGGGCGCGCGCGAGGTTGCCGCCCGGGTCACGGGCGGAGCGCGGATTGGCCCCGCCGGCGCGGCCCCGGCCCACGATCTCGCCGCTGAACGTGGCGACCAGGCAGCGCGTGCTCGTCCCGCCGCCGTCAACGCCGACCACCAGCGGCTCCGCCGATCGCATACGCCTCCCCGATGACGATCTCCCCGGCAGTATAGGCGCCCCACCTCGGCCGATCCGGCCCGCGGGTGCACGGCCCCCGTCAGGCACCGTGCTCCCGAGATCCCGTTCCGGGCTCAGGAGTCCCCGGGGCCCTTCTCCGGGCTCGGAGGTTCTCGGGTCTCGGATCAGGGGTGGGGGTGGCGGGGATCGGCTCCAGGCGCGGAAGTTCCCGGGCGCTGCTCGCGCTGACGGTCCAGGGCTCCCCTTGAGGGTGTCGAGTTCGGCGTGCACCGGGCGGCGCACAGTTCGGCGAGGCGTTCCAGGGTGCTCGCCATCTGCGTCTGCCACCAGGCGCGCCCGCTGTCCACTTCCGCGCGTTTGTCCTCCGGCAATCGCGAACCGTCGAAGGTCTCGGTCACGACCGTCGCCCCGGCTCCGTCCGGGAGCAGATCGAAGATCCACCGGTGGCCCCACGCGGCCCCGGGCGCGGTGGCGTCCGGGTGCCCGCGACCGGGCCTCGGCTCCCAGCCGAGGCGACGGTCCGGCTCGTACTCGACGACGTGGTTGTTCATCTCATAGTCGCCGTATCGCTCGTAATGCATCCGCATCACGAAGACGTCCCCGACGCCCGAGACCACGGCGTCGGAGACGCCACCGCGCAGCATCCCCGAGCCGTCGAGGTCCGGGTGCCGTCCGGGGTCGGCCAGGATCCGGAAGATCTCCTCCGCCGGGGCCCCGATGCGCCGGGACACCACCACCACCACGGGCTCGCCTGTCGTACTCGTCATCCGCGTGCCTCCGTTGACCGCAGAGCATGAACCCCCACTCCGGCCCGGACGCTACACCGGGGGTACGACAACGCCTCGCCGAGGACGTTCCACATGCCGTCGGTCGGCGATCAAGGCCTGACCCGGCTACCCGGCGAACCTACGCGGTCACAGCACTGGGATCCGCTCCAGGCGGGGTGCTCCCGGTGATCCGCTTTGGGTTCGGGCGCTCCCGGGGGCTGTGGCGCGGGCTTCGACCTGCGTGGTCGCGGCCGGGACTCGTCTGTGGCGGGCCTTGGCGGCGGCCCTGATGTGGCAGGCTGCGTAGCCCAGGGAGCGTCTTCGGGGGAGCGGGATGGGGCGGCGCGTGGTCGGGACCGAGGAAGAGGCGGGCAGGACGGCCGGGGTCTCCGGGCGGGCCGCGCGGTGGGTCACCGAGATCTTCGCCCCGCAGGTGCTGGTGATCGCGCTGCCGCCGGTGGTCGGGCTGGTGTCCGACGGGCGCCCCGGGTTCTGGTGGGGCCTGGTCGCCTCGCTGCTGTGCGGAGGCGTCCCCGCGTCGGTGATCGCGCTCGGCGTCCGCGCCGGGCGGCTGGACTCCCGGCACATCGTGGACCGCTCGCGCCGGACGGTGCCGTTGCTGGTCGCCGTCGGCGCGGTGCTGGCGACGCTGGTGCTGCTGGCCGTCCTGGGCGCTCCGCGCCTGCTGGTGGCCACGGTGGCCGCGATGCTGGCCGGCCTCGCGGTGACGGTGCCGGTGACGTTGCGCTGGAAGATCTCCTTCCACGCCGCCGTCTCGGCGGGCACCGTGCTCGTGCTCGCCCGCGTCCTGCCGGCGGCGCCCACGCTCGCGGCCGGCGCGGCGGTCGTCGCGGTGGTGTGCTGGGCCCGCGTGCGCCTGGCCCACCACACCGTCCCCCAGGTGGCCGCGGGCGCCCTGGCCGGAGCCGCCTCATCGGCGGCCGTCCTCGCCCTGTTCGGCGTCTGAGCGGGCGGCGGACCGCTGATCTCAGGGTGTGCGCCGGCAGCGGTTGTGAGGTCAACCTCCGCAGGAGCACGCGGGGCCGGGGGGATCGGCCCAGTGCAGGGCGATGTACGGCTCGGCCCGGCCGCGGTAGCGGACCCGTTCGCGGGTGACGCGGTAGCGCGCGCACGTCTCGGGCTCGTCGGGCGAGCGGCGCGGCATGGGGACGAACAGCACGCCGATGTCCTGGTCGATGTGGGTGAGCAGGCCGTGGCACGGACCGCCGAGGCAGATGGCGTTGCAGTCGTGGTCGCGGTCCCTCCGCTCGGCGCTCATGCCGGGTACGCGTGGGTCTCGGTGGCCTTCACCGACGCCCAGACCCGCTGCCCCGGGGCCAGGTCGAGCTCGGCGAGGGCGGCGGGCGTGATGTCGGCGAAGGCGGCGACCGGCCCCTCGAGGTGGACGCGGACGTTGTCGCCGTGCCGTTCGATGCCTTCGATGCGCCCCTCCCACAGGTTGCGCGGGCTGCCGTCGGGCCGGGAGCGGTAGAGCGCGACGGCCGCCGGCGGGAAGGCCACGAACACGGGCCCCTCCAGCCGTTCGGAGGTGCTGAAAGGCAACGCGCCGACCATGACCCGGGCGCCGTCGGCCACGCCGCGATGCAGGTTGAGCCCGACCAGCCGGGCGACGTAGCCGGTGCGCGGGCGGCGGGCGACCTCGGCCGGGGTTCCCTGCTGGACGACCGCGCCGTCCTCGATGACGATCAGCCGGTCGGCCAGCACCATCGCCTCCAGCGGGTCGTGGGTGACAAGGACGGTGGCGCCGTCGAAGTCGGCCAGGTGGCGGCGGAGCCGGGAGCGGATCTCCAGCCGGGTGTGGGCGTCGAGCGCGGCCAGGGGCTCGTCCAGCAGGAGCAGCCGCGGCCGGACGGCGAGCGCGCGGGCCAGCGCCACCCGCTGGGCCTGGCCGCCGGACAACTGGCGGGGCCGGGCGGCGGCCCTGTCGGTGAGACCGACGCGTTCCAGCAGCTCCGCGGCCACCCGGCGGGACTCGGCCTTGGAGGCGCCCTGGCAGCGCGGCCCGAAGGCGACGTTGTCCAGGGCCGACAGGTGCGGGAAGAGCAGGTAGTCCTGGAAGACCATGCCGATCGGCCGCTGGTCGGGGGGCAGCGCCTGCACCGGGGCGCCGTCCAGCAGGATGCGGCCGCCGGTCAGGGCGATCAGCCCCGCCAGGGCGCGCAGGGCGGTGGTCTTGCCCGCGCCGTTCGGGCCGAGCAGCGCGACGACCTCTCCCGGCGCGACCTTCACCTCGATGTCCAGCGTGAACGCGGTCCTGGCGACCACCAGACGGGCTTCCAGCGTCATGGCGCGCTCACCCACCGGTCGCGCAGGCTCGCCAGGATGACGACCGAGACGGCCAGCAGGACCAGGCTGAGCACGATCGCCGCCTGCGGCTCGGTCTCCAAAGCCAGGTAGACGGCCAGCGGCATCGTCCGCGTCGTCCCGGGGAAGTTGCCCGCGAAGGTGATCGTCGCCCCGAACTCGCCCAGCGCCCGCGCCCAGCACAGCACCGCCCCCGCCACCACGCCGGGCATGATGAGCGGCAGCGTGACCCGGCGGAACACCGTCCACCGCGAGGCGCCCAGTGTGGCGGCGGCCTCCTCGAACCGCAGGTCGGCGGCGCGCAGCGCGCCCTCGACGCTGATGACCAGGAAGGGCATCGCGACGAACGCCTCGGCCACGACCACTCCCGCGGTGGTGAACGGCAGCGTGATCCCGAGACTCGCCTCCAGCCACTGCCCGACCAGCCCGCGCCGCCCCAGCACCAGCAGGAGCGCCACGCCGCCCACGACCGGCGGCAGCACCAGCGGCACGGTGACCAGGGCACGGACCACGCGACGGCCGGGGAAGTCCACGCGGGCCAGCAGCCAGGCCAGCGGCACGCCGAGCAGAAGGCACCCCGCGGTCGCGATCGTGGCGGTCACCAGCGACAGCCGCAGCGCCTCCAGCACGTTCGGCTCGCCCAGCCGTCGCGGCAGCGTGGCCCACGGAGCCCGCACCAGCAGCCCGGCGAGCGGCAGCACCAGGAACGCCAGCCCGGCCAGCGCGGGCGCCACCAGCACCCACGGCAGGCGGCCGGCGATGCCCGGACGGCTTCGGCCGCTCCGGTGGCTTCGGCGGCTCAGTCGGCTTCGAGGGGAGGTGCTCATGCGGGTCAGGGCGCCTCGAAGCCGGCCTTGGTCAGCACGTCCTTGCCCTGCGGCGACAGCACCAGGTCCACGAACCGCTTGGCCAGGTCACCGGCCGGAGCCTTGGCGAGGGTGGCGATCGGATAGTCGTTGATCGCCTTGTCCGCCTCCGGGAACCCGATGCCGTTCACCTTGCCCGCCGAGGCGATCACGTCGGTCTTGTAGACCAGCGCCGCGTCCACCTCGCCCAGTTCGACCTTGGTGAGCGTGGCCTTGACGTCCTGCTCCAGCGTCACGGGCTTGACCGTGAGCCCGGCGGCCTCCAGCGCCTTGACCGCCGCGGCGCCGCACGGCACCTGCTCGGCGCACAGCGCGACCTTCACCTTGGGGTCGGTGAGGTCCTTCAGCCCTTCCACCTTGGCCGGGCCGGCGGCGGGCACGGCGATCTGCAGCTTGTTGCGCGCGAACGTCGTCGGGGAGCTCGCGAGCGAGGCGTCGGTGACGGTCTTCATCGTGGCCGGGCTCGCCGCGGCGAACACGTCGGCCGGGGCGCCCTGGGTGATCTGCTGGGCCAGGGTCGCGCTGGAGCCGAAGTTGAACTTCACGCTCGTGCCGGGGTGGGCGGCCTCGAAGGCCTTGCCCAGCTCGGTGAACGTGCCGGTCAGCGACGCCGCCGCGAACACCGTCACGTCCGTGGCCGCACCGGCCGCGGAGGCCGGCCCGGCGGCCGGCGCCGTGGAGGCGGCCGGGCCGCCGGAACCGCACCCCGACAGCCCGAGTGCGAGCGCGAGCGGCAGGGCCACGGCCCACGGGGCAAGACGACCGAACACCAAAGGGGGGCTCCTCACAGGCTGCCGGCGACACGCTCGTGGCCGGGGATCTCCACGACGACGTTGGTGGACTTGATCACGGCGACCGCCACCACCCCCACCGCCAGGCCGAGCTCGTCGGCGGCTTGGCGGCTCATCAGCGACACCACCCGGAACGGCCCCGCGGCGATCTCGACCTGCGCCATCACCGCGTCCTTGATCACCTCGGTCACGATGCCGCGGAAGCGATTGCGCGCCGAGGAACGGCCGCCGTCGACCGTCTCGACCTGGGTGCGGGCGAACTCGGCCAGGTCGGCGCCGTTCAGCCGCCGGTGGCCGTTCTCGTCCCGCTCGGCTCTCAGGCGGCCCGCGTCCACCCATCGGCGGACGGTGTCGGAGCTGACCCCGAGCAACGCGGCGGCCTCGCTGATCCGGAACGTCGTCACAGCCCCTCACCCTACCCCTCGCACATTCCACCGCCAATGCCTATCTATAGCCGCAATCGCGGTCCTATCCACGGCTTTGTCATAGCATCCACGAAAGGGAGTGGAGTCGTGCCCGGCTCCACGCCCGGCCTCGGCCGGATCCGGTCCGGCCGAGGCCGACTGCGCGCGCAGCCGCCGATCGCCTCCGCCGGGGTCACCCGGGCTGCTCCGGCATCACCCGGGCTGCTCCGGGATCACCCGGCCTCCGCCGGGTGGGTGGCGTGGATCGCGGCGAAGGCCAGGAGGAGGGTGGCGGTCCGCGGTGGGTCCTCCAGGTTCGGGGAGTGCCCGATACCGGGCAGCAACACGACCTCCGCCCCCGGAACGGCGTGGTAGCCGGCCGCGGAGGAGGACCGCCATCGGCGGTCGTCCGCACCGAAGATCACCAGCAGCGGCTTGCCGAGGGGCGCCAGCCGGTCGGGGAGCGCCCGCTGCTCCAGGTAGTCGCGAGTGCCTTGCATCGTCGCGGTGAGCGTGTGGTAGGTCATGAAGCGCACCTCGTCCAGCAGCTCCTGGGGGATCCGGTAGCCCGGGCGGCTGCAGCCGGTGCTCGCGAACCGGCGGATCAGCTCGTCGGTGGGCGGCCACTGCGAGGGGCTGATCGCGGCGGACTCCGATGCGATGAAGGCGTCCAGGCTTGGTCCGGTGTTGATGAGCGCGAGCGCGTCCACCAGGCCGGGTCGCTGTTCGGCGAGAGCGGTGGCCACCGCGCCGCCGCTGGAGTGGCCGATGACCACGACGCGCCCGGCGCCGAGCCGGTCCATCGCCACGCCCACCCGGTGCGCCTGGTCCGGGAGCGCGTAGCCGGGGCCGGCCGGCTTGGCCGACCGGCCGTGGCCGAGCAGGTCGATCCGGATGACGCGATGGGATGCGGCCAGCAGCGGGACCAGCGGGTCCCACGAGCGGGTCGAGGACGCCGACCCGTGGATGAGCAGGAGTGCGGGGGCGTCGCGGGGGCCGTCCTGGCACACGTGGATGTCGCCGTCGTCCAGGGACAGGATCGTGCTCTCGGTGGTCTCGGCGCCGCCGTTCGCGTGCGGTCCGCCGTCAGAGATGGTCATGAGGCGATCGTCGCGCCGGTGCGCGCCGGTGGATTGGACGAATGTTCCCCTCGGCCGGTCCGCCGTAGCATGGGGCGGTGCGGACGTTCGTGCACGGTGCGGCTGTGTGGGACGTCGCGTGCCCGCGGGGCCCCAGCCGGGTGGCCGGTGTCACCATGGCCGGGTTCCGCGTCGGTGACCTGGACGCGCTCCGGATGGTCCCGCACCCGGCCGTGACCCTGCTCGTGGAGTTCGGCGCCGGTTCGCCCGTCGTGGACTACGCCGCCGGGCGGCGGGAGCGGGGAAGCGTCGCCGCCGGGCCCGGGCTCGGGGCCGGAGGCGCTGTCTGGGCGCGGGGCGTGAACCTCGAGTGCGTGCAGGTGCGCCTGTCCCCGGTGATCGCGCGCGCGGTTCTGGGCCTTCCTCCCGCCGACCTCGACGGCGCCGTGGTGGCCCTTAGCGACCTATGGGGCCGGGAGGCCGCACGGCTGCGTGAGCGGCTGGCCGGGGCCTCCTCCTGGGAGGATCGCTTCGCGCTGACCGAGGCGCTGCTCGCCCGGCGGCGTGAGGCGGGGCGGGCCGTGGACCCGGAGGTGGCCTGGGCCTGGCGCCGCATCGTCGCCGGCCGCGGCCTGGTCCGGGTCGACGGGCTGGCGGCCGAGCTCGGCTGGAGCCGCAAGCGCCTGTGGTCCCGGTTCCGCTCGCAGATCGGCCTGCCGCCCAAGCGCGCCGCGAAGCTGGTCCGCTTCGACCACGCCGCCCACCGCCTGGCCGCGGGACAGGACGCGGCCGGCGTCGCGGCCGACGGCGGCTACACCGACCAGTCGCACCTGCATCGCGACGTCGTGGCGTTCACCGGAGTGACGCCCGCGGCCGTGGCCGGCGAGCGGTTCCTCGCGGTCGACGACCTCGCCTGGCCCGGCCGCGCGACGCCCGCGCGAGATCCACGCCGCTGAGCCGCCCGGCACCGGCCCGCCCGGCCCGCCCGGCGCGGCCGAAAGGGCCCGTCAGGGCTTGCGGGCCACGGCGCAGAACTGGGAGACCTCGTGCTGGGCGTCGAAGTCGCCGGGCTCGGGGCGCCACCGGGAGCAGGAGACCACGCCGGGCGAAAGCACCTCCAGCCCTTCGAGGAACCCGGCCAACTCCTCCGGATCGCGCAGCGTCATCGGCGCGGAGTGCGCCACCGTGGGGTCGATCTTGGCGTGCGGCACCGGCGCCTCGTCAGGGGAGGACGCCTCGTCGCTCATGGGGAACGCACCTGCTCCACCTGGCGTGGGCCGATCTTCGCCTCGCCAGCGTAGCGTCCGAATTGCCGGCCAAGTGAGAATTCGGACACTGTTCACATCGCCGATACCGGGCCGAAACCAGGCCGGGAGCGGACCGCGAAGAGTCGGCGCGAAGAGTCGGTCAGGGTCAGGCGGGGGAGACGCGCTGCCACTGCGGGTCCCGGTACAGCACCACGGACGGCCCCCGCAGCATCTCGTCCGGCGCGGAGAGCATGACCAGCTCGCCCGCGGCCTCCATCTCGCGCAGCAGGTCGCGCACGCGCGGGCCGACGGGCAGGCGGCCGAGGGGCAGGCCGAGCGTCAGACGCGTGGCGTCCGCCACCTCCGAGAGCCGGAACGGCCCGGGGAAGCCGTCGACCAGCTCGCGGACCAGGTCCAGCGTGATCACCTGCTCGGCCTCGCCGTGCGCGACCTCCCACACGAGCTGGACGTTGCGGCGGCCGGTGGCGGCGCAGGCGGCGCAGCGCCGCACGAAACCGGGCACGATCTCCTCGTCGGCCGAGCCCAGGCACACCGTGCACTGGCCGGTCTCCGAGGCGTGCAGTTCGGCGGCCGCCCGGTTGGGCAGGGGAGTGCGGCACGAGCACCGGAACGTGCGGAAGGCGCGCCCCTCGACCAGGGCGAGATCGTCGGCGTTCTCGGGGATCTCGTCCCACTGTGCGGTGATCGTATGCGTGGTCATCTCCCGTGACTCTACCGAGCCGTTCCGGCGCGTGGTCCCGGACGGCCGGGTTCGGCGTGACGGCGTGCCAGGAGGCGGGCGTGGCCCCTGGTGGGGGTGCGTTTCACGCGGCGCGGCGCGAACCCCGGGTGGAGGCGCCGCCTCCGGGGACATGCTTTTATTGATTCATGTCAAACCCGGCGATTCTGACCGTCGATGACGATCCGGGCGTCTCCCGGTCGGTGGCCCGAGACGTCCGCCGCCGCTACGGCGACCGCTACCGCGTCGTGCGCGCCGACTCCGGCCAGGCGGCCCTGGAGGCGCTCCGCGAGATCAAGCTGCGCGGCGAACAGGTCGCCGTCATGCTCGCGGACTACCGGATGCCGCAGATGAACGGCATCCAGTTCCTCGAGGCCGCGATGGACATCTTCCCGCGCGCCCGGCGTGTCCTGCTCACCGCCTACGCCGACACCGACGCGGCGATCGACGCGATCAACATCGTCGACCTGGACCACTACCTGCTCAAGCCGTGGAACCCGCCGGAGGAGAAGCTCTACCCGGTGGTGGACGCGCTCCTGGACGCCTGGCTCGCCGCGCCGGACGAGACGATCACCGAGACCCGCGTCGTCGGGCACCGGTGGTCGGCGCCGTCCTTCGCGGTACGCGACTTCCTCGCCCGCAACCTGGTGCCCTACCGCTGGCTGCAGTCCGACGAGCCCGAGGGCTGCCGGCTGCTGTCGGCGGCCGGGCTGACCGGCGACGACGTGCCGCTGGTGGTCACCCCGGACGGCACCTCGCTGGTCAAGCCCAGCGAGGCCGACCTGGCCGCCCACGTCGGGCTCACCACCACGCCCACCGAGGACTTCTACGACCTGGTCGTCGTCGGCGCCGGCCCCGCCGGGCTCGGCGCGGCGGTGTACGGCGCCTCCGAGGGCCTGCGCACCCTCCTGCTGGAGCAGCGCGCCACCGGCGGGCAGGCGGGGCAGAGCAGTCGCATCGAGAACTACCTGGGCTTCCCCGACGGGGTGTCGGGCGCTCAGCTCACCGACCGTGCCAGGCGGCAGGCGCAGCGCTTCGGCGCCGAGATCCTCACCACCCGCGAGGTCGTCGGCCTGGAGGCCGGCGGCACGACCAAGCTGCTGCGCTTCGGCGACGGCAGCCTCATCGCCGCCCACACGGTCGTCCTGGCCACCGGGGTGTCCTACCGCCTGCTGGACGCGCCCGGCCTGGCCGACCTGACCGGCCGGGGCGTGTTCTACGGCTCGGCCGCCACCGAGGCCCCGAGCTGCTCCGGCCAGGAGATCTACATCGTCGGCGGCGCCAACTCCGCCGGCCAGGCCGCCGTGCACTTCTCCCGGTACGCCAAGCGCGTGCACATGCTGATCAGGTCGGGCGACCTGCGGCGATCGATGTCGCAGTACCTGATCGACCAGATCGCCGAGATCGACAACATCGAGGTGCACCCGCACTGCCAGGTGATCGGCGGCGAGGGCCGCGAGCACCTGGAGCGGCTGATCGTCTGCGATCCGCGCTCGGGGCAGGACCGGACGTTCGACACCTCGTGGCTGTTCGTCTTCATCGGCGCCGAGCCGCGCACCGACTGGCTGGACAAGTCGGTCGTCCGTGACGAGCGGGGCTTCGTGGTCACCGGCACCGACCTGCTCGCCGACGGCCACAGGCCGCCCGGCTGGACGCTGCCCCGCGACCCCTACCACCTGGAGACCAGCATGCCGGGCGTCTTCGCCGCGGGAGACGTGCGCGCCGACTCGGTCAAGCGCGTCGCCTCCGCCGTGGGCGAGGGCGCCATGGCGGTGTCACTGATCCACCGCTACCTGGAGACCCAATGAGCGAATCGGCCACGGAGACCGGATGCGGCGTCAGGGGCGACGAGCGCCTGACCCCCGTCGAACTACGCACCCTGTTCCTGTTCGAATCGCTGGACGAGGCCCAGCTCGCCCGGTTCGCCGAGCACGGCCGGGTGGAGCGCTACCCGGCCGCCGCCCGGGTCTACGAGGAGGGCAGCCCGGCGACCTGCTTCTACGTCCTGCTCAGCGGCACGATCGCGCTGTCGCGCCGCGTCCAGGGCGACGAGGTCGAGCTCAACCGCACCGAGCAGCGGGGCGTCTACGCGGGCGCCACCCAGGCCTACCTGGCCGAGCGCGAGGGGCAGGTGTACCCCCACAGCATGCTCGCCATCAGCGACGTCGAGCTGTTCTCGCTGCCCGCGGACGTGCTGGCCACCGCGCTGCGCGAGTGGTTCCCGATGGCGACGCACCTGCTGGAGGGCATGTTCCTCGGTCTGCGCGCCAGCCAGACCATCGTCGGCGAGCGCGAGCGGCTGCTGGCGCTGGGCTCGCTGTCGGCCGGGCTGACCCACGAGCTGAACAACCCGGCCGCCGCGGCGGTGCGGGCCACCGCGGTGCTGCGCGAGCGGGTCGCCCACATGCGCCACAAGCTCGCCATGATCGCCGACGGCCGGCTGGACGGCAGCCGCCTGCACGAGCTCGTCGAGCTGCAGGAGGAGGCCGTCAAGCGCGCCGCGGGCGCGGCGCCGCTGTCGGCGATGGCCACCGCCGACGCCGAGGACGAGCTGAGCGACTGGCTCGACGACCACGACATCGCCGGAGGCTGGGAGCTGGCCTCGACGCTGGTGGCCGGCGGCATCGACGCGGAGTGGCTCGAGCGCATCAGCGGCGCCGTCGGCGGGGAGAACCTCGAGGCCGCCGTCCGGTGGCTGACCTACACGGTCGAGACAGAGCAGCTGATGTGCGAGATCGCCGAGGCGGTGACCCGCATGTCCACGCTGGTCGCCGCCGCCAAGCAGTACTCCCAGCTCGACCGGGCCCCCTACCAGACGGTCGACCTGCACGACCTGCTCGGCGCGACGCTGACCATGATGCAGGCGAAGATCCCCGAAGGCGTCCGCGTCGTCAAGGAGTACGACCGCACCGTCCCGCTCATCCCCGCCTACGCCGCCGAGCTCAACCAGGTGTGGACCAACCTCATCGACAACGCGTTCTCGGCGATGCGGGAGGAGGGCGGCACCCTCACGGTGCGCACCGGGCACGACACGGAGCGGGTCTTCGTCGAGATCGGCGACACCGGGCCCGGCATCCCCGCCGAGATCCGGCCGCGCATCTTCGAGCCGTTCTTCACCACCAAGCCGGTCGGCGAGGGCACCGGCCTCGGCCTGGACATCTCCTACCGCATCATCGTCAACAAGCACCATGGGGACATCAAGGTGGAGTCCCAACCCGGCGACACGCGCTTTCGCGTGCTGCTCCCCATCACCCCCGCCTGAGCCATCACCCCTGCCTGAGCCGCGCCAACGCGAGGACACCTCCGGGAACCGGTCACCATGGTGACCGGTTCCTGACATTCTGTCATCGCTCCCGTCGTGGCGAGCGGTCCGGCGACGCCCGATACTGCGAGCACCACTCGAGAAGAAGGCCGGGCCACACGCTGTGAACCGCTCCGACCCATCGACGGTGTCCACCCCCGCGACCCCCGCGACCGAACCGTCTCCGAGCCGGCTGAGCCGGCTCGTCCGCAGCCCGCTGACCTGGAGCGCCGGCGTGCTCGGCGCCGTCGCCGGAGCGCTGCTCATCGCCTGGCTCCCCGGAGGCGGCCACGACCTGGTCGACCGCGTCACCGAATCGGACCCGCTGCGCCTGCCCTACGTCGAGGAGGACCAGGCAGGCGACATCGCACTCGAACGGCCGGTCGAGGATCCCGAGGACCGCGCCACGCTGCTCACCGAGCCCGAGAAGCTGCCCGCCCTGGTCCGCGAGTACGGTGGCGGGCCGGTCGGGCGGCTGGACGTCGTCCTGGTCGCCGAGGGTGGCCGGGGGCTGGTGCGCGTGGTCGACATCAGGCCCCGCGTCGCGCGGACCCTCCCCGTGCTCACCGGCTCCTACCTCCGGCCGGACAGCTCCGGCGAGCCGGAGGTCATCCACGTCGTCTCCGACCTCGACGCCGCCGAGCGGCGGCCGCGCGTCCCCGGCAAGGCCGGGACCCTCTACTTCACCGGCAAGCAGATCGAGCTGAAACGCGGCGAGCAGGAGACGCTCCGCCTGAGCTTCACCGCGCGGGACGCCGCCTACGAGTTCGACCTGCTGGCCACCGTCGTCGCCGACGGCCGCACCTACCAGCAGGTCATCCGGCGGCCGGACGGCGGGATGTTCCGCGTCACCGGCGCGGCCGCCGACCACCGCGCCTACCGGCGGATCTACACCGGCGGCTCGTCCACCTGGCACCTCGCCGGTCACGCGGCGAAATGCACGATCTTCCCCCGCTCCAAGGGATGCTGACCCGCGCGGCCCCCGCCCGCCACCCCGCTGCGCGTGCGAAGGAACGCCGGACCGTGCGCGCCGTGCTCACCGGGTTCGCCGTCTCGGCGCTGCTGGCCCTGACCACGGGCGGCGCGGGACCCGCCGGCCCGCTCCGTCCCGGAGGGGAGGCGGGGACGGCGCTGCCCGCCCGGCTCGCCGCCGTGTGGTCGGCCCCCGCCGACGTGCATCCCGAGGTGTTCCAGACCGGACCGTACGCCTTCACCGGCGACACCGTGGTCCTGCCCGGCGCCGGGGGAAGCGGCGTGGAACTGCACGACCCGCGGACCGGGGCGGTCAGGGGCGCGGTCCCCGCACTCCCCGGGTACGTGATCACCGACGTCGGCTTCTCGGCGGGCCTGCTGATCCTCGGCCACCAGGCCGCCGGCCGGCGGGGCGACCGCTTCATCGCCGGATACGACCCGCGCACCGGCGCACCACGGTGGCGGACCGCGATCCCCGCCTCGCCGGCGGGCGCTCCCCACGCCATGGTGTCCGGCGCCACGACGATGATCACGCCGGGCGCGGTGGTCGTGCTGTCCACCGACCGCCGCGACCTCACGGGTTTCGCCTCCTCGACCGGCCGGAGCCTGTGGCGGCGTCCGCTGGAGCCCGGGTGCTCGGCCCAGATCGACTCCGGCGCCGTCGTGGTGATCATGCGCGGCTGCGACGGGAAGCCCGCCGAGGTGGCCGCCCTGGACCCGGCCACCGGACGGCTCCTCTGGCGGCGCGAGGTCCCCCGGGGCGGCGGCTCGGAGGGGAGCTCGCTGGTCACGGCCGCCGACGGGACGATGTTCGTGGCCGCGAACGGCTCCTCCTTCTTCGCCGCGCCCGACGGGCGCTGGTCGGGCGAGTTGCACGCCGAGACGACCAGCACGTTCGGCGCGTACGGGGACGTGGTCGCCGTGGGCTCCACCGAGGGCCGGGGGGAGCGGGCGGTGGCCGTGCTGCGGGGGATCGGCCGCGCGAGCGGGAAGGTCCTGTGGACCAGGCGTGACACTCCCGCCTTCAATCTCGCCTACCGTGACGTCATGCTGGCCGGAGAGGGTCTGTTCGCCGGCCGGACGAACTGGCCCCGTGTCCCCGGCGGCTGGCCCCTGCCGTACTTCGTCACGGTGGTCGATCCGCGCGACGGGACCACCCGCAGCCTGCCCGTGCCCTCCGGCGACAACGGCACGGACCTGATCGGCCTGTCCGGCGACGTCCTGTTCGTCCGCCACGCAACTCCCACCGGCCCCCGGGTCACCGCCTACCGTCCCGCCCCGGCCCCCTCACCCCCAGGCCCGGCGGAGGTTCCCGCGTCCGAGCCGTCACCTCCTGTCCGGGCGGGAGTCTCCGCGTCCGCGCCGTCACACCCCGGCCGGGCGGAGGTCCCCGCGTCCGCGCCGGGACCGGCCGAACTGGGCGGGGTCTCCCCGTCGTCCTGGCCGGACGCGTGCTCGCTGGTCTCACCGGGCGACCTCACGGCGCTGGGCCGGGGATACCGGGCCTACCCGCGCGAACGCCGCCTGGGCGAGGTCGTCTTCCCCCACCCGGTGGTCTGCGACCTGGTCGCGCCCACCGACCGGCGGCCCCCGGTGTCGCTGAGCGTCCAGTGGGTGGCCGCGTCCGTGCGGGAGGCGACGACCCTGTTCGACGACGCGCTGGCCGGGCAGCGCGCGGACCAGTGGCCGGTGAAGCGGCTCGCGCCGGGCCTCTACCAGGTCGCCGGGCCGTCCATCCAGCTGACCCCGGACACCGCGCTCATCCGGTGGGGCCCGGTCATCGCCCGGCTGACCGTCCACGGTGACGTGCCCGGGATGAAGAAGATCGCTCCCATCGTCCTGGCGAACATGCGGGCACGCCTGACCTCGTGAGCGGGCGGCCCGTCGCGCCGGCGGGCCGCCCGGCCACGGCGCCGTGGCCGAGACGACCCGCGGACGATCGTGCCGGCGGCCGCTGACGTGCCGGACGCGGAGCATCGCCCGGGGGACCTTGGTCTTCCCGGCGCGGTCATGTCTGTTCGTCTCGTCGTCTACATGCCCATGCAGCCGGGCACCCCGTAGGCGGCGCCGCGGTCGAAGACGGCGATGCGCTGTGAGGCGCTGCCGTGGTCGCCGGGCCTGGTCCACCGGGTCTTGTCGGCCATGGCCCGCAGGGCGGCGGCGATCTCTCGCACGTCGCCCTCCTCGAAGCGCAGCGTGCCGTCCGCGGCGGCCCCGTACAGCGCCGCGCCCGCCAGGCAGTCGGCCTGCAACTCGGCGGCCGGCGACCTCTGCGGAAAGCCCGGGTGCGCCTGCACGGCGTGCCCCCATTCGTGGGCGATGACGTCGTACACCCAGGCGTCCCCGGAGCGGTATCCCTGCTTCATGAGGTCGGTGTCCCAGGCGATGTAGTGGCCGTTCGGGCAGTAGTGGGCATTGTCGTAGGTCAGGCGCCTGCCACCGCAGAACGGCGCCGGTCTGCCGCCCCGCGAGTATCCGCCGAAAATGTTCGGACGATAATAACGACCGGCGAAGTACCGCGACCAGTGGCTCGCCCAGAAACGGTCCACGACGTACAGCGCCGTGGCGATATCGGACTTCATGCCGTCCATTCCGCGGGCCTGCGCCACGGCCGCCCCCGAGTGCGACGTCCCTGCCGTGGACGCGTACGCCGTGCCGCCGCCGGCGAGCATCGTGGCGACGAGCGGAACGGCGAGCGCCGTCCGCCCCGGCATTCGTCGATGCATTTCCGCGATTCCCTCCCCTTGGGATCCGGGCCCCACGAGGAGGGTAAATGCGTTCCGCGTCCGGGGGAACGCTTACAGTTATGTCAAATCCCGGGGCCGGGCGCCGTCAGGAAATGGGATCGGCGCCGTCGGGAGAATGAAATGGCCGCGGCGCCCGCAATGGAGCCTTCAGCTGGTCAGGCCGGAACGGCGCCGGCGATCAGCTCGGCGAAGCGGCCCGCGTCGATGTTCCCGCCGGAGACGATCACGCCGACGCGCCCCGGGACGCGTTCGAGCCGCCCGGCCAGCAGGGCGGCCAGCCCGCAGGCGCCGCTCGGCTCCATGACGATCTTCATCCGCTCGAAGGCCAGCCGCATCGCCGCGCGGATGTCGTCGTCGGTGACCAGCGCGATCTCGTCGACCAGCCGCCTGTTGACCGAGAAGGTCAGCTCGCCGGGGACGTCGGCGGCCAGGCCGTCGGCGATCGTGCGCGGGACGGGGACGGACACCCGCTCGCCGGCGCCCAGCGACCGCCTGGTGTCGTCGCCCGCCTCGGGCTCCACGCCCACCACGCGGAGGCGGTGGTGCAGCCCCTTGGCCACCGTGGCGCTGCCGGCGATCAGCCCGCCGCCGCCGACCGGGACCACCAGCGCGTCCAGCTCGCCGACCTCCTCCATGAGTTCGAGCGCGGCCGTGCCCTGGCCGGCGATCACGTGCGGATGCTCGTACGGCGGGATCAGCGCCAGTCCGCGATCGGCCGCGAGCGCCTCGCCGATCGCCACCCGGTCGCCGGTGTAGCGGTCGTAGGTGACGATCTCCGCCCCGTACCCGGCGGCGGCGTCCATCTTGGACCTGGGCGTGTCCTCCGGCATGAGGATCACCGCCGTGCCGCCCAGCTCCCGGGCGGCCAGGGCGACGGCCTGGGCGTGGTTGCCCGAGGAGTACGCGGCGATGCCCCTGGCCCGCTGCGCCGGCGACAGCCGCGAGACGGCGTTGTACGCGCCGCGGAACTTGAACGCGCCGACGCGCTGGAAGTTCTCGCACTTGAGGAAGACCTCGGCTCCGGCCAGGGCGTCCAGGGTGCGCGAGCGCAGGACGGGGGTGCGGTGCGCGACCCCCTTCAGCCTGGCCGCCGCGTCATGGACGTCGTCCAACGTGACCGGAAGGGGGGTGGTCATGCTCGATCCTCCAGAAAACGGCGTCCCAGGCCAGGCCTGGGACGCCGTGGAGCGTGGTGGGCGATACTGGGATTGAACCAGTGGCCTCTACCGTGTCAAGGTAGCGCTCTCCCACTGAGCTAATCGCCCTCGTGCGTCGATCGTCGCG
>NZ_JBSGDZ010000062.1:0-19407 GCF_053602655.1 Sphaerisporangium sp. NPDC004334
CGTCCCGGCCGTCCCGGCCGTCCCGGCCGTCCCGGCCGTCCCGGCCGTCCCGGCCGTCCCGGCCGTCCCGGCCGTCCCGGCCGTCCCGGCCGTCCTGGCGGGACGCCGCGTCCCCCGGGGGGCGTCCTCCTCCTCGCCGTAGCGGCCGTAGACGTCCCCCGCGCCCGCATAGTCCGCGTCGTCCATGTCGTCCATGTCGTCGCCGTCGTCCATGTCGTGGCCGTCGTCCGTGTCGTCCATGTCCTCGGTGGAGTCGGCGGGGCCGGGGTACTGGGTGTGGCCGGTGTACTCCTCGTCCCTGGTGTTCTCGCGGGCCGGGTCGTACGTGTAGCGGTCCTCACCGGCACCGGCCCGCCGGTCGCGGGGTCTGCGGCTGCCCGGCACGACATCACCTCCTTGCTCCCCGGCGGCTCCCCGGCGCCCGGAGCCGGTGCGGCCGGCCGCCCGCTAGCCGATCATCCGTTGCAGGATCTCCTCGGTGGCGCGGGCGCTCTCCTCCTCCGAGATCAGGCCCGCGGCCCGCGCCTCCTCCACCTCCTCCAGTTGCCGCCGCACCGCCGCCGGGTCGCGCAACTGGTGCTCCACCTGTTCCTCGATGAGCTCACCGAGCCGGATCAGCGCCTCCACCGGCGCGAGCGGCCAGCCGAACAGCAGCTTGACCAGGCCCATCGTCCAAGCACCTTCATCCCTGCGTGTCGACGAAGTCATAGGGCGCCTGCGGGCCGAGCAGACGCAGCGTGACGCGGTCGGCCCAGCGGCGGCCGAACTCCTCGAGGGCCCGCTCGAACTCCTCCTGCCGGTCGGTGTCCACCAGCACGGCCAGGTGGGCGGCGTCCTCCTCGTGGGTCGGCTCCCTGATGACGACCGCGACCGCGTGCGGGGCGAGCCCTTGGGCGAGCATCTGGGTGTCGGCGTCCCTCTTGACCTCGACGGCCCGGTTGATGATCTCGCCGAGCCGGATCCGCGCGTCCCAGGTCGCCTCCTCGGGCAGGCCGCGGATCTCCTCGCGGAGCCGGGCCGCCTCGGGCTCCTCGGCCAGCACCTCGCGCAGGACGGTGCCCTCCTCGTAGCGGCCCTTGACGACGAACTGGACGCGTCCCTCCAGTTCCTCCAGCGCGGAGCGGAACCGGTCGTGATGGGGGGTCAGCAGCTCCGAGACGATCGCCTCGGGGCTCTCCATCACCGCGCCGAAGCGCAGGGGGAGCACCGGCACCTCGGCGGCCACGTCGTCCAGCAGGTTCTGGTGGGCGACGAGGTCCTGGGGCCTGCCGAGCGGGCGGGTGAGGCGCAGTTCGCTGACCAGGGCGGCGATGTCGCGGTGACGTACCAGGGCGATCTCTCCTGGCGGGTCTCCCACCCCGCGGGGCTCGGGGGTCAGCTCGACGTCGGAGGGCAGGATGCCGTAGATGTAGGACGCCGTCGCGCGCTCCTGCCGCTGCTCCGGGACGCCGGTCCGCTCGCCCGCCCTCCCGGCGGCGCCGGCGGCGGCCCGGCCGGAGGCCTCCGCGGTGACGGGACCCGCCTCGCGCGTGTCCGCGTCCTGCACGGCGCCGCCGGGCCGGCGGCCGGCGGCCTGCTCCTGCTCGGACCCCGGGGCGGCGGGGCCGGAAGTGGAACGGGCCATCTCAGTACTCCTCACGCCGGCGCCTGCGGGGCGCGGGCTGCTCGTCGGACTCGGTGATGAAGTCGCGCAGCTTCTCGCCCGCCGCCTCCAGGGCGCCCTGGGCGATGCCCTTGGTCTTGGACTTGGCCACGCCCGTCGTCATGTCCTGCATGAGCTCGGGAAGCCCCTTCTGGCCCTCCGAGATGTCCAGCCGGTTGACCGCCTGGGCGAACCGCAGGTAAGTGTCCACGCTGGCGACGACGATGCGCGCGTTGATGGTCAGCAGTTCGATGCCCACCAGCGCGACGCTGACGTAGGCGTCGATCACCAGTCCCTTGTCGAGGATCGTGTCGATCACGTCGGCGAGTCCGCCGCCCGATGAGTTCGGCCGGCCGGCAGGCCCGCCGCCCGAGGGCTGCACGATGGTCATACGCTCCACTCCTCGCTGCCGGTCACCGGCCTGTGTCCCTCGGCTCGCGCGCGGATCCGCGCCGGCCCGCGCGCCCGGACTCCTCGCCCTCGGGGCGCCGCCGCGCCCGGGGTTCCCCGCGCCCGCCGGCCTCGGTGCCGCGCCGGCGCGCGGGCGGCTCCGGTTCCTCCTCCTCGGCGGGCTCTGTCCGGCGGGCTTGGCGGCGCGGCTCGGCGGCCGGGCTCCGGCGCGCCTCCTCCGGCCGCCTGGGGCCCCAGGGAAGCCGCCGCCTGCGGCGCTCCTCGCCGGCCCCCTCACGCCTGGCCTCCGTCGCGCGCCGTCCGCGCCGCGGCTCCTCCTCGGGCTCCTCGGGCTCCTCGGCCTCCTCGGGCTCCTCCTCAGGCTCCTCTTCGGGCTCTTCTTCGGCCCGCGCCGTCCGGCGTCCGCGACGGGGCTCCTCCTCGCGGCGGCCCCGGGGCTCCTCTTCTTCCCCGGCCTCTTCCTCTTCGCCCTCTTGAGGTTCCTCGCCCCGCTCGGCGGCCTCGGCCTCCTCGGGCTCCTCGCCCTCTTCGTACTCGACCTCTTCGCCCTCTTCGTACTCGGCTTCCTCGCCTTCCCCGGGCTCGCGCTCGCCGCGGCGCTCGCGCTCCTCGCGCTCCTCCTCCTCGCGCATGGCGGTCTCGTGGTCCTTGACCACCTCGCCCTCGTGGATGACGCCCCGCCACCCCTCGACCTCCTCCGGATGGAGCAGGTCCTCGTTCATGACGTGCCGGCGGATGTGCTTGAACTCCAGGCGGGCCCTGCGGCCCTGCGCCCGCCAGATGGCGCCGATGTGCTCCATCAGCCCCTTGGGGTGGTACTCCAGCGCCAGCAGCACCCTTGTCATGTCAGGGGTGACGTCGTGGAAGGTGACGCTGCCGTCCACGTAGCCCTTGGCGCCCTGCGAGCGCCAGATGATCTTCTCGTCGGGCACCTGCTCGGTGATCGTCGACTGCCAGGTGCGGCGCGACCAGAAGATCTTCGCCTGCCAGGTGAGCTTCTCGTCGCTCTCCTGGACGACCTTCTCCACCTTCTTGGTGAAGTTCGGCCAGTCCTGGAACTGCGTCCACTGGTTGTAGACCACGCGGACCGGGGCGCCGAAGTCGAGCGACTCGATGATGTTGTGGAACTTGAGCTTCTTGCCCTTGGCGCCGCGCCCGCCGAAGCCGAGCTTCTTCTTCAGCCCTCCGAACGCGAGCTTGGCCAGCCCCTTGACCCGGCCGAACTTGCCCTCGCCCCCGGCGAGCTGTCCAATGGTGCGCATTCCGCCGTTCTCGGCGAAGTCGGTCAGCTGCCGGGTGGTGCTCTCCACCCGGCGCCGCACGGCCGCGAGGGCGAGCTTCCCGGCGACGCCGGCGAGGCCGCGCATCTGGCTCTTGATCGGGTTCGCCGCGGCGGCGCCGGGGCCTTCCCTTCTCGGTTCCGCCATGGCGGCTCACCCCCGGGTGCGGTGGACGGGCCGCGAGCGCGGCGGCGGCTGGTCGCGGACGACGCGGCCGCGCGGCGGGGGTTCGTCGTCGTCCTCCGGCTCCTCCTCCTCGCGCGCGGGACGCCGCGTGTCGCGCCCGGCGGGCCGGCCCCGGTCCTGCGGCGGCCTGCGCCGAGGGGGCGCCTCCTCCTCGTACTCGTCCTGTTCCCCGTAGTCCTCCTCGTACGGCTCTTCCTCTTCCAGGTCCTCCTCCGGCGCCGGTTCGGCGGGGCGGCGCACCCGCGACCTGGCGGTGCGCAGGCCGCCGGCGGCCCGCTCGCGCAGGCTGGTGACTCCGCCCTTCGCCGTCTTGGCGGCCTCTCCGGCGGTGCCGGTCACCTCCTCCTCCAGGCCCGCCGCCACGTTGGCCGCGTGCTGGAGGGCTTCGGCCCGGTCCTGCAGCTTGCTGCTCAGCGAGCTGACCTGCCTGCTCGCCGCCGCCTTCGCCGCGGCCTTGCCGGCTTCGAACAGCTCGCCCCGGACGCTGTTGACGATCTTCTCCAGCTCGGGGGAGGAGCTCGCGAGCTTCAGCCCCTGCTCGATCAGGTTGCCGCGCGCGCCCCCGAGCCTGCCCGTGGCGCCCGCCACCCCGAGAGCGACCGCGAGCTTGAACCTGCGGTGCCGGCCGAGGAAATAGCCGAGGGCGACGGCCAGGGCCACTTTCAGTCCGCCTGTCACGATTGCCTCCTTCTCCGGCTTCCCGTCTCGGGATCCGCCCGGCGAGCCGCCTCCGGTGCCCCGCCCGGGGGATGGAGGGTCCGGCCTGGCGCCGGTTCGGTATGTGCGGGAAGCGGGACGCCCCCGATGTGGAAGCGGCTCGGCTCGGGCGCGCTTCCGGATCGTCGGTTGCCCTACCCGGCCACATTCCGACAGAACACGCGTTGCCGGAAAAAAGGGACATAGGGCCCCAGATGTTGGATCGTGTGCCGATGCGGCGGCGCGGGGCGGCTCAGGCCATGGCGGCGTCGAACCGCGCGCGCTCCTCCTCGGTGAGGCGGTCGCGGAACAGGATGCCGTCGAGATGGTCGACCTCGTGCTGCAGCACGCGGGCCAGCATGCCGAGCGCGCGGACCGTCACCGGCTTGCCGTACATGTCACGCCCGCGGGCGACGACCGAATAGGAGCGTTCCAGCGGCCACCACAGGCCCGGTGCCGACAGGCACGCCTCGTCGGCGACGACGGTGCGCTCGGACAGCTCCAGGCGCGGGTTCACCAGGTGGCCGGCCCTGCCGTCCAGCTCGAACGTCAGCACGCGCAGCGACACCCCGATCTGCGGCGCGGCGAGCCCGGCCCGTCCCGACCCCGCCCGGGTGGTCGCCTGCAGGGCCTTGACCAGGTCGCGCAGCGAGCGGTCGAAGCTCGTCACCGGCTGTGCCACGGCGCGGAGCACCGGGTCGGAGAAGAGCCTGATCTGCCGGACGCCGGTCATGCCCGCTCCCGTGGGTGACGACACTGTGTGGAAGTTTCCCGGAAACAATGCCCGATCGGCCGCCCAGGCAATCTTTGTTAATTCGATGTTGCCGTCGTGATGCCTGTGCATCACATGTTTCGCCCGTGCGTCGGAAGTAACCCCGATATCTGACATTCGTCGCCGGGTGGTGTGATCCCGCTCGTTACCTTCGGAGCCTCCCGACCCCCGGAGCATACGAAGGAGGAACCGTGACGGTGACGGAGGCAACCCGTACCGCGGCGGCGAGAGGCCGCTGGATCACCGACTGGCGGCCGGACGACCCCGGCTTCTGGGACGGCCGCGGCAAGGGCGTCGCCCGCAGGAACCTGCTCTTCTCGATCTTGGCCGAGCACCTCGGCTTCACCCTCTGGACCGTCTGGAGCATCGTCGCCGTCAAGCTCGGCTCCTACAAGTTCTCCACCGACCAGCTCTTCTGGCTGGTCTCGGTGCCCAACCTCGTCGGCTCCACCCTGCGGCTGCCCTACACCTTCGCGCCCGCCAAGTTCGGCGGCCGCAACTGGACGGTCGTCAGCGCGCTGCTGCTGCTCATCCCCGCCTGTCTGCTGGCCGTCGCGGTGAGCAGCCCCGGCACGCCGTACTGGGCCTTCCTGCTCATCGCGGCCACGGCAGGGCTCGGCGGCGGCAACTTCGCCTCCAGCATGGCCAACATCACCTACTTCTACCCCGAGCGCAGACAGGGCTGGGCGCTCGGCCTCAACGCCGCCGGCGGCAACATCGGCGTCAGCTCGGTGCAGCTGGTCATGCCGCTGGTGATCACCGGGTTCGGGCTGGCCGCCGCCGGGCTGTTCTGGGTGCCGTTCATCGTCCTGGCCGCCCTGGGCGCGTTCTTCTTCATGGACAACCTCGCGACCGCCAGGGCGAGCGCCAGGGACCAGCTCAAGATCGCCGGCCGCGCGCAGACCTGGATCATGTCCTTCCTCTACATCGGCACCTTCGGATCCTTCATCGGCTACACCACCGCCTTCCCGCTGCTCATCAAGAGCCAGTTCCCCGAGCACGTCTCCACCGTCACCTGGGCCTTCCTCGGAGCGCTCGTGGGCTCGCTGATCAGGCCGGTCGGCGGCAGGCTGTCGGACCGGCTCGGCGGCGGGCGGGTCACCCTGTGGAACTTCGGCGCCATGGGCGTCGCCGTCGCGCTGGTCGGAGTGGGGGTCTCCACCCACAGCTTCGCCTTCTTCTTCGTCTCCTACCTGGTGCTGGTCGCGCTGACCGGCGTGGGCAACGGCTCGACGTACCGCATGATCCCGGCCATCTTCCGCGCCAAGGCCGTCGAGGGGATCTCGCCGGAGGACGGCGCCGCCTACGAGGCCGCCCTGGCCACCGGCAAGCGCGACAGCTCCGCCGCCGTCGGCATCATCTCGGCCGTCGGCGCGTTCGGCGGGTTCTTCATCAACCGCGGGTTCGGCACCTCGATCGCCGCGACCGGCGGCGCGGGCGCCGCGCTGATCGCCTTCGCGTGCTTCTACGTGCTGTGCGCGGGGCTGACCTGGTTCTGCTATCTGCGCACGGTGGGGGCGCGGCTGGCCCCGAGCCTGGCCACCGCACGCGTCTAGAGCCCGCGTCCGGGGGAAACGCCCGGGCCGCGCCGGGGGAACGCCGGCGCGGCCCGGGCCCGCGCGTGAGGGCGCAGTGCCCCCGCAGTGCCCCCGCAGTGCCCGCAGTGCCCCCGTCATGCCCGCGCCGTGCCCCCGCCGTGCCCCGCGCGCACCGTCCGGACACCGCGAGGTGCGCACACCGGGCCCGCGCCCGATGTGAACACGGTTGGCGGCTTGTAGCACAGAGGTAACAGGAGGGACCCAACGGTGAAACGGCCTGAAAGCACCATCGAACCCATGCCGACCTCACTTTCCCCGCCGGCGTCTGTGATGACGCCGGTCCACCTGGGAGAGGCGACGCATTGCCCGTACTGCGCCCTGCAGTGCGGCATGTACGTCAGCGGAGGGTCCGGCCGGGAGGCGGGCGGCACGCTCACCGTCACCCCGCGCCACGACATCCCTGCCAACGCCGGAGGGCTCTGCCAGAAGGGCTGGACGGCGGCCGAGCTGCTGACCTCCGGCGTGCGCCTGACCACGCCGCTCGCCCGCGCGAGCCGTACCGCGCCGCTTTCGCCGGTGAGCTGGGAGGAGGCGCTCGACCGCGTCGCCGGGGCGGTCCTCGCCCTCCAGGCCGAGCACGGCCGCGACGCGGTGGCGGTGTTCGGCGGCGGCGGCCTGACCAACGAGAAGGCCTACCAGCTCGGCAAGTTCGCCCGGGTGGCGCTGCGCACCAGCCAGATCGACTACAACGGCCGCTTCTGCATGTCCTCGGCCGCCGCCGCCACCAACCGCGCGTTCGGCATGGACCGCGGGCTGCCGTTCCCGATCACCGACATCGCCGAGGCCGACGTGGTGATGATGGCCGGCGGCAACGTCGCCGAGACCATGCCCCCTTTCCTGCGGCACCTGCGCGACACGCTCATCGTGGTGGACCCCCGGCAGACCCGCACGGCCAAGCAGGCCGCGCTGCACCTGAAGGTGACCCCGGGCACCGACCTCGCGCTCGCCCTCGGGCTGCTGCACATCGCCATCACCGAGGGGTACGCCGACCAGGACTACATCGCCGCCCGCACCACCGGGTTCGGCGCGGTCCGCGAGTCGGTGGCCGCGTGGTGGCCCGAGCGCGTCGAGCGGATCACCGGCGTGCCGGTCGCCTCGATGCGCCAGGCGGTCCACCTGCTCGGCACCGCCCGCAAGGCCATGATCCTCACCGGCAGGGGCGCCGAGCAGCACTCCAAGGGCGTCGACACCGTCACCGCGTTCATCAACCTCGCCCTGGCCCTCGGCCTGCCCGGCCGCGCGGGCTCCGGGTACGGCTGCATCACCGGGCAGGGCAACGGCCAGGGCGGGCGCGAGCACGGGCAGAAGGCCGACCAGCTCCCCGGCTACCGCAGGATCGACGACCCGGCCGCCCGCGCCCACGTCGCCGCCGTCTGGGGCGTCGACCCCGGTGAGCTCCCCGGCCCCGGCCGGTCGGCCTACGAACTGCTGGACGCGCTCGGCACCGGCGGCGGGCCCAGAGGGCTGCTGGTGTTCGGCTCCAACCCGGTGGTGTCGGCCCCGCGCGCCGCCCACGTCACCGAGCGGCTGGCGGCGCTGGACCTGCTGGTGGTCTCCGACTTCGTGCTGTCGGAGACCGCGGCGATGGCCGACGTCGTGCTGCCCACCACCCAGTGGGCCGAGGAGCACGGCACCATGACGAACCTGGAGGGCAGGGTGCTGCTGCGCAGGCAGGCGGTCACCCCGCCGCCCGAGGTGCGCAGCGACCTGGCCATCCTCGCCGGGCTGGCCGCGCGGCTCGGCCGTGAGGAGGGCTTCTCCGACGACCCGCGCACGGTGTTCGACGAGCTGCGCCGGGCCAGCGCGGGCGGCGTCGCCGACTACGCCGGCATCACCTACGAGCGCATCGCCCGCGAGACCGGCGTGTTCTGGCCCGCGCCCTCCGAGGACCACCCCGGGACCCCGCGCCCTTTTCTGGACCGCTTCCCGACCCCGGACGGCCGCGCGAGGTTCGTCCCGGTGGACCACCGGCCGGTGGCCGAGGACGTCGACGACGACTACCCCTGCTACCTGACCACCGGCCGGGTCCTCGCCCACTACCAGAGCGGCGCCCAGACCCGGCGCGTGCGGGCGCTGAACGAGGCCGCCCCCGAGCCCTACGTCGAGCTGCACGCCGACCTGGCCGAGCGCCTCGGCGTCGTCTCCGGCGACATGGTCGAGGTGACCAGCCGCAGGGGCTCGGTGCGGGTGGCCGCCCGCGTCACCCGCGCCATCCGGCACGACACGGTCTTCATGCCCTTCCACTGGGAGGGCGTGAACCGCCTCACCAACCCGGCCCTGGACCCGACGTCCCGGATGCCGGAGTTCAAGGTCTGCGCCGTGCGGGTCGAGCGGTCCGATGAGGGACCGCCCGGGCGCGACGACGCTGACCCGCGGGCCACCACGGCGCCGCGGGCCGATCGGGGGAGGAACACGTGAGGCTGGTCGTCATCGGCAACGGCATGGCCGGGGCCCGCCTGGCCGACGAGGTCAGGGCGCGCGACAAGGACATCCGGATCACGGTGTTCGGCGCCGAGACCCGCGGGCCCTACAACCGGGTCCTGCTGTCCAACGTGCTCGCCGGCACCGCGAGCCCCGAGCAGGTGCGGCTGCCGGCCCAGCCCGACGGGGTGACCACCCGGCTCGGCGTCACGGTCACCGCCATCGACAGAAAGGCCCGCACCGTCCGCACCGACGACGGCGCGGCCGAGCCGTACGACGTGCTGGTGCTGGCCACCGGCAGCGAGCCGGTCGTGCCGCCCATCCCGGGCGCCGACCGGGCCATCGCCTTCCGCACCATGGACGACTGCCACCGCATCCTCGCCGCGGCGGCCACCGCGACCGGCGCCATCGTGGTCGGCGGCGGCCTGCTCGGCGTGGAGGCGGCGCGCGGCCTGGCCGGGCGCGGGATGCCGGTCACCCTGCTGCACCTGGCCGGCCACCTCATGGACCGCCAGCTCGACGCCGAGGCCGGCCTGGTGCTCGGCGAGGCGCTGGCCGGGCTCGGGGTGACGGTCAGGACCGCCGTCCAGGTGACGGCGATCCACCCGCACGGCGTCGAACTGGCCACCGGGGAGGTCCTGGCCTCGGAGCTGGTGGTGCTCGCCTGCGGCGTGCGGCCGCTGGTCTCCCTCGCCAGGGACGCCGGCCTGGAGGTCAACCGCGGCGTCGTCGTGGACGACCACATGCGCGCCTCCGACCCGGCGATCTACGCGATCGGCGAGTGCGCCCAGCACGACGGCACCGTGTACGGGCTGGTGGCCCCCGCCTGGGAGCAGGCCGCCGTGGTCGCCGACCTGATCACCGGCGCCGACCGCGCCGCCAGGTACCGCGGCTCGCGCCTGGTCACCCGGCTCAAGGCCAGAAGCGTCGAACTCGCCTCGATGGGAGAGGCGCACCTGAACGAGGACCCTTCGGGAGAGGTGGAGGTGGTCCGCTTCACCCACCGGGCGCGCGGCATCTACCGCAAGCTCGTCATCAGGAACGACCGGCTGGTGGGGGCGATCCTGCTGGGCGAGGCGCCGACCGTGGGGACGCTCACCCAGCTGTACGACCGGGGCGGGCCGCTGCCCGGCGACCCGGCCGGGCTGCTGTTCCCCTCGTCGGTGGAGCACGCGACGCCGGCCGACAGCCCGGTGCGCATGCCCGACTCCGCGCGGGTGTGCGAGTGCAACAACGTGACCAAGGGCCGCATCCGCGCCTGCTGGGAGGCGGGCGCGCGCGACACCGCGGCGGTGGCGGCGGCCACCAGGGCCACGACCGGCTGCGGGAGCTGCCGGGACGCGGTCGAGGGGATCATCGGCTGGCTGTGCGAGCAGGAGGAGGAGGTCCGCGCGTGAGGATCGTCGTGGTGGGGTACGGGCCGACGGCCCACCGGTTCGTGGAGACCCTGGCCGATCGCGGGTTCACGGGCACGATCACCGTCCTGGGGGAGGAGCCCAGGCCCGCCTATGACCGGGTGGCGCTGACCTCCTACCTCACGGACGCGTCGCTCGCGGACCTGACCTATCCGGACCCGGGCGGCCCGACGACCGTGCGGCTGGCCGACCGGGTGGCGTCGATCGACCGCGACCGCCGTGTGGCGGTCACCGCCGGCGGGCACGAGGAGCCCTACGACGTCCTGGTGCTGGCCACCGGCTCCTCGCCGTTCGTGCCGCCGGTGCCCGGCGCCGAGCACGCCTTCGTCTACCGGACCATCGACGACCTGGACGCCATCCGCGCCGCCTCGGTGGGCGCCGCCTCCGGCTCCGGCGTGGTGGTCGGCGGCGGGCTGCTCGGCCTGGAGGCCGCCGACGCGCTGCGCGGCCTGGGCCTTTCCACCCACGTCGTGGAGATGGGCGGCTGGCTGATGCCCCGCCAGGTCGACGAGGGCGGCGGCTCGGTGCTGCGCGGGCACATCGAACGGCTCGGCCTGGCCGTGCACACCGGCACCGGCCTGAACCGCATCGAGCCCGGCAAGGTGGTCCTGGCCGACGGCACCGAGATCGACGCCGGCGTGGTGGTGTTCTCCGCGGGCATCCGGCCGCGCGACGAGCTCGCCCGCGGGGCGGGGCTGCCCGTGGGCGAGCGGGGAGGCGTCGTCGTCGACGAGGGCATGCGCACCGCCGACCCGGCCGTCTACGCCATCGGCGAGTGCGCCCTGGTGGGCGGCATGGTGTACGGCCTGGTCGCCCCCTGCTTCACCATGGCCGAGGTGGCCGCCGACCGCATCCTCGGCGGCGTCTCCGCCTTCACCGGCGGAGACCTGTCGGCCAAGCTCAAGCTGCTCGGCGTGGACGTCGCCAGCTTCGGGGAGCTGTCCGGCGCGCTCGACGTCACCTACATGGACCCGGTGGCCGGCGTCTACAAGAGGCTGTTCATCAGCGACGACGCCCGCACGCTGCTCGGCGGCATCTGCGTCGGCGACGCCACCCCCTACAGCCTGCTGCGGCCGATGGTCGGCAGGGAGCTCAGCGCCCCGCCGAGCGACCTGCTGTTCGCCGGGGCCGGAGGCGCGGGGATGTCGGGCGCCGACTTCCCCGACGACGCGCAGGTCTGCTCGTGCAACAACATCACCAAGGGGCAGATCAGCGCCGCCATCACCGAGATGGGGCTCACCGACGTCGCCGGGGTCAAGAAGTGCACCCGAGCGGGCACCAGCTGCGGCAGCTGTGTGCCGGCGCTGGCCTCCATCCTCGCCTCCGAGGGCGTCGCGCTCAGCAAGGCGCTGTGCGAGCACTTCGAGTACAGCAGGCCTGAGCTGTTCGACATCGTCCGCGTCCGCGGCATCACCACCTTCTCCCAGCTCATCTCCGAGCACGGCAGGGGACGCGGCTGCGACATCTGCAAGCCGGCGGTGGCCTCCATCCTCGCCTCGCTCAACGGCGGGCACGTGCTGGAGGGCGAGCAGGCCGCTCTGCAGGACACCAACGACCACTTCCTGGCCAACATCCAGCGCAACGGCACCTACTCGGTCGTGCCGCGCATCCCCGGCGGCGAGATCACGCCCGAGAAGCTCATCGTGATCGGCGAGGTGGCCCGCGACTTCGGCCTCTACACCAAGATCACCGGAGGGCAGCGCATCGACCTGTTCGGCGCCAGAGTGGAGCAGCTTCCCAAGATCTGGAAGCGGCTGGTCGACGCCGGGTTCGAGTCCGGGCACGCCTACGGCAAGGCGCTGCGCACCGTGAAGTCCTGCGTCGGGTCCACCTGGTGCCGGTACGGCGTGCAGGACTCGGTGGGCATGGCCATCGCCCTCGAACTGCGCTACCGGGGACTGCGCTCCCCGCACAAGATCAAAGCGGCGGTGTCCGGCTGCGCCCGCGAGTGCGCCGAGGCACGCGGCAAGGACTTCGGGATCATCGCCACCGAGAACGGCTGGAACCTCTACGTCGGCGGCAACGGCGGCTTCAAGCCTCGCCACGCCGACCTGCTGGCGAGCGATCTGTCCGACGACGAGCTGATCCGCGCCATCGACCGCTTCCTGATGTTCTACATCCGCACGGCCGACCGCCTCCAGCGCACCTCCACCTGGCTGCAGGGCATCGGCCTCGACTACCTCCGCGACGTGATCATCAACGACTCGCTCGGCATCTGCGCCGATCTCGACGCCGGGATGGAGCGGCACGTGGCCGGCTACTTCGACGAGTGGCGTGCCACGGTCGACGATCCCGACAAGCTGCGCCGGTTCGTCAGCTTCGTCAACGCCCCCGACACCCCTGACCCGTCCATCGTGTTCGAGACCGAACGCGACCAGATCAAGCCCGTCCTCCTGGAGGTGACACGCGCATGACGATCATTCAGAACGGCCCGGCGACTCAGGCGAGCACCGGCACCACGTGGGAGCCGATCTGCGCCTACACGGACCTGCTGCCCGAAAGGGGCGCCGCGGCCCTGGTCGGCGGCCACCAGATCGCGATCTTCCGCACCTTCGACGGACGCCTGTTCGCCGTCGGCAACCGCGACCCCTACAGCGGGGCGTACGTGATCTCCCGCGGCATCGTGGGAACCCGCGGCGAGGAGCCCGTCGTCGCCGCCCCCATGCACAAGCAGCCGTTCTCCCTGACCACCGGCGTGTGCCTGGACGACCCGGCGACGGCCCTGCCGATCTACCCCGTCCGTGTCGCGCGCGGCACGGTCGAAGTGAGCGTGGCATGACGGCGGCCCTGTTGGAGGACCCCATGGTGGCGCCGGAGACGGCTCCCGACGCCCTGGCGGGCTTCACGATCGGGGTGACCGCGACCCGCCGCAAGGAGGAGTTCGCGGCCCTGCTCGAACGGCGGGGCGCCCGCGTGGTGCGCGCGCCCGCGATCCGGCTGGTGCCGCTGGCCGAGGACGCCGACCTGCTGGCCGCCACCCGGGAGTGCCTGAAAGGCCCGGTCGACGACGTCGTGGTCACCACCGGTGTGGGCTTTCGCGGCTGGGTGGCGGCGGCCGAGGGGTGGGGGCTGTCGGTCGACCTGGCCGACCACCTCGCCAGGGCGCGCCTGCTGCCCCGCGGGCCCAAGGCGCGCGGGGCCGTGCGCGCCGCCGGGCTCAACGACCACTGGACGCCGCCGACCGAGTCCTGCGAGGAGATCAAGGACTACCTCCTCGGCCAGGACGTGCGCGGGCGGCGCATCGTGGTGCAACTGCACGGCGAGCCGCTGACCGGGTTCGTCGCCGACCTCCGCGCGGCCGGCGCCACCGTCATCGAGGTGCCCGTCTACCGCTGGCTGCCCTACCGCGACCCCTCGCCGCTGCGCCGCCTGATCACCCAGGCGATCTCCGGGTCGGTGGACGCCGTCGCCTTCACCAGCGCCCCCGCCGTGCTGGCCATGCTGAACGCCGCACGCGCCGAGGGGCTGGAGGAGGCGCTGGTCGAGGCGTTCGGCGGCCCGGTGGTGGCCGCGTGCGTCGGCCCGGTGACCGCGGCGCCGCTGGTGGCCAGGGGAGTGCCGGTCATCCAGCCGGAGCGTTCGCGGCTCGGCTCGCTGGCCCGCACCCTGGCCAGGCACCTGCCCGCGCACAGCGTCACCCGGGTCACCGCCGGCGCCCACGAACTGGAGATCCGCGGCCACGCCGTCGCCGTCGACGGAGAGCTCAGGCCGCTGCCGCCCGCTCCGATGGCGGTGCTCAAGCGCCTGGCCGAACGGCCCGGCCACGTCGTCCCCCGCTCCGACCTGCGCGTCGTCCTGCCCGGCGGCCCCTCCCGCGACTCGGCCGAGCACGCGGTCGAGATGGCCGTCACGCGCCTGCGCCGCGCCCTCGGCCCCTCGGGCATCGTCGAGACCGTCGTCAAACGCGGCTACCGCCTGGCCTGCGACCGGCCGGAGGTCCGATGACGCTCGTGCTGGCCGCCCACGGCACCCGCAGCGCCGAGGGGGAGGCCACGCTGGCGGCCCTGGCACAGCGGGTGCGGCGCGCGCGCCCGGGGCGGCGCGTCGAACAGGCGTACCTGGAGATCAGCTCCCCGCCGCTCGCCGAGATCCTCCCGCGCGTCCCAGGGCCGGTGGTCGTGGTGCCCCTGCTGCTGGCCGGCGGCTACCACGTCCACATCGACCTGCCCGCGGTGGTCGCGCGGGCGCGGCCGGACGCGCTGGTGGCGCGCCCGCTCGGCCCGCACGCGCTGCTGACCTCGGTGCTCGCCCGCCGGCTGGCCTCCGCCGGGTTGCGGCCCACCGACGCGGTCGTGCTCGGCGCCGCCGGGTCCTCCGATCCCGCGGCGGTCGCCGACGTGCGCGCGGCCGCCCGGCTGCTGTCGGTGCGGCTGGCCCGCCCGGTGACGGCGGCGTTCGCCTCGGCGGCGGCGCCGTCCCTGGCACAGGCCATGGAGCGCCTGCGCTCGGGCCCGGCGCCTCGCGTCGTGCTCGCCTCCTACCTTCTGGCCCCCGGGTTCTTCCAGAGCCGTCTGGAGTCCGCCGGGGCCGACGTGGTGAGCCGGCCGCTCGGCGCGGACGACGACCTCGCCGCGCTGGTCTGGCACAGGTTCGACGAGGCCGCCGTCCGGACCGGCGTGCCGGTGCCCCGGCCGCCCGCGGGCGGCAGGCAGGCGGCCGGCGTGCTCAGGAGAGCGCAGGCGCCCGGGGTGTGACGGCCTCCAGCCGCAGCTCCCGTACGATCTCCACCGCGCCGTCGTCGCGGGACAGGCCCGAGCCGGCGCCGATGAGCATCTCGTAGTAGGCGTGCCGGAAACACCCGGCCAGCAGCAGGCGGGCGCTCGCCTCGGGGGTGACGTCCGGCGCCACCCGGCCGAGACCGCGCTCGGCCTCCAGGTACTCCGCGAGCGGGGCGATCTCGGAGGCGGGCCCGAGCTGGGTCTCGCGCAGGGCCTCGCGGAAGCGGACGGTGATCGAGGGGGAGATGAACGCGGGCATCGCCGCGGCCTGGACCTCGGCGTAGTAGTCGATGCCGGCCCGGGCGACCGGCAGCAGGTTGTCGTTCACCCGTCCCTTGCCGGCCATGTTCATCAGGTCGTCGAGGGTGTGCAGCCAGACCGGCAGACGGTCCTGCAGGAGGGCGAGGAACGTCTCGACGGCCTGGGCGGGGGTCGTGCCGCGTAGCTGGGGGTAGGGGCGGGCGTCGCCGGTGCGGCCGGCGTCGTCGCGGATGCGGGCGTCGTCGCCCGCCTCGTTCCGTTTCATGAACACCGACATCTCGAGGACGCGTCGCCGCGTCTCCTGTGCTCTCTTGTGCGGATCAGGATATGGAGTCGCCATGGGGGTCCCAAGGTGCGCAGTCACATGTGTAGGTTCAGCACGCGGTCGACGCCGTTCACGATGTTCGCGGATTCGTGCCCGTCCCCGTTATCGAATCGTTGCCGCCCGCGTGGTGCCGCCCGGGATCAATGGTGCGGAAGGGGCGCAGCGGCCAATTATTACCAGAAAGCCGCGCCCGCCGTAGCGAATAACGAGAAGTATGCGAAATGCGGTTTATCGGGGCCGACACGACCAATGTCGATATATGCGCACTTTCTCCGGTTCGCGTCAGCCGCCGTCGTCGTCGTGGTCGCGCCGCCGCAGGTAGCGCTCGAACTCCGCCGCGATCGCGTCGCCACTGGCCTCCGGCAGGTCGGCGGCGTCCTTGCGCTCCTCGAGCTCGCGGACGTACTCGGCCACCTCGGAGTCCTGCGAGGCGAGCTCGTCCACCCCGTGCTCCCAGGCCCGCGCCTCCTCGGGCAGCTCGCCGAGCGGCATGGGGATGTCCAGAAGGTCCTCGATGCGGCGCAGCAGGGCCAGCGTGGCCTTCGGGTTGGGGGGCTGGGCGACATAGTGCGGAACCGACGCCCACAGGGAGACGGTCTTGGTGCCGGCCGCCCCGAGGGTGTGCTGGAGGACCCCGACGATGCCCGTCGGGCCCTCGTAGCGGGTGAGCTCGAGGTTGAGAGCGCGCGCGAGCCCCGGATCGCTCACCGACCCCACGATCGGGACCGGCCGGGTGTGCGGGGAGTCGTTGAGCAGCGCGCCGAGCAGCACCGCGGTCTCGACGCCGAGCTCCAGGCAGATGGCCACGATCTCGGCGCAGAACGTGCGCCAGCGCATGTTCGGCTCGATGCCGCGCAGCAGCACCACGTCGCGCTCGCTGCCGGGCGGGCGCGCCACCAGCAGCCGCGTCGTCGGCCAGATGATCGACCGCGTCACGCCGTCGCCCAGCTCGACCACCGGGCGGGTCACCTGGAAGTCGTAGTAGTCCTCGGGGTCGAGCTCGACCAGAGGGGTCGCCTTCCACTCCGACTCGAGATGCGCCAGAGCGCCGCTCGACGCCTCTCCCGCGTCGTTCCACCCCTCGAACGCGGCGATCAGCACCGGGTCGACGAGCTCGGGAAGTCCTTCGAGCTCGATCACGCGCCGCCTCCTTGCTGCCTGGCCGAGACCGCACGCGACTGCCGGCGCGATCTCGAACGGCCGCCGGCGGCGGCCTTGTACCCGACCAAGCCTATTCGTTGAGGGGTGCCCGGTGTCACCGAGAGGGCCGAGGGAGCCCGCCGGGGCCGGGGGAACGGCGCCGGTTCGCCGGTCGCGATCGCCGGCCCGTCCCGCCCCCGGCTCCGGGCGATCGCGCCATGGCTCCCGCTAGGCTTGTGCGCATGAATAACGCAGCGTCCTTCAGGCAGGCCATGTCCGAGCGTGTGATCGTCGCGGACGGGGCCATGGGGACGATGTTGCAGGCCTATGACCCCACGCTCGATGATTTCGATGGTCATGAGGGTTGCAATGAGGTGTTGAATGTTACGCGTCCTGACATTGTGCGGGGGGTGCATGACGCGTATTTCGCGGTGGGTGTTGATTGTGTGGAGACCAACACGTTCGGGGCGAATCTGGCGGCGTTGGCGGAGTATGACATCGCTGGTCGGGTGTGGGAGTTGTCGCTGGCGGGGGCGCGGTTGGCGCGGGAGTCGGCTGATGAGTGGGCGGCGGGGGATGGCCGGGCGCGGTTCGTCCTTGGGTCGATGGGGCCGGGGACGAAGTTGCCGACGTTGGGGCATGTGCGGTTCGGGCAGTTGCGTGATGCGTATGAGGCGAATGCGGCGGGGTTGATCGCGGGTGGGGCTGATGCGTTGATCATTGAGACGTGTCAGGACTTGTTGCAGGTGAAGGCTGCGGTGGTGGGGGCGCGCCGGGCGATCGAGGCGGCGGGGCGTGATGTGCCGGTGATCGCGCAGGTGACGATCGAGACCAACGGGGCGATGTTGTTGGGGTCGGAGATCGGTGCGGCGTTGACGGCGATCGAGCCGTTGGGTGTCGATGTGATCGGGTTGAACTGTGCGACGGGTCCGGCGGAGATGTCGGAGCATTTGCGGTATTTGGCCAAGCATGCCGGGGCGGGGGTGGCGTTGTCGTGTATGCCGAATGCGGGGTTGCCGGAGTTGACCGCGGATGGGGCGCGGTATCCGTTGTCGCCGGCGGAGTTGGCGGATGCGCATGAGGGGTTCACCGGTGAGTACGGGTTGGCGTTGGTGGGTGGGTGTTGCGGGACGACGCCGGAGCATCTGCGGCGGGTGGTGGAGCGGGTCGGTGGGCGTGAGGTGATTGCGCGGCGGCCGCGTCCTGAGGCGGGTGCGGCGTCGTTGTATGCGCATGTGCCGTTCCGGCAGGACACCTCGTATCTGGCGATCGGTGAGCGGACCAATGCCAATGGGTCCAAGGCGTTTCGTGAGGCGATGCTGGCGGGGCAGTGGGAGGAGTGTGTGGACATCGCGCGGGCGCAGTCGCGTGATGGGGCGCACATGTTGGATCTGTGTGTGGATTATGTGGGCCGGGACGGGGTGGCCGACATGGCGGAGTTGGCGTTCCGGTTCGCCACGGCGTCGACGTTGCCGATCGTGCTGGATTCCACCGAGCCGGGGGTGATCGCGGCGGGGTTGGAGATGCTGGGTGGCCGGGCGGTGGTCAACTCGGTGAACTACGAGGACGGTGACGGGCCGGATTCGCGGTTCCAGCGGATGATGCGGTTGGTGAAGGAGCACGGCGCCGCGGTGGTCGCTTTGACGATCGATGAGGAGGGTCAGGCGCGTACCGCGCAGTGGAAGGTGGCGGTGGCGACCCGCCTGATCGAGGACCTGACGGGTAACTGGGGGATGCGGGTCGAGGACATCATCGTGGATTGTCTGACCTTCCCGATCGCGACGGGGCAGGAGGAGACCCGCCGGGACGGGCTGGAGACGATCGAGGCGATCGGTGAGCTCAAGCGGCGTTACCCGGGGGTGCAGACCACCCTGGGGTTGTCGAACATCTCCTTCGGGTTGAACCCGGCCGCGCGGATCGTGCTGAACTCGGTGTTCTTGCACGAGTGTGTGAATGCGGGGCTGGATTCGGCGATCGTGCATGCTTCGAAGATCGTGCCGATGGCGCGGATCCCGGATGAGCAGCGTCAGGTGGCGTTGGACATGGTCTATGACCGGCGGCGGGAGGGTTATGACCCGCTGGCGCGGTTCATGGAGTTGTTCGCGGGGGTGGATGCGGCGTCGTTGCGGCAGAGCCGGGCGGCGGAGCTGGCGGGGTTGCCGTTGTGGGAGCGGTTGAAGCGGCGGATCATCGATGGGGAGCGTAAGGGGCTGGAGGGTGATCTGGAGGAGGCGTTGTCGCAGCGCCCGGCCCTGGAGATCATCAACGACGTTCTGCTTGAAGGGATGAAGACCGTCGGGGAGTTGTTCGGGTCGGGGGAGATGCAGTTGCCGTTCGTCCTGCAGTCGGCTGAGGTGATGAAGGCCGCCGTCGCCTACCTGGAGCCCCACATGGATCGGGTGGAGGGTGAGACCAAGGGCCGGATCGTGCTGGCCACGGTCAAGGGGGATGTGCATGACATCGGGAAGAACCTGGTGGACATCATCTTGTCGAACAACGGCTATGAGGTGATCAATCTGGGGATCAAGCAGCCGGTGTCGGC
>NZ_JBSGDZ010000063.1:0-17081 GCF_053602655.1 Sphaerisporangium sp. NPDC004334
GCCCGACAACCACATGGCGACGTTCAGCCAGGCGAGCTGATCCGCCTCCCCCGGTGCCGGGATTCCGGCGCGGGGGCCGCCGCGGCCCCGCCCGGGCCCGTGAGGCGAACCTGGCCGTTCCGTGAGGGCCCCTCGCGGGACGGCGGCGGCCCCGGCGCCGGACTCCCGGCACCGGGGGAGGCGGATCAGCTCGCCTGGCTGACCGTCGACATGTTGAAGTCGGACACCCGCACCGGGGGCATGATCGTGCGGGTGAAGTAGTCGTTCCACTCGCGGGGGAGGGTCTGCTCCTCGCGGCCTATCTCGGTGAGCCGGCCCAGCAGGTCGACCGGGCTCTCGTTGAACCGGAAGTTGTTCACCTCGCCGACCACCTCGCCGTTCTCCACCAGGTAGACGCCGTCACGGGTGAGGCCGGTCAGCAGCAGCGACTGCGGGTCCACCTCGCGGATGTACCACAGGCAGGTCAGCAGCAGGCCGCGGTCGGTGGAGGCGATCATCTCCTCCAGCGAGCGCCCGCCCTCGGGCCCCGCCATGATCAGGTTGTCGATCGCCGGGGTCGGCGCGAGCCCGGTCAGCTCGGCCGAGTGCCGGGTCTGCAGCAGCGCCGACAGCGACCCGTCACGGATCCAGTCGGTGCTCGACAGGGGCAGCCCGTTGTCGAACACCGACCGCTCGCGGCTGCCGGCGTGGGCGACGACGAACGGCGCGCACTCGATGCCGGAGGCCGCAGGGTCGCTGTAGAGCCGCACCGGCGAGGCCGACAGGGACTCGCCGACGCGGGTGCCGCCCTCGGGACGGGAGAACACCGTGCGGCCGTCGGCGGCGTCCCTGGCCCCCGCCGACCAGTACAGGTAGATCATCAGGTCGGCGACCGCCGTGGGCGGGATCAGCGTCTCGTAGCGCCCCGCGGGCAGGTCGATCCGGCGCTTCGCCCAGTCGAGGCGCCGTCCGAGGGTCTCGTCCAGCGCGGCGACGTCCACGTCGGCGAAGTCGCGGGTGGCCACGCCGGTCCACGCCGAGCGGGTCATGTCGGGCGACTTGGCGTTGAGCTCCAGGCGGCCCGTCGGCTGGTCGTGACGCAGCCGCAGGCCGCTGGAGGAGCCGACGAAGGTGGAGGTGACGATGTGCTCGGCGAAGCCGTACAGCCGGTGCCCGGCGGTCTCGGCCCCGGCGAACGCCTCGCCGAGCGCGGGCGCGAACCGCTCGAACACCTCGATCGAGGTGGACGCGGCGGGATCGTCCCAGCCCCGCGAAGCGGTGCCGGCCACCAGCGGCCGGGCGTCCTCGGCGGGCGGCGCCTCGTGGGAGGCCAGGTCGGCCGCCGTGACCACGTCGGCGAGCTGGTCGGGACGCACGGCCGACCGCGACACGACGCCGACGCCCTGACCGGTGATCGAGATGACGGTGAGCTGGGAGGAGCGGGCCACGCCGTTGGTGGTCAGCGTGTTGCCGGCGAAGCGGAGGTTCGCGGTGGACCCCTCGTCGACGATCACGACGCACTCGTCGGCCTTGCTGAGGGCAAGGGCGCGCTCGACGGTCTCCTGGGGAGTCACTTTCCACCCTCCTGAACGGTGTTGAGGATCTTGACCCCGCGGAACAGGGCCGAGGGGCACCCATGGCTGACCGGCGCCACCTGGCCGGGCTGGCCCTTGCCGCAGTTGAAGGCGCCGCCCAGCACGTAGGTCTGCGGGCCGCCGACGGCCTCCATGGACCGCCAGAAGTCGGTGGTGGTGGCCTGGTAGGCCACGTCGCGCACCTGGCCGGTGAGCCGGCCCCCCTCGATGCGGTAGAACCGCTGGCCGGTGAACTGGAAGTTGTACCGCTGCATGTCGATGGACCAGCTCTTGTCGCCCATGACGTAGATGCCGCGCTCGACCCGCGAGATCAGCTCGTCGGTCGAGGGGCCGTCCAGCGCGGGCTGGAGGGAGACGTTGGCCATCCGCTGGAGCGGGAAGTGGCCGGGGGAGTCGGCGAAGGCGCAGCCGTTGGAGGGGCCGAGCCCCTTCAGCAGCGCCATGCGCCGGTCGAGCTGGTAACCCACCAGCGTGCCGCCGCGCACGATGTCGAACTGGCGCGTCGCCACGCCCTCGTCGTCGTACCCGACCGACGCCAGGCCGTGCTCGGCGGTGCGGTCGCCGGTGACGTGCATGATCGGCGAGCCGTACTCGAGGGTGCCCAGACGGTCGAAGGTGGCGAAGCTCGTGCCCGCGTAGGCCGCCTCGTAGCCGAGCGCGCGGTCGAGCTCGGTGGCGTGGCCGATCGACTCGTGGATCGTCAGCCACAGGTTGGAGGGGTGGATCACCAGGTCGTACATCCCCGCCTCGACCGAGGGCGCCTTGAGCTTCTCCTCCAGCAGCTCGGGCAGCGTGGCGAGCTCGGCGGGGAAGTCCCACCCCGTCCCGGTGAGGTACTCGTAGCCGCGCCCCGTCGGCGGCGCGAGAGTGCGCATGTCGTCGAAGCGGCCGTCGGCCACGCGCATCACCGTGAGCACCGGGTGGATGCGCACCCGCTGCTGGGTGGCCTCGGTGCCCGCGGTGTCGGCGTAGAACTTCTGCTCCTTGACCTGCATGAGCGAGGCGGAGACGTGGTCCACCCGAGGGTCCTTCAGCAGGCCGGCCGACCAGTCGGCGAGCAGGGCGACCTTGTCCTTCATCGGCACGGAGAAGGGGTCGACGTCGTAGGGCGACACCCAGGTGACCTGGTCGTGCACCGGCTCGGGGGCCAGCGCGACGGGCTCGCGGTTGACGGCGGCGGCGACCCGGGCGACCTTGACGGCCTGCTCGGCCACCTCGGCGGCGGCCTCCGGCGTCAGCTCGATGCCCGCGGCGAAGCCCCACGTGCCGTCGAGGATCACCCGGACGGCGTAGCCGAGGTCGTCGGCGTCCATGGAACCCTCGAGGCGGGAGTCGAACAGGCTGAGCGTCTCGCCGCGCACCCGTTCGAGCCGGAAGTCGGCGTGTGCGGCGCCGAGCTCTCGGGCGCGCTGCAGGGCCGCGTCCGCCAGCCGCCTGAGCGGAAGGGCGAGGAAGTCGGGATCGATCTGGCGCATGTCCACGATCCTAGCCCTGTGATCTTGTACGGGGCGGATATGGGTTTACCTGCGAGTAAGCGATAGCGTCGTGCCCATGCCTCGATCAGTACTCGTAACCGGTGGCAACCGCGGAATCGGTCTCTCGATCGCCCGCGAGCTGGCCGCCGCCGGTGACGCCGTCGCAGTCACCTACCGCTCCGGAGAGCCCCCCGAGGGGCTGTTCGGCGTGAAGTGCGACGTCACCAGCTCCGAAGACGTCGACGTGGCCTTCTCCAAGGCCGAGGCCGAGCACGGGCCCGTCGAGATCGTGGTGGCCAACGCCGGTGTCACCCGGGACACCTTGCTGCCGCTGATGAAGGAAGACGCCTTCACCGACGTCATCGACACCAACCTCACCGGCGCCTACCGCGTCGCCAAGCGGGCCACCCGCGGCATGCTCCGCATGCGCCGGGGCCGCATCGTGCTCGTCTCCTCCGTCGTCGCCATGCTCGGCTCGGCGGGCCAGACGAACTACGCCGCCTCCAAGGCCGGCCTCATCGGCTTCGGCCGCTCGCTGGCCCGCGAGCTCGGGTCGCGCGGCATCACCGTCAACATCGTGGCGCCCGGCTTCGTCGAGACCGACATGACGGCCGCCCTGGACGCCGACCAGCAGAACGCCATCACGCGCAACATCCCGCTCGGCCGCGCCGCGACCGCGGCGGACATCGCGCGCGTGGTGAAGTTCCTGGTGAGCGACGACGCCGCCTACATCACCGGTGCGGTCATCCCGGTGGACGGCGGCCTTGGAATGGGGCACTGACATGGGAATCCTCGACGGCAAGCGCCTGCTCGTGACCGGCGTGCTCACCGACGCCTCCATCGCCTTCTCGGTCGCCAAGCTGGCCCAGGAGCAGGGCGCCACGATCGTGCTCACCGGCTTCGGCCGGCTCAGCCTGGTCGAGCGCATCGCCAAGCGCCTGCCCGAGCCGCCGCCGGTGATCGAACTCGACGTGCAGAACACCGAGCACCTCGACACGCTCGCCGACCGCGTCGGCGAGCACCTCGGCGGTCTGGACGGCGTGGTGCACTCGATCGGCTTCGCGCCGCAGACGGCCCTCGGCGGCAACTTCCTCAACACCTCGTGGGAGGACGTCGCCACGGCCGTCCACGTCTCCACCTACTCCTTCAAGTCGCTGGCGGTCGCCTGCCTGCCGCTGATGAAGGAGGGCGGCGCCGTCGTCGGCCTCGACTTCGACGCCACCAAGGCGTGGCCGGTCTACGACTGGATGGGCGTGGCCAAGGCCGGCCTTGAGTCCTGCTCGCGTTACCTGGCCCGCGACCTCGGCAAGCACGGCATCCGGGTGAACCTCGTGGCGGCCGGGCCGCTGCGCACCATGGCCGCCAAGAGCATCCCCGGCTTCGCCGAGTTCGAGGACAGCTGGCCGGCCAAGGCCCCCCTGGGGTGGGATCTCGCCGACACGGTGCCCGCCGCCAAGGCATGCCTCGCGCTGCTGTCCGACTGGTTCCCCGCCACCACCGGCGAGATCGTCCACGTCGACGGCGGCGTCCACGCCATCGGCGCCTGACGGAGGAAAGCAGGGGAGACCGCGGAGCCGGCCGTACGGCTCCGCGGCGGACCGGACGGCCGCCCGCACCCCCCGCCCCGCCGCGCGGCGGGGTGACCGCTCGCGATTCCATCCCGCCGCGTGGCGGGGTGACCGCTCGTTTCCGTCCCGCCGCGTGGCGGGGTGACCGCCCGCGCGTCCACCCCGCCGCTGCGAGGTGATCGTTCGCGCTCCGCGCCGCCGCGCGGCGGGCCGGTCAGGCGAGGCGGTGGCGTCCGTTGTCGGGGTGGCTCATGCCCTCGAAGGGCATCGACCTCGGCGCGTCGGAGTCCCGCCGCGACTGCACGATGCGGGCCGCGAGGATCGCCGAGGCCAGCAGCACGGCCGTGAGAGCCGTCCCCACGACGTCGTAGGGCCTCTCCGGTACGGCGGTGCGGGCCCGCGGGTCGCCCAGCAGCGACGGCAGGGGCAGGCCGGGCCACAGCGGCACCAGCGGCGGCGACTCCACGTCGGCGGACGGCGGGCGGGAGGCGCGGGCCGCAGGTGTGGCACGGTCCACGGGCGGGCCGGGCCGGTCGACGATCTGCGGCGGGCCCTGCTGTCCGGTCGGCGGCTCGCCGGGGGAGCGGTCCTTGCCGCCACCGCCACCGTGGTCGTCACCGTCGTCGTCGCCTCCGCGCGGCGTGGCGGGCGGAGCGGCCGAGGGAGTGGAACGGTCCGTGTCCGTGCCCGTGGGGGGCTTGGACGCCGAAGGGGCCCCTTCCTCCCCGCAGTCGGCCGAGCCGACCAGGGGCAGGCAGTCGGTGTCGATCGGCACTCCGAGCAGATCGTCGTCGCCGGAGCCGCCGCGCGCCTCGCCGGGCGACGGTGACGGGTCCGCGTCCGGTGTGTCCGGTGTGTCCGCTGTGTCCGGGGAGGCCGGTGCGGCCGTGGGCGAGGACCTGTGCCCGCGGCCGGTCAGCTTGTCGGCGGTCTTCTCGACCTGGTCGGTCAGGGGCTTCAGCCCGTCGCCGCCGAGGTCGGAGACGGCGTCGGTCACGGGTTTGAGCGCGTCGTCCGCGAGGTCTTCGACCTTGTCGGTCACCGGCCGGAGCGCGTCGCCGGTCAGATCGCTCACGGCGTCGGTCAGCGGCTTGAGGCCGTCGCGGGGCGGCCCCGCCGCACCCTCCTCCGGTTCGCGCTCTCGGTCCGAGAGGCCGGGCCCGGTCTCGGACCTGGCGCCCGTGCTGGCTCCGATGCCGGACCCCGTGCCGGTCCCAGGCTCAGTGCCGGTGCCGGTCGCGGTGCCGGTCGCCTTGCCGGTCCCGGTCCCGGACTCGGTGCCGGTGCCGGTCGCCGGCTTGCCGGCGTCCGCGCCGGGGACGCCGACCTGGTCCAGCAGGTCGCACACGCCTCCGGTGAGGCCGGACAGGGCCGCCCCGCCCCGCTCGCAGCCGTGCGCGCCCGTCGCCGAGCCGGCCGCCGGCGCGGCCACCAGCAGCGCGGTTCCGCCCGCCAGCGCCAGCGTCAGCGCTCCCGCCGAGATGGCGGTCGTGCTTTTGCGCATGGTCCCTCCATCGTCTGCGCATGCGAAGAAGACGCGGGCTCCCCTCCCGCGGTCCTCATGACCATCGTGTGTGGCACCACGCCGGTCTTTCCATGACAAGATGCGATTCGGTACCGAGTAGTGATACGCGAGTCGCATTCCTGTTCGATGGCCGCCGAGCCCGGCCGCGGCGTCCGGGCGGGGCGCCCGGGCGGGCGGATCAGGGGTCGACGGCCGAGACGTCGTCGAGCGCCTCACGGATCTCCACGGGCAGCGTGAGCTCCTCCGCCTGCAGCACCCCCTTGAGCTGGGCGTGCGTGCGCGCCCCGACGATCGCCGCCGCCACGCCCGGCTGGTCGCGAACCCACGACAACGCCACCGCGAGCGGCGACGCCCCGAGCCCCTCGGCCGCCGTGGTGACCGACTCGACGACCCGGCGGCACCGCTCGTCGAGGTAGGGCTGCACGAAGTCGGCGAAATGCGGCGTCGCGGCCCGCGAGTCGGCGGGGATGCCCACGCGGTACTTGCCGGTCAGCACCCCGCGCCCGAGCGGCGACCAGGCCAGCACCCCGGCGCCGACGTGCTCGGCCGCGGCCAGCACCTCACGCTCGGGGTCCCTGGCCAGCAGGGAGTACTCGACCTGGGCCGAGACGATCGGCGCGCGCCCCGGCGCCGAGCGCTGCCACACGCCCGCCGCCGCGAGCTGCCACGCCGCGTAGTTGCAGACCCCCGCGTACACCGCGCGGCCGGAGGCGACGGCCGTGTCGACCGCCGCCAGGGTCTCCTCCAGCGGCACCTCGGCGTCGAAGGCGTGCAACTGCCACAGGTCCACCTCGTCGACGCCCAGGCGGGCGAGGGAGGCGTCGAGCGCGGACAGCAGGCCGCGGCGCGAGCCGTCACGCGAGCGGTGGCCGCGCGGTGTCAGGACGGCCTTGGTCGCGACGACCATCTGCGACCGCGGCACCGAGTCGCGCAGCAGGCGGCCGAGCAGACGCTCGGCGTCGCCGCCCGCGTAGACGTCGGCGGTGTCGACCAGGGTGCCCCCGGCGTCGGCGAAGGCGACGAGCTGCGCGGCGGCCTCCTCCGCGCCCGTGTCGCGGCCCCAGGTCATGGTGCCGAGCCCCACCCGCGACACCGAAAGACCGCTGCGCCCGACCATTCGCTGATCCATGATCCGGCCAGGCTACCGTGTCGGAACCTCTCACCCGGGCCGATACCGCACGACGCGCCTTGCCCGCGCGGTGCGGGGCACCGGCGGATCCTCACCGATTCCCGCACGCCCCTGCCTCCCCGCGCCGCCCGCCTGCCTGCCCTAGGCTGGCGCGCACTATGGACGCACTGCAAGCCATCGTGCTGGGCATCGTGCAGGGGCTCACCGAGTTCCTGCCCATCTCCAGCTCCGCCCACCTGCTCATCGTCCCGCGGCTGTTCGGCTGGGGGGACCCGGGAGCGGCGTTCACCGCGGTGATCCAGCTCGGCACGATGCTGGCCGTGGTCATCTACTTCTGGCGCGACATCGTGCGCATCATGTGGACCTGGCTGCGCAGCCTGTGGACCCCGGAGCTGCGCGGTGAGATGGACGCCCGCATGGGCTGGTACATCGGCCTCGGCACCATCCCGCTCGGCCTGCTCGGCGTGGTGTTCAAGGACCAGATCGAGGGCCCGGCCCGCAACCTGTGGATCAACGCGACCGTTCTGATCGTCTTCGGCCTGCTCCTGCTGCTGGCCGAGCAGATCGGCCGGCAGCGCACCCCGATCGGCGAGCTGACGCTGAGGCAGGGCCTGATCATCGGAGGGTTCCAGGCGCTCGCCCTGGTGCCCGGGGCCTCGCGCTCGGGGTCCACCATCACCGGCGGGCTCTTCCTCGGCTTCACCCGCGAGGCGGCGGCCCGCTACTCCTTCCTGCTGTCCATCCCCGCCGTGGTGCTGTCGGGGCTGTTCGAGCTGCGCGACGTCGGCGCGGGCGGCGGCCCCGACCTGGTGCCGACCATCATCGCCACCGTCGTGTCCTTCATCGTGGGATACGCGTCGATCGCCTGGTTGCTCAGGTACATCACGCGACACTCCATGATGGTTTTTGTCACCTATCGCGTCTTCATCGGGGCGTTTCTGCTGACACTGTTGTCTCTAGGGGTGATCACGGCCCAATAAGCTTGGCTTTGTGACCACTTTGCTTCTGGTGCGGCACGGTCTCACCGCGATGACCGGGCCGGTCCTCGCGGGGTGGACCCCCGGGGTCCATCTGAGCGAGCCGGGCCGCGCCCAGGCCGAGGCCCTGGCCGCCCGCCTGGCGCCCCTGAGCCTGGACGCCATCGTCTCCAGCCCGCTCGAACGCTGCCAGGAGACCGCCCGCGCGATCCTCGCCGGACGCGACGGGCTCGAGATCGCCTCCGACGACCGCTTCGGCGAGTGCGGGTACGGCGAGTGGACCGGGCGCCCGCTGAAGGAACTGGCCGAGGAGCCGCTCTGGCGGGTGGTGCAGCAGCACCCGAGCGCGGCGGTGTTCCCCGGTGGCGAGTCGCTGGCCGGCGTCCAGCGCCGCGCGGTCGCCGCCGTGCGCCACTGGAACGCCAAGCTCGGCGACGAGGCCGTCTATCTGGTGTGCAGTCACGGCGACGTCATCAAGGCGATCGTCGCCGACGCGATGGGCGCTCACCTCGACCAGTTCCAGCGCATCACGGCCGACCCCGCCTCCCTCACCGTGATCCGCTACACGGCCCTTCGTCCTTTCGTCCTGAGAGTCAACGACGTAGGCGGCGGGGTGGAGAATCTTCTACCCCCGCCCGCCCCGGCCGAGGGTTCGGCGGGGGAAGACGGGGGAGAAAAGTTCACCGGGAGCGACGCCGCTGTCGGCGGCGGAGCCGGGACCACGTAAGGTCGGGCTATGCCGGTCTTCGACTACGATCCGCCAGAGAGGTTCGTGGCCGGTGCCGTTGGGCAACCGGGGTCACGCGCCTTCTTCCTGCAAGCCCGTGGTCAGGGGCGCATGACGACCGTGGGCCTGGAGAAGTTCCAGGTGGCGGTGCTGGCCGATCGCCTCGACGAGCTGCTCGACGAGGTGCTGCGCCGCAGCGGCGGCACCGCGCCGGTGCCGGCGATGGCGCCGGTCGAGCTCTCCGACAAGGCCCCCCTCGACCTGCCCATCGATGAGGACTTCCGAGTCGGCACCATGGCCCTCGCGTGGGACCCCGACACCTCCCAGGTGGTCATCGAGGCCAAAGAGGTCGACGACGAGGAGGAGGAGGAAGAGACGATCGACGACGACCGTCCCGACTCCGCCGTCCTGCGCGTGCACATCACCGCCGCCGAGGCCCGCGCGTTCACCCAGCGGGCACTCGAGATCGTCGCGGCGGGCCGTCCGCCCTGCCCGCTGTGCGGGCAGCCGCTGGACGCCGACGGGCACATCTGCGTGCGTCTCAACGGCCACCGGGGGGACCGCACGTGAGTGCAGAGAGCGACCCCCGGCTCAGCAGCATCCCCGGCGCGTCCGGGCTGGACGACGTCACCGCCCTGCGCCTGCTGCGTGAGGGCACCATCGAGGTCGCCGGCCGGCTGGTCGAGGCGACCAACATGACGCTCTACTGCTCGATCCGCCTGGACGGGGTCGTCGCCGAGTGCGTGTACAAGCCGGTCAGGGGCGAGCGTCCTTTGTGGGACTTCCCCGACGGCACGCTCGCCGCGCGCGAGGTCGCCGCCTTCGAGGTCTCGGCGGCCACCGGCTGGCGCATCGTGCCGCCGAGCGTCTACCGCGAGGGGCCGTTCGGCCCCGGCATGTGCCAGCTGTGGATCGACACCGACCCCGAGACCGACCTCATGGCCCTGATCCGCGGCCGCAACCCGGCGCTGCGTCGCATGGCCATCTTCGACGCGGTGGTCAACAACGCCGACCGCAAGGGCGGCCACCTGCTTCCCCTGCCCGACGGGCACATCTACGGCGTCGACCACGGCGTCTGCTTCTCCGCCGAGGACAAGCTGCGCACCGTGCTGTGGCAGTGGCGCGGCAAGCCCCTGCCGCGCGAGGCGGTGAACGTCCTGGCCCGCCTCGAACGCGACATCGAGCGGGGCCGGCTCGGCCGGCGGCTGCGCGAGCTGCTGACGCTCGCCGAGGTCGAGGCCACCTGGGATCGCGTGCGCCGCCTGCTCAGCACCGGCGTCCACCCCTCCCCGTCGGAGGACTGGCCCGCGATTCCCTGGCCGCCCATCTAGTTGTCCCGCCGGGGCCGTACCCTTCGTGAGATGTGTCCATCTCTACCGGTATGGAGGGAACGGGCGTGTGCACGGTCATCGTGAGCGTCGAACCGGGCGCGGAGACTCCGGTGGTGCTGGCCGGAGTGCGTGACGAGATACTGGACCGGCCATGGGAGCCGCCCGCGGCGCACTGGCCGCGGTACCCCGCCCTGGTCGGCGGGCGCGACCTTCTGGCCGGCGGCACCTGGCTGGCCGTCGACCCCGGCGTCCCGCGGGTCGCGGCGCTGCTGAACGGGTGCGGCGACGCGGCGCCCGAGCCGATCCGCAGGTCCCGCGGCGACCTGCCGCTGAAGGCGGCGGCCGAGGGCGGGCCGCCCGACGGCGACCTGTCCTGCTACGACCCCTTCCACCTGCTCGTCGCCGACCCCGGCGGCGTGCGGCTGTGGAGCTGGGACGGCCACGGCCTGAGCGAGGCCACCTTCCCCGCCGGCACCCACATCGTGGTCAACAGCGGCTGGGAGAGCGGCGACGCCGACCCCCGCGTGGCGTTCTTCCGGCCGCGCTTCGCCTCGGCCGCGCGCCCGTCGGCGGGGCGCGCCGGCGAGCCGGCATGGGAGCAGTGGCGGCGGCTGGCCTCGGGGGCGGGGCTGGAGGTCTCCGACCCCAGGGCGCTGGTGGTCCGCCGGGAGCTGCCGGACGGGCGCGTGTGGGGCACCTCGTCGATCACCCTGGTCGCCCTCGGCGCCGGGGAGCCGCGCTACGACTTCTGCCCGCGCCCCGGCGACCCCGCATCCTGGTACCGGGTCCCGCTCAGCACAGGATGCCGCCCCAGATGATCGTCACGGTCCTGCTGCCCCCGTTGGAGGTGAAGCGGACCTTGGAGGTGCTGCAGTACGGGGTGCCGTAAGCGGTGATCGTCGCCGAGCTGCCCGCCCTGATGCGGCCGCGCGTGGTGCTGAGCACGCCGCCCTCGCTGATGGAGGCGCGCCAGGTCACCGCCCCGCGCGGCGCCCGCAGCTTGATGTTCACGTAGGAGATGTAGTCCGAGGCGACCCGGATGCGGGCCGGGCTGACCCGCAGCAGCGGCCTGGCCGCCCTGGTCGGCGGCGTGCGCGGGGTCGGCTCGGGCTTGTCGCTCGGCTTCGGCGTCGTTCTGGCCGGCGAGGGGATCGGGGTGGGGTCGTCGGTCACCGGCGGGGAGGACGTCTCGCCGGGGATCGCCGAGGTCGCCGAGGTGGCGGGCGCCGGGGGCGGCGGCGCCGCTCCGGGGGACTGGGTCTTCGGCCCCCCGCCGGAGGCGGTGGAGACGATCGCGACGATGGCGGCCAGCGCGACCACCCCGGCCACCGCCGCGATCACCCGGTCGCGGCGCCCGCGCAGCCGCTCCCGGGCGAGCGGGCGTCGGTCGCCCGGGTTGGGCGGCGTGCCGCTCTCGCCTGGCGAGCCGAGATGCCATGCCGGGCCCGCCGCCGCGCCGGCCCGGTCCGCGCCGGTCGGGAACCCCGGATGACCGGCGCTCTGACCGGCGCTCTGGCCGGCGACCGGCCGGCCCGGTCCGAGTGGGGGGATGGGGCCGGTCGCGGCCGGGTCCGGGGAGAGCCGGTCGCCGCCCGGCGACGGCAGTGCGCCACCGGCCTGGGAGGCGGCAGGAAAGGCCGGCGACGAAGGCGGCCCGCCCGGCAGGCCGGCCTGCGGTGGCGGGCCGGGCGGGCCTGCCTGCGCGGATCGGCCCGCCGCCGGTATGGCGGGCCGCGGGCTCAGTGGGATCGGCCCCCCGTAGGCGGGCGGCGCCCCGGGCCCCGGCGCCGGCGGGGGAGCGCCGGGCGTCCAGGCGGGGCCCTGCGGCGCCGGGGTGACCCGAGGGGAGGGGCCGAGGTCCACGCCCTCCAGCCGGGCCAGCAGCTCCCGCGCCGCCGGCCGCCTGGCCGGGTTCCGGTCCAGGCAGGCGGTGACGGCGTCCAGCAGCGTCCCGCTCAGCGCGGACAGGTCGGGCACGCCGTTCAGGATGCGGTTGACCACCGCGGGCACCGAGTCCTGGCCGAACGGCGCGCGGCCGGTCGCCGCGTAGACGATCATGCCCGCCCAGGCGAACATGTCGCTCTCGGGACCGGGGATCGTGGCCGCCAGGTGCTCGGGCGCGCTGAACGGGGACGCGCCCGCGAACCCGCCCGCCGCGAGCGGGCGTTCGAGCACCCGGCCGATGGCGAAGTCGATGACCTGCGGGCCCTGCGGGCCGAGCAGCACGCTCGACGGCCCGAAGTCGCCGTGCGCCGCCCCCGCCTGGTGGATGGCCGTCAGCGCCGTCAGCGTGCCGAGCGCGATCTGCGACAGCTCCTCCGTCGAGCGGGGACCCTGACGCTCGACGACCTCCCACAGGGAGGTTCCGTCAACGTACTCGCTGGCGTAGTACAGCCGTCCGTCGTGCAGGCCGTAGGCCAGGACACGGGCCACGCGCGGGCCGGTCACCCGCTGGGCGCGGCGCAGTTCGACGCCGAACGAGCGCCGCACCTGCTCCTCGTCGGAGAAGCGCCGGTGTAGCAGCTTCACCGCCACCCGCGCGCCGGACTCGGTCTCGGCGGCGTACACGATGCCCTGGCCGCCCTCGCCGATCCGTCCCGTCACCCGGTAGGAGGCGATGGTCGGGGGATCGGTGGGCCCCAAGGGCCGTGACGGCGGCAATCGATCTCTCCCTAGGCGTGCGGACGGACAGGTGCCGGCGCCCCCTCTACCCACGGCGGCAAGATTCTGCCACGTTGGAACGGTACGAAGTACGGTTTTGTGTCATCGTTCCCGTGCGGCACCAGCGCCTCAAATCGGACACCCCGGGGTGATCGCACCACTCGGCCGCATGGATAGGCTCAGGACATGCAATCGTGGTCTGCTCCCGAGATCCCTTCGCTGCCCGGCGCCGGTCTCCCGCTCCGGCTCCATGACACCTCGGCCCGGGGGGTCAGAGAGACCTCCCCGGGGCCCACGGCGCGGATGTACGTCTGCGGCATCACGCCCTACGACGCCACCCATCTCGGGCACGCCAACACCTACCTCGCCTTCGACCTGGCCGGCAGGATGTGGCGGGACGCCGGCCACGCCGTGCACTACACCCAGAACGCCACCGACGTGGACGACCCCCTGCTCGAACGCGCCCAGCAGACCGGCGTCGACTGGCAGGAGCTGGCCGCCAAGGAGATCGAGCTCTTCCGCACCGACATGGAGGCGCTGCGCATCATCCCGCCGGACGACTACGTCGGCGTCACCGAGGTCGTCGACCAGGTGGCCGAGCTCATCGGGCGGCTGAAGGACAAGGGCGCCACCTACGAGGTGGACGGCGACGTCTACTTCTCGGTCGCCGCCGCCCCCAAGTTCGGCGCCGTCTCCGGCTACTCCGAGGAGCGGATGCTGGAGCTGTTCGCCGAGCGCGGCGGCGATCCCGACCGGCCGGGCAAGCGCAACCCGCTCGACTGGCTGCTGTGGCGGGGCCGGCGTCCCGGCGAGCCGTCCTGGCCCTCGCCGCTCGGCCCCGGCCGTCCCGGGTGGCACGTCGAGTGCACCACGATCGCGCTGAACCGCCTCGGCAGCGGGTTCGACGTCTCCGGCGGCGGCACCGACCTGATCTTCCCGCACCACGAGATGGGCGCCAGCGAAGGGCACATCGCCACAGGAGAGTGGCCCTTCGCCCGGGCCTACGTGCACGCGGGCATGGTCGGCCTACACGGCGAGAAGATGTCCAAGTCGCGGGGCAACCTGGTCTTCGTGCACCGGCTTCGCGCCGAGCACGACCCCATGGCGGTGCGGCTGGCGCTGCTCGCCCACCACTACCGCGAAGACTGGGAGTGGACCGGCGACCAGATCGACACCGCGACGGCGCGGCTGGCCCGCTGGCGCTCGGCCGTCGACCGCCCCGCGGGCCCCGACGCAGGGCCGGTGCTCCAGGGCGTCCGCGAGCGGATGGCCGACGACCTGGACGCGCCCGGCGCGCTCGAGATCATCGACGCCTGGGCGACGCGGGCCCTCGCGGGGGAGGGCGAGGACCCCGACGCCCCCGCTCTCGTCCGCGCCACCACCGACGCCCTCCTCGGCATCGCCCTCTGACCCACCCCACCCGCCTGCCGGCACGCCATTTGGCAAGCCTCCCGGCCACTCGGACCTGGCAAGCCTCACGGGCTACTCCGACCTGGCTCGCAAGGCCTGTCGGCCGCTCCGATCCGGTGTGGTGATCACGTACGTGCACCGGGTGCGGCTGTCCATCCCGGTGTGTGCTGGAGGTGATCGGCGCCGGGTCGGCGGGTCGTGGTGCGGCGGTGTCGGCGCCTGCTATGGCGTTCGACCCGGTGAGCAGGCGGCGCTGCGCTGTCAGTCGGTGGGCAGCAGGGTGCCGAGCGGGCCGAGGTCGAGGTTCAGGTCCGACGGTGACAGGTCGAAGCGCTCGCACAGGTCGGTCATCGCCTCCTCCAGGCGCATCAGCGTCAGGCCCAGCGTCTCGATCTGGTCGTCGGACAGGTCGCCCTGGTCCATCCGGCGCACGCACTGGCGCTCCACGAGCTGCCGCACCAGCTCCACGAGAGTCAGCACCAGGCGGGTGAGGTCCCGCTCCACCGTCTCGGGGTCGGTGTCCAGCCGCCACGGCCCCGACCGCGACCGCCCCGGCTCCCGGTAGGGCCCGGCTCCGGTCCCCGCGGCCTCGGTCCCCGCGCCGGTCGCCGCGCCGGTCGCCGCGGGTTGGGCGGGGTCACGGTGCGGGCGGCTCATGTCCCACTCCGATTCCCAGCGGCTCGGACGCCCGTACCGACATGATCAGCGCCCGCAGCGAGATGCGCACCAGATCGATGTCGGCGATGGACAGCACCAGGTCGCCGGTGATCACGACGCCCCCGGCGAGCAGGCGGTCCAGCAGGTCCACCAGCGCGACGCGTTCGGCGGGCAGTCGTCCTTGCTCCGCCAGTTCGGCGCCACGGAACGTCGACTCACCGACCATGGGATCCCTCCGCCCCGCCGCGGCGCCCCGACGACCGGTCACGGGTGCGCGGGTCGGGGGCGTCGTGGCCCTCGGTGGGGCCGGGGCCCTCGGGGTCGTAGGTGTCGTTCATGCCGCCGCCGGCCGTCTCCAGGGCGGTGAAGGAGTACGGCGCCCAGGGGCCGGTGAGCTCGATGTCGATCTCCGGTCCCCGGAAGGCGTCCAGCGAGGCGGCGAACTCCGCGCGCCGGTCGTTCTCCACCAGATAGGCGCCGTTGAGCAGCATCCAGTCGTCGCGTCCCGACAGCCGGGGGTCCTGCGGACGGTGGCGGGTGCTGGCCACCGCCATCTCCGCGAGCGTGCCGTGGATCATCTCGGCCCGCTCGGCGGCCTCGCGCCAGGCGTCATCACGGTCGCGCAGGCTGGCCTTGCGGCGCCTGAGGTACTCCGTCCCCGGCCTGGCCGCCCCCGCCGCGCCGCGACCCCCCGGCGCGGCAGGCGCCGCCGAAGGCTGGGCGGGGCGGTGGGCGTAGGCCTTGACCCCCCATTCCTGGCGGCCGGCGACGCGCGACAGGACGGAGGCGAACTCGTCGCTCCGCCGGTCCAGCAGGTCGCGGACCTGCTCGTCGCCGCTGTAGACCGTGACCAGCCGCACCGGAGCGGCCGAGCGGGCGGCCCCGGCCACGGCCTCCACGACGCGGTGGTGCGTGCGGGCCGTTTCGCCGACCCAGTCCAGGTCCTCCAGCGAACGCCGCAGCGGCCCCTCCCCGAACTCCTCCAGCGGCACCGTGCTCACGTACGCGGCCAGCCCGGAGCCCTTCAGCGCGCGCACGGGAGCCCCTGCCACGCCCTTCAGGCCCTCCAGCACCTCCGGGCCGGGGCCGTCACCGGCGCGGGTGATCGCGTACAGGTAGGTCCCCGTGTCAGCCACCGTGCTCCTCCTCGGAAGGGACGTCCGGGCGCGGCCCCCTCGCGGCGCCGGGCGCCCGTCTCCGGCCCGGGCGCGCCGTCCGGCGGGGCTCCGGCTCCTCCCAGCGGTCCTCCGCCAGTGCCCGGTCGTCATCCAGGGCGATCCGGTCGCCGGCGGCGAGGCGTCGCCTCTCGCGACCGGATCGGCCGGACTCCGCGGGAAGGGGCTCGCCCTCGGCCGCGGCGAGGCGGCGGCGCAGGCGGCGGTTCTCCTCGACCAGGTCACGGTCGCCCGAGCTGAGCCACGGATCGTGCTCCCACCAGTCGATGCCGAGCTCCCTGGCCGTGTCGACCGACGCGATCAGCAGCCGCAGCTTGATCGTGAGCAGCTCGATGTCCAGCAGGTTGACGCGGATGTCACCCACGATCACCACGCCGCGGTCGAGCACGCGCTCCAGGATGTCGCCGAGGTTGCCGCCGGAGTCGCGGGCCGGCGCCCGCTGCGGGCCGCCGTACGGGGACATCACCCGCCCGGATGACATCGGTTCGGACATGTCAGTACACCCCGCCTGTGTCGCCCTTGGCGCGCTTGTAGCTGCGCACCCGCCGGTAGGACACCAGGTCCCCCTCGGAGTCGAGGTCGATGGCGTAGATCGCCAGCGTGTCGCCGGAGGAGGGAATCCGGTGGTCCTCGACCACCTCCACCTCGACGGTCCAGCCGTCGCCCGCCGGCTTCACCAGCGTGACGCCCTCGACGTCCTTGCCGGTGAGCTGGGCCATGTAGTCCAGCCCGGCGCGGCCGGCCGTGGCCGCGGTCAGGCGCCGGGACGTCCTGGGCCCGCTGACCGTCCCGGCCGTCCCGGCCGTCCCGGCCGTCCCGGCCGTCCCGGCCGTCCCGGCCGTCCCGGCCGTCCCGGCCGTCCCCGCCCGGCC
>NZ_JBSGDZ010000064.1:0-14576 GCF_053602655.1 Sphaerisporangium sp. NPDC004334
CCGCCGGAGTGGTCTGGTCGCTGATCTTCGCCCCCGCCGCCCGCACCGGAGGACCGGTCGACGTCGAAGCCGCAGGCGGCACGGTCGTCATCACCGCCGGAGACTCCTTGCCGCCCCTGGTCGACTCACCGCCGCCTCCGCCGCCCGGCGGCACCGCCGCGCCCGCGAGCAGCCCCCACGCGACCGGGCCCGCCGCGAACCGCCCCGGCGCGGCCGTCCCGACGTCCTCGGTGCCGGTGGTGCCCCCGCCGACCAGCTCCCGCCCCACGGCGAGCCCCACGAAGACGAAGAACAAGACCTCCGCGCCGACGACGAACGACGGGCCCAGCGATCCACCGCCCCCGCCGAAGACCACCTCGTCGCCCAAGCCGTCCCAGAAGTCCACGCCGAAGCAGAGCTCCCAGCCGCAGACCAAGCAGACCACCCAGGCTCCGCCGCCGCCTCCGCCGCCTCCTGCCTTCACCGCCTCGACCACCTCGCTGGACGTCGGCAGCGACCGTGACGGCACGGTGACCGTCCGGTCCCAGGTCGGCTCGATCACCTGGGAGGCCGTCGGCCGGGACATCCTGGTCTCGCCCGGCTCGGGCAGCACCGGCAGCGGGCAGACCGCCTCGATCGGGTTCAGCGTCCGCGGGTCGGGCACCTGCGGCCAGCAGCAGGAGGCCTACATGTCCATCAAGTGGTCCGGCGACAACCAGGGCACCAAAGGCTCCGGGACCATCGGCGTGAACATCACGTACACGAAGCCCTGCTGAACCGACTGAGCACGAGGAGACCGCGCATGCCCCGACTTCGCAAACGCGAGTGGATCATCGTCCTGGTCGCGGTGATCGCGGCTCTGACCGTAGGCATTCCGACGGGCATGGCCCTCGCCGATCCGGCGCCCGCGGCGACCGACCAGGTCAACAACGAGTGTGACGACATCCTCGGCAGCGGCACCCCCGAGTACATGTACTGCCGATGGATGGCCAAGACACCGAAGGACGCGCTGGACGTCGTCCGCTTCTGGGCCCGCAACGACGGTGAGAAGCTCAAGGAGGCCGTCCCCTATCCGGGGCCGGTGCTGTTCTGCATGGACAAGACCAACAAGGGTCCGGGCATGCAGGACTGTGCCGACAAGGACCAGGTGCTGTGCAAGTACGACCACAGCGCCGGCAAGTACGTCTGCAAGGACACCGACGGCAACGTGACCAAGCCGCCGGCCAAGGCGTGTCAGGGCGGGGAGTTCGACTGTTCCGGCGGCGGCAGTGCTTCGGGCACGCCGACGACGACCTCCGGTGAGACCACCTCGGGCGCGACGCCCGGGCCCACGAGCTCGACCGTGGCCGATCCGAACGCGCAGCCGGTGGACGATCCGAACGCCCAGACACAGACCGACCCGCAGACACAGACGCAGAGCGACCCGCAGACGCAGAGCGATCCGAACGGTGAGCAGGCGCCGCAGGTGGAGACCTCCAACGGGCCTCAGGACCAGGAGTCGGTGGCGCCGGAGCCCACCTCCAGCGTGACCGCGCCGCGTCCCGACCGCTCCACCGCGCCGCAGCCCGACCCCTCCACCGAGGCGCGGCCGTCCGCGACGCCGAAGGCGTCCAAGGCGCCGCTTGCCGCGCCGAACGACGCGACCGGCAAGGCGGCGGCCACGGCGATCAAGCTGGGCATGCGGGTGTGGATCGAGGGCGAGCTGGCCCCGGCGTGGACGGCCGGCAAGGACCAGTTCGACGCGGCGGTCGCCTCGATGGCGGCGCAGGCGAGCCGGCCGGGTGTGGTGGGCGTGAAGTTCGCCCAGGACCTCGGCTACTGGGGCTTCAAGAACGCCGACGACGTGCGCAGGTTCGTCAAGGAGAGCTCGGCTGCTCTGCGCGCGGCGATCCCGGCGGGCAAGCAGCTCGCGGTGGACGTGGTGGTGCCCGAGATGGGCTGCGGGGCCAACGAGCCGTGCCAGGCGGCGCTGCGCGCCAAGTACCCGCTGATCAGCCGGGCCAACGTCGAGAAGTACGTGCTGACCGGCGATGTGGACCACGTGAACGTCTCCAGCGGCCTGTTCGCCAGCGAGTACGCCAAGTACAAGGTCACCCCGGACAAGGCGCTGCGCAACCAGTGGATCGGCGTGCGGGCGCGCGGCTGGGACACCCGGGTGCACGTGGGTGCCCGTGAGGTGGGCCTGGCGCACAGCGGCGCCAACAAGCTGACCGCCGCGCAGGCCGAGGCCGCGGCCAAGCTGCGCGTCGATCTGCCGTTGCAGGCGGGCGTGCAGACGGTGATGCTGTGGACCCACCGCCAGGAGTGGGACGGCGCCACCTGGCGTCTGCTGGACCAGGGCCTGACGACCAACACCATGTGGAAGGCCCTGCAGGCCCGCAAGGGGCTCGGCCGGCTGTCGATCACCTTCGACGCCAGCGACCCCGAGAAGGGCATCACCCAGGACCTCACCAAGCTCGCCGAGGTCTTCGACGAGGTCTACATCCACTCCCAGTGACACGTGGGCAGCGGTGTCTCGGACCGGCGAGCCCGAGACACCGCCCTCTCCACAGTTGAACAGCACAAGACCACGGGCCCCGGCGACGGGGCCCGTGGCATGTCCGCGGGTGCCTGGTGTGAGGATCACCGCGGCCAGGGAACCGTTCAGGCCGGGCTGGTCAGCCAGGTGTCGATGGACGTCATCAGTTCCTTCTTGAGGCCGTCCGGAGCCGTGGAGGACCGGATCGACTGGCGGGCCAGCTCGGCGATCTCGGCGTCGCTGAAGCCGTAGACCTCGCGCGCCAGCTCGTACTGCGGCAGCAGCCGCGCGCCGAACAGCAGCGGGTCGTCGGCGCCGAGCGCGATCGGCACCCCGGCGTCGAACAGCCGCTTCACCGGGACGTCCCCGGCCCGCTGGGCGACGCCGAGGCCGACGTTGGAGGTGGGGCACACCTCGCAGGCGATCTGACGGTCGGCCAGGCGCTCCATCAGCCGCGGGGATTCGGCCGCCCGGATTCCGTGGCCGATGCGGTCGGCGTCCAGGTCGTCCACGCACTCGGCGACGCTCGCGGCGCCCAACAGCTCACCGCCGTGCGGGACGGCCAGCAGCCCGGCCCGCTTGGCGATGCGGAACGCGCCGTCGAAGTCGCGGGCCCGGGCGCGGCGCTCGTCGTTGGACAGCCCGAAGCCCACCACGCCCTTGTCGGCGTACTGCCCGGCCAGCCGGGCGAGGGTCTTGGCGTCGAGCGGGTGCCGCGTGCGGTTGGCGGCGACGATCACCCCGATGCCGACCTTGCTGGACTCCGACGCCCTGGCCGCCGCGTCGAGCACCAGTTCCAGCGTCGCGGTCACCCCGCCGAACCGCTGGGCGTACCCGGAGGGGTCGACCTGGATCTCCAGCCAGCGCGACCCCTCGGCCGCCTCGTCCTCGGCGGCCTCGCGCAGCAGCCGGTAGACGTCCTGGTCACGGCGCAGCACCGAACGCGCTATGTCGTACAGCCGCTGGAACCGGAACCAGCCGCGCTCATCGGTGGCCCGTAGCCTGGGCGGCCAGTCCTCCACGAGCGCGTCGGGGAGGTGGACCCCGTGGTCGCGCGCGAGCTCCAGCAGGGTGGAGTGCCGCATGGAGCCGGTGAAGTGCAGGTGAAGATGCGCCTTCGGAAGTTCGTCGAGCGGGCGTGCCATTTCCATATCTTGCCGTACCGCGCCGGCGCGGTGGTCCCGCACCTCCTCTCAACCTCGTGGTGGGTCGGTGCGTTGGGGAGGACGAAAGGGGACTCGCCATGACGGAAGAAGACGAAGCGGCCTTCGATGAATTCCTGGCCGCCCGGAGCACCGCCCTGCTCCGCACGGCCATCCTCGTCTGCGGCGCGTCGATCCACGACGCCGAGGACCTGGCGCAGGGCGCGCTGGAGAGGGTGTACCGGCACTGGCCGAGGATCCGGCACGACAACCCGGAGTCCTACGCCAGGCGGGTCGTGGTGAACGCGGCCATCTCCCGGGCACGGCGGCGCAAGGTGATCCAGGAGATCACCTTCGCCCGTCCTCCCGAGCCGGAGGCGCCGCAGCCGGACCTCGACACGCGCGACGCCCTGCTCGCCGAGCTGCGCCGCCTGCCGGCGCGCATGCGCGCGGTCGTGGTCCTGCGCTACTGGGAGGACCTGTCGGAGGCCGAGACCGCCGCGCTGCTGGGCTGCTCGGCCGGGACGGTGAAGAGCCAGGCCGCACGCGGCCTGGCCAGGATGCGGGCGCGCATGGGCGTCCTGGACGGGACGTCGGTGTGAACGCGAAGGAAAGGTTCGGCATGAACATAGAAGAAGCGCTCAAGGAAGCCATGTCCGCCCGTGTCGCGGACGTCCGCGCGCCGGCGATGATGGGCCAGGCGGTGCGGCGCAGGCACCGCGCGCACCTCACGCGGTTCCGCACGGCCGGCGCCGCCGCGCTCACCGTGCTGGTGGCGGGCTCCTTCCCCGCCTACACCGCCCTCACCTCGGGACATGGCCTCGCCCCTAACCCTGCCCCCGCCCCCGCCGGCCCGGCCGTGGCATCCTCCGGCGCGCCGGCCTCGGACACGCCGACCGCTCTCGGCGACCCGAGTCAGGCGCCGACCGCGCTTGGTGACCCGAGTCAGGCGCCGACCGCTCTCGGCGATCCCAGTCAGGAGCCGACCGCTGTCGGTGATCCGAGTCAGGCGCCGACCTCCGTCCCGTCGGAGGACGGGGTGGACACCGCGACGATGCCCCCGTCCGCCGCGACCGCGGAACCGTCCCAGGACGACCGGTCCGGCCTGCCGCAGGACCTCGGCGACCTGGGCGACGGCCGCGCCTTCGGCGGAGTCCGCGTCGGTTACCTGCCGGAAGGTCTGCAATGGGGTAAGTGGTCGGGCAAGAACGGTTTCGGCACGACCAGTTACACGACCAGCTGGGCCGAGTCCGGCCTCCAGCCGGGCGAGTACTCGGTCCAGATGGTGATCTACGAGGGCGCGGCGGCCAAGCGTGAGCGGTCCAAGCTGAAGGACTACCGGGCCGACGCCAAGGCCACGCGGGTGAACGTCCACGGCTCGGCGGCCGTCATCGCCACGCTGGGCGAGGCGTCGGAGATCACCGGCGACGGCGGAACTCCGACCATCCTGTGGTCCCCAGGGCGGGGACTGATGGCCGAGGCCATGATCAGCCCTGACTACGCCCGCAAGCTCGGCGCCGATCACACCGGACGCGAGCTGAAGAAGATCGCCGAAGCGGTCCGCCCCACCGGCTGACCGGCCCTTCGGAACAGACCGAGGCCCCGGGCCGTCCAACCCGGGGCCTCGCTCATGCCGTCGTTCAGTGGGCCTCGGACAGGAGCTTGGCGAGGCGGCTGACGCCTTCCGCGAGGTCGTCGTCGCCGAGGGCGTAGGACAGGCGGAAGTAGCCGGGGGTGCCGAAGGCCTCGCCGGGGACCAGGGCGACCTCGGCCTCCTCGAGGATCAGCTCGGCGAGCTCGGCGGACGTGGACGGGCGCCGGCCGCGGAGCTCCTTGCCCAGGATGGCCTTGACCGACGGGTATGCGTAGAACGCACCGAACGGCTCGGGGCACAGGACGCCGGGGATCTCGTTGAGCATGCGCACCATGGTCTGCCGCCGCCGGTCGAACGCCTCGCGCATGCGCGCCACGGCGGACAGGTCGCCCGAGACCGCCGTCAGGGCCGCCGCCTGCGCGACGTTGGAGACGTTGGAGGTGGCGTGCGACTGCAGGTTGGTGGCGGCCTTCACGACGTCCTTCGGGCCGATCATCCAGCCCACGCGCCAGCCCGTCATGGCGTAGGTCTTGGCGACGCCGTTGAGCACCACGACGGTGTCGCGCAGCTCGGGGACGGCGGTGGCGACGCTGGTGAAGGCCACCCCGCCGTACACCAGGTGCTCGTAGATCTCGTCGGTGACGACCCACAGGCCGTGCTCCGCGGCCCAGCGGCCGATCTCGGCCACCTGGTCGGGGGAGTAGACCGCGCCGGTCGGGTTGGACGGCGACACGAACAGCAGGACCTTGGTGCGCTCGGTGCGTGCGGCCTCGAGCTGGTCGACCGAGGCGAGGTAGCCGGTGGTCTCGTCGGTCACCACGTCGACCTGGACGCCGCCCGCGAGCTTGATCGCCTCTGGGTAGGTCGTCCAGTAGGGGGCCACCACCAGCACCTCGTCGCCCGGGTCGAGCAGCGTGGCGAACGCCTCGTAGACGGCCTGCTTGCCGCCGTTGGTGACCAGCACCTGCGAGGCGTCGACCTCGAAGCCGGAGTCGCGCCGCGTCTTGTCGGCGATGGCCTGCTTGAGCTCAGGAAGACCGCCGGCCGGCGTGTACTTGTGGAACCGCGGGTTCCGGCACGCCTCGACGGCCGCCTCGACGATGTAGTCGGGCGTCGGGAAGTCCGGCTCGCCGGCTCCGAACCCGATGACCGGACGGCCGTCCGCCTTCATCGCCTTGGCCTTGGCGTCGACGGCCAGCGTGGCGGACTCTGAGATGGCGGAAATGCGCGCTGAGATGCGAGGACGGGTCATGCCTTCCATGGTTCCAGACGTCTCCCACCGCCGCCGCCCTATATCCGTGAAGTGGACAAGCGGTGTCCGTCATGACGTGTCGCACGAGTTGGTTCGACGTGAGGCGCATTCACCCGTACACTTCTGCAACTAGTGAGCGACGTACCCCCGACCGCTCGGGGTAAGGTGGTTCACGGCAGAGGGCACTAGCGCAATTGGTAGCGCACCGGTCTCCAAAACCGGCGGTTGGGGGTTCGAGTCCCTCGTGCCCTGCGGAGTGCGGTCCGCGCACCGATGGCGTGTATGCCGCCGAAAGTTGCGTAGGAACGACGGATCAGGTGAGGACTGTGGCGATCGACACACGCGGCGAGGCCGCCGACAGGCCGAGTAAGCCGTCCGGCCAGACCGTTAAGAAGCGCACCTCTCCCGCACTTTTCTACCGGCAGATCATCGCCGAGCTTCGCAAGGTGATCTGGCCGACGCGCAAGGATCTGATCTCTTACACCACGGTGGTCCTCGTCTTTGTCTTGATCATGGTCGGGCTCGTGGCGGGGATAGACTTCTTGCTCACGCAGGGTGTGCTGGCGGTCTTCGGCGGAGCCTGAGCCGGCCGCCGCGCGACAGCCGTCCCCGGCGGGTCGGTGGCCGTCTTGAACGGCGGCCCCCCGCTGACGGGCGGCTGCACGTCCTTTGGGGCGTCAAAGATCGCAACATCATCGACGAGAGAAGAAAGAGTCACCGTGTCCGAGTCCCCACTGTCGGCTGGCGCATCCCACGAGGAGTGGGAGGGCGAGCCGGAAGAGGCGATCGAGATCACCGACCAGTCCGGCGAGGCCCTTGAGGCCGCCGATGATGCCGACGAGTCCGGTGATGCCGACGAGTCAAGCGAGGCGGAGGAGTCCGGCGAGGCCGCCGAGGCCCCGGAGGCCGCCGAGGCCGCTGCCGGCGCCGTTGACGAAGACGGTGATCTCGTTCCCGATGTCGACCCTGTCGAAGAGTTCAAGCGCTCCATGCGGGGCCTGCCCGGCGAGTGGTACGTCATCCACTCCTACGCCGGTTACGAGAACCGCGTGAAGTCCAACATCGAGACCCGCACCCAGTCGCTCAACATGGAGGACTACCTCTTCCAGGTCGAGGTGCCGGTCCACACCGTCACCGAGATCAAGGGCGGCAAGCGCACCCCGGTCAAGGAGCGCGTGCTCCCCGGCTACGTGCTGGTGCGCATGGAGCTGACCGACGAGTCCTGGTCCGCGGTGCGCAACACGCCCGGCGTGACCGGCTTCGTGGGCCTGTCCAACCGGCCGAGCCCGCTGAGCCTGGACGAGGTCGCCAAGTTGCTCGCGCCCGAGCCGACCGAGCAGACCAAGACGACCGCCGCCAAGGCCGCGGCCGCCACCGTCGACTTCGAGGTCGGCGAGTCGGTCACCGTCATGGACGGCCCCTTCGCCACGCTGCCCGCGACGGTCAGCGAGATCAGCGCCGAGTCGCAGAAGCTCAAGGTGCTGGTCTCGATCTTCGGTCGCGAGACGCCGGTCGAGCTGTCGTTCAACCAGGTCTCCAAGATCTGACGCCCGTCCAGGTCCTGGCGATCTGGCAGCGCGCATACACTGATAAGTCGTCCCGCGGGCCGGCCGTTCGAGCGGCCGCGGGGTTGGTCCCGAGGGAGCACGGCCGTCTGGCCCTCGCCTGCCCTCGGGGGGCTTCCACGCCCTGTGGGAGTTTCACAGGAGTTCAGGACCCGGAGTAGGACAATGCCTCCTAAGAAGAAGATCGCGGCTCTGGTCAAGGTCCAGCTTCCCGCTGGCCAGGCCACGCCCGCGCCGCCCGTCGGTACCGCCCTCGGTCCCCACGGCGTCAACATCATGGACTTCGTCAAGCAGTACAACGCTGCGACCGAGGCCCAGCGGGGCAACATCATCCCCGTCGAGATCACCATCTTCGAAGACCGCAGCTTCACCTTCGTCACCAAGACGCCGCCGGCGCCTGAGCTGATCAAGAAGGCCGCGGGCGTCGACAAGGCCAGCGCCAACCCGCACCGCGACAAGGTCGGCAAGCTCACCAAGGACCAGCTGCGCCAGATCGCCGAGACGAAGATGCCCGACCTCAACGCCAACGACATCGAGGCGGCCGAGAAGATCATCGCCGGCACCGCCCGGTCGATGGGCATCACCATCGCCGACTGACCCGCGCAGCGGTTCGAGGCACGACAGACACAGTGGGAGGGCCACGCGCTGGCCCGTCACCACGGGCTCCAGAAGGAGAAGCAGTGAAGCGCAGCAAGACCTACCGCAAGGCGGCCGAGCAGATCGACCACGAGGCGCTGTACAGCCCGGTCGACGCCGCCAAGATCGCCAAGGCCAGCTCGGTCACCAAGTTCGACGCCACCGTCGAGGTGGCCCTGCGGCTGGGCGTCGACCCCCGCAAGGCCGACCAGATGGTCCGCGGCACCGTCAACCTCCCGCACGGCACCGGCAAGACCGCCCGGGTCCTGGTCTTCGCCACCGGTGACCGTGCCGAGGAGGCCCGCGCCGCGGGCGCCGACATCGTCGGCGCCGACGAGCTGATCGAAGAGATCGCCAAGGGCAACCGCCTCAACGAGTTCGACGCCGTCGTGGCCACGCCCGACCTCATGGGCAAGGTCGGCCGCCTCGGCCGCGTGCTCGGCCCGCGCGGTCTCATGCCGAACCCCAAGACCGGCACCGTCACCCCCGCGGTGGCCAAGGCCGTGACCGAGATCAAGGGCGGCAAGATCGAGTTCCGTGTCGACCGGCACGCGAACCTCCACTTCATCATCGGCAAGGTGTCCTTCCCCGAGCGTCAGCTCCTGGAGAACTACGCCGCCGCGCTGGACGAGATCGTGCGTCTCAAGCCGTCCGCGGCCAAGGGGCGCTACCTCAAGAAGGTCACCTTCTCCACGTCGATGGGCCCGGGCATCCCGGTGGACCCGAACGTGACGCGGGGGATCACCGCCGAGCTGGACGCCTGAGGTCCTCCTCGCGCCATCGGGCGAGCGGCGCGCACCGTGCCGCCGCCTGACGGGCACAACCTGAGAACCACCTGAGAAAGGCCCGCACACAGTGCGGGCCTTTCTTCTTTACGCGGTCGGTTTCCTCGCAGGTGAACCCCCGTTTTGTCGTCACGCGCGCTTCCAGGGCCGGTAATCGATGCACATACTCCGCCGCACGGGGTAGGGGCAGCACGTAGGGTAAAAATTACTTATGGGGGATACAGAAGGGTTACCTAGTGAACCGGCGAATGACACCCGCGATCGCGGCCGTGGGCTCGGCCATGCTCCTCGCGGTATCGGCATGTGGTCAGGCATCGCAGCAGCCGGCCGAGTCCCTCGGCGCGGTTCAGCTCTCCGCGGCTGAGTCCCTTCAGCACAGCGCTGAGAGCGCCCAGGACGTGACGTCCTACAACGCCCAGCTCGCGCTGGACTTCAGCGCCCCGAACGAGGGCGCGGGGTCGGTCAAGGGCTCCATGGTGGTCCACCAGAAGCCTCAGCTCGCCTCCGACGTGACGCTGGACACCATCAACGTCCGCGGGCAGAACATCCCCGGCGGCGTGCGCGTCATCCTCGTCGGGCAGACGGCCTACATCAAGGTCGACATGCTCAACAAGCTGGTCGGCGGCAGCAAGCCGTGGATCAAGCTCGACCTGGCCAGGGCCGGGCAGAACGCCGGCGTGGACGTCGACCAGTTCCTGTCCCAGGCCCAGCAGATCGACCTGCAGACCAGCGTGCGCATGCTGACCAGCTCCAAGGACGTCGCCAAGGTCGGCTCCGAGACCGTCGGCGGCGTCGACACCACGCACTACAAGGGCACCTTCACCGTGGCCGAGGCGGTCAAGCTGCTGTCGCCCGAGATGCAGAAGCGCGTCCAGGGGCAGCTGACCAACGTCAAGGACATGAAGTTCGACACCTGGATCGACGCGCAGAGCCTCCCGCGCAAGGTGGAGATGAACGGCGGCGCCGGCGACGGCGTGTTCAAGCTGACGTCCACGTTCACCTCCTTCAACCAGGCCGCGGAGGTCACCGCACCCCCGGCCGACCAGGTGGGCGACCTCCCGCAGAACCTCAACGGGCTCAACGGGACCGACGCCGCCGGCACCACCGGAAGCTGACCGTCACGGGTCGCGCTCCGCGCCGCTCCTCCGCGAGTTGGCGCGGAGCGCGAAGCCCGGGTACAGTGTTCAACGCCGAAGACCGCCGGTCGTCGCCGAGCCCGTTATGGCTCGGTGGCCCAAGGATCCACTGTGGTGGATGGCCTGCGCAGGTGTGATGTGAGTTTCCATATGGCTGCTCGCGCGGATCCTTTTCCCGCGTGACCTCTGTGTGTGAGCCCCGTGCGCCTGCGCCGGGGCTTGTTCTCATTTACGGACTCCTGGGCCCTTCGCCGGTGGCACATCTGGAAGGAGGCCCATGGCGAGGGCGGAAAAGGCGACCGCGGTTGCCGAGCTCAAAGAACACTTTGAGAGCTCCAGCGCCGCTGTCCTGACCGAGTACCGCGGTCTCACCGTGGCGCAGCTCAAGCAGCTGCGCGTCACGCTCGGTGGGAATGCGAAGTTCGCCGTGGCGAAGAACACGCTGTCCAAGATCGCGGCCAACGAGGCCGGGGTCACCTCCCTGGACAATCTGTTCCAGGGGCCGACCGCGATCGCGTTCGTCAGTGGCGACGTGGTCGAGGCGGCCAAGGGTCTGCGTGACTTCGCCAAGGCCAATCCCCTCCTGGTCATCAAGGGTGGTGTCGTCGACGGCAAGTCGATGACCCCGGCCGAGATCGCGACGCTCGCCGACCTCGAGTCGCGCGAGATCCTGCTCGCGAAGCTGGCCGGCGCGCTGAAGGCGAAGCAGTCTCAGGCCGCCGCCACGTTCAACGCGCTGCCCACCCAGCTGGCCCGGCTCGTCGAGGCCCTGCGCGAGAAGCGCGGGGAGACCGGCGGCACGGAGGCCGGCGCGGACGCCGCCGCGGACGCCGCCGAGTAGTTCCGGCGCGGAAGCGACCAAAGCAGGGGATTGCGGCGCATACCGCGGTCCGATTCACGTTTTGCAATTCATATGGAGGAACCACCCATGGCGAAGCTCAGCACCGACGAGCTGCTCGACGCGTTCAAGGAGATGACCCTCCTTGAGCTGTCCGACTTCGTGAAGCTCTTCGAGGAGACCTTCGACGTCAAGGCCGCCGCTCCGGTGGCCGTGGCCGCCGCCCCCGGCGCCGGTGGTGGCGCCGCCGCCGCCGAGGAGGCCGAGGAGCAGGACGAGTTCGACGTCATCCTCGAGGCCGCCGGCGACAAGAAGATCCAGGTCATCAAGGAGGTCCGCGCGCTCACCAGCCTCGGCCTCAAGGAGGCCAAGGACCTCGTCGACGGGGCTCCCAAGCCGCTGCTCGAGAAGGTCAACAAGGAAGCCGCTGAGAAGGCCAAGGCCGCCCTGGAGGGCGCCGGCGCCACCGTCACCGTCAAGTGACCTCACGCGTCTCGAAGCTCCACCTGAGCGTCTGAAAGCTCGCGCGCGAGCGTTCAAGCTCTGCAAGGAAGGGGCGGTCCACCCTGGTGCCGGGTGGTCCGTCCCTTTCTGTTTTCCGCGCGGACTTGCGGCGGTCCGGGTCCTTCCTCCTGTCCCGGTGACCCGTTCCGTCCTGCCGCGGACCTTTCCGGCCCGTCCTGTACGGGCAAAGAGGATGATCGCCCATCTGGATCTTGATACCGGGTTATGATCCGGCGAACCGCCGGGCGGCCGGGCACCGGGTCCGGCGCGTCCGTGCCGTCGTGGCGCCGAGCGGCGCCGGTCAGGGCGATCGGAGGGAACAGGTGGCGCTGCACGCGGCTCGCTCCCCCCGCAGGAGGCGCCTTGTGGTGCTCCTGGCGCTGGTCGCGCTCGTCGCCGCGCTGGGCGCCGCGTGGGTGCGCGTCGGCGACGACCTCGACCAGGCGCGGGCGGTGGCACACGACCGCTTGGCCGCCGTCCAGGCCGCCAAGCGGTACGCGCTGAACCTCATGGCGGTGGACTACCGCACGATCGACCGCGACGTCCAGCGGGTGATGGACACCTCCACGGGCCAGGCGCGCGAGCAGTTCGCCCGGGAGGCCGGCAATCTGAAGGAGGCGACCCGCCGGAACAAGGCCGTGCAGACGGGCGTCGTGCGCGCCGCGGGGCTCGCCTCCATGAACGACCGGCGCAGCGCGGCGCGGGTGCTGGTCGTGGCCGACTCGGTGATCCGCTGGGACCAGGTCAAGACCGCCCCGCAGGAGCGCTTCTACCGCTGGAACATCGAGGTGAGCAAGGTGGGACAGGGCTGGGCGGCCTCGAGCCTGGAGCCGGTCGAGTGACCGCCGAGGGCGGCCTGAGGTCCTCTGAGGGGGCCGTGGCGTCCCGCTCCCGGTCGTGGAGTTTCTTGGTCGCCGCCACGCTGCTCGGCCTTCTGGCGGCCGTTCTGGCCGTCCTGACGGCCCTCGCCTATCTGAGGCTGCGCGAGTTGCGCGACAGCGAGTCGGCGGCGGCCGACGCGACCGCCGCCGCACGGGCCTACGCGCCGGACATGCTGTCCTACGACTACCGCACGATCGAGGCCGACCTCGCCCGGGCCAAGGGGTACGCCACCGGCGACCTGGCCGCCCACTATGGGGAGCTGACGCGGGTCCTGGCTCCTGTGGTCAGGCGCGAGCAGACCGTGCAGCAGGCGGCGGTGGTCGCCGCGGCGGTGGAATCGGCGACGCCCGACCGGGTTCAGGTGTTGCTGTTCATGAACATGGGAACGTCAAAGCTGGTGCCGGGCGAGAAACGGCCCCAGAGGCAGGTCCTGCACAATCGCGCCCGGTTCGTGCTGGTCAGAGGCCAGGAGCACTGGCTGGTGTCGGAGCTGTCGACGCTGATCGGCAACGCCCCCGGCGGCTGAGATCCACGGCGGTGGGACGGCCGTGCGGCGTGGCGCGTTATTAAATCGTTAGTAAAGCTTGGGTTTGAGCATCGCGCGGGTTGGGCATGACAAAGGGCACGACAGTGTCGTGAGGCGGCAAGCCTTCGATCCTCCGTGTGACTGAGCGTTAGCCGATCCGCAGCGCGGGTATCGTCTGGACCCGGCTGGCCGCTCCGTCTCCAGAGGGGAGAAAACCCAGCGTGACGGGGCTTGGTCGCCTCGAATGTGGGTCTACGGGCTTGACGTTTCGGCGCTGACGGGCGATGCTGCGTCCAGTGTGGGTGCGCAGAGCGAGACTGAGTGGACAGGTGTATGCCCATCGGCTACACTGCCCCTTTGCGCTGCCCTTTGACGACCCGCTTCTCTAGGTAACTTTGATGCATGGTCGTCTGGCGTGCGTGTAGTCAGTCCGCGAGCCCTCGGAAGGACATCTGTTGGCAGCCTCGCGCAACGCCTTCGCCGTACCCGCTGGTCCCCGCCGCGTCTCTTTCGCGCGCATTCAGGAGCCGCTCGAAGTTCCCGATCTTCTCGCCCTGCAGACCGAGTCGTTCGACTGGTTGCTCGGCAACGAGAAATGGCGGTCGCGGGTCGAGGCGGCTCGCCAGGCCGGGCGCAAGGACGTTCCGGCCCAGTCCGGTCTCGAAGAGATCTTCGAGGAGATCAGTCCCATTGAGGACTTCTCCGGAACGATGTCCTTGTCGTTCCGCGACCACCGGTTCGAGCCGCCCAAGTACTCCGTCGATGAGTGCAAAGACAAGGACATGACCTTCTCCGCCCCGATGTTCGTCACGGCGGAGTTCATCAATAACACCACCGGTGAGATCAAGAGCCAGACGGTGTTCATGGGCGACTTCCCGCTCATGACCTCCAAGGGCACCTTCATCATCAACGGCACCGAGCGTGTCGTGGTCTCCCAGCTGGTGCGGTCCCCCGGTGTCTACTTCGACCGCTCGGTCGACAAGACCTCCGACAAGGACCTGTACGGCTGCAAGGTGATCCCCTCGCGCGGTGCGTGGCTCGAGTTCGAGATCGACAAGCGCGACAGCGTCGGTGTGCGCATCGACCGCAAGCGCAAGCAGGCCGTCACCGTCCTGCTGAAGGCCCTCGGCTGGACCAACGACCAGATCCTCGAGCGGTTCGGCCAGTACGAGTCGATGCGCGCCACCCTGGAGAAGGACCACACCTCCGGCCAGGACGA
>NZ_JBSGDZ010000065.1:0-14138 GCF_053602655.1 Sphaerisporangium sp. NPDC004334
CGGGGGGCCGCCGGGGGCCCGCCCCCCACCCACACCCCCCCCAACCCTAACACACTCTCCCCCTCCCCCCCGCTCTCCCTCTCTGCCGCCGCCGCTCATTACGCTTTTGGAGCCTTTTTGGGGGCGGCCGCCCCCCCCCGCGACGGCATCGAGGGGCTCGCCCGCGCCCGGCGCGCGGGCCTGCCCACCTTCGTCGTCAAGCTGGCCGATCATCCGGCCCGTTCGGCCTGGGACCAGGCTCTGCGCGCGGCGATCGCCGCCCACGAGCCCGACCTCGTGGTCTCCGCGGGATTCATGAAGATCCTCGGCCCGGAGGTCCTCGGCGCGTTCCCGGTGGTCAACACCCATCCCGCCCTGCTGCCGTCCTTTCCCGGCGCGCACGCCGTGCCCGACGCCCTCGCCTACGGCGTGCGGGTGACCGGCTGCACCGTCCACCTCGTCGACGCCGGCGTGGACACCGGTCCGGTGATCGCCCAGGAGGCGGTGCCCGTCCTCGACGGCGACGACGAGGACGCGCTCCACGAGCGCATCAAGACCGTGGAGCGCCGCCTGCTCGTCGAGATCGTGGGCCGCATGGCCCGGGAGGGCTGGACGGTCGCCGGCCGCCACGTCCGCCTGGGCGAGCGGGACCATCTGAGCCAGTCGCAATCTCCGGGCGGTCCGGGTGGCCCGGCCCGTCTGGACACAGGGAGGAGCACGAAGTGACCCGCATCGCCATCCGGCGCGCGCTGATCACGGTTTACGACAAGACCGGGCTGGAGGAGCTCGCCCGGACCTTGGACGCCGCCGGCGTCGAGATCGTGTCCACGGGGGGCACGGCTTCCAAGATCGCCTCGTTCGGCGTGCCGGTGACTCCGGTGGAGTCGCTGACCGGCTTCCCCGAGTGCCTGGGCGGCCGGGTGAAGACCCTGCACCCGCGCGTGCACGCCGGCCTGCTGGCCGACGGCTCCAACCCCTCCCACGTCAAGCAGCTCGAAGAGCTGGAGATCGAGCCGTTCCAGCTCGTCGTGGTCAACCTGTACCCCTTCCAGCAGACGGTGGCCTCGGGCGCCTCGCCGGAGGAGTGCGTGGAGCAGATCGACATCGGCGGCCCGGCCATGATCCGCGCGGCGGCGAAGAACCACGGCACGGTCGCCGTGGTGACCGACCCGGCCCGCTACGACGACGTGCGCAGGGCCGTGGAGGAGGGCGGCTTCGCCGAGCCCGAGCGCCGTCGCCTCGCCGCTGTCGCCTATGCCCACACCGCCGCGTACGACACGATGGTGGCCTCGTGGTTCGCCAGTGTCTACGCCCCCGAGGACGACACCGCCTGGCCGTCCTTCATGGGCGCGGCCTGGAAGCGCCGGGCCGTGCTGAGGTACGGCGAGAACCCCCACCAGGGGGCCGCGCTCTATTCCGGCGGGCAGGACGGCCTCGCCAACGCCGAGCAGCTGCACGGCAAGGAGATGTCCTACAACAACTACGTCGACGCCGACGCGGCCTGGCGTGCCGCGTGGGACTTCGCCGAGCCGGCCGTGGCGATCATCAAGCACGCCAACCCGTGCGGCCTGGCCGTCGGCGCGGACGTGGCCGAGGCGCACCGCAAGGCGCACGCCTGCGACCCGGTGTCGGCGTACGGCGGAGTGATCGCCGTGAACGGCGAGGTGACCGAGGAGCTCGCCGAGCAGATCGCGCCGATCTTCACCGAGGTCGTCGTGGCGCCGTCGTTCACCGGCGAGGCCCTGGCCGTGCTGACGAAGAAGAAGAACCTCCGGCTGCTGCGCTGCCCGGCCGGACCGGCCAACCCGGCCGAGTTCCGCCGCATCGACGGCGGCCTGCTCGTCCAGAGCGTCGACCGGGTGGACGCCCCCGGCGACGACCCGGCCGGCTGGGAGCTCAAGACAGGGTCGGCGGCCTCGCCCGAGGTGCTCGCCGACCTGGCGTTCGCGTGGAAGGCCTGCCGCTCGGTCAAGTCCAACGCCATCCTGCTCGCCGCAGGCGGCGCCACCGTCGGCGTCGGCATGGGGCAGGTCAACCGGGTCGACTCCGCCCGCCTGGCGGTGTCGCGGGCCGGTGACCGGGCGGAGGGCTCGGTGGCCGCCTCCGACGCCTTCTTCCCGTTCGCCGACGGGCTCCAGGTGCTCATCGACGCCGGGGTGAAGGCCGTGGTCGAGCCCGGAGGGTCCGTCCGCGACGAGGAGGTCGTCGAGGCCGCCGCCAAGGCCGGCATCACGCTCTACTTCACCGGCACGCGCCACTTCTTCCACTGATCGCCACTGGTGGTCACTGTTCGTCACTGGGCATCACTGAGCGACATTGATCGCGTGGCGGCTCGGCGAGCGTGCCGGGCCGCCACCACACCACCACCCCTGACCTCCCCCTATCAGGGCGACCGCCGGGCACGCCCGGTCTACCGTGGACACGGGTCCGGAGGGCCGGCCGCGTGCCGCCCTCGCCGGGCCCCCGCCGTACCGTGCCCCCTGCGGGTGGCACAGGCGCGCGGCGGCGCTGGGCAAGGCAGTCGTCGCATCTCAGGGAGGACCGGTGGAGACACCCGCGATCGTGTCGCGCGAGGAGTGGCTGAAGGCTCGCACCGAGCTGCTGGAGAAGGAGAAGGAACTCACCCGGGCCCGGGACGCGCTCAACGCCGAGCGCCGCGCGTTACCCATGGTCGAGGTCACCAAGCCGTACGTCTTCCGCGGGCCGGGCGGCGAGGCCGGCCTGGCCGACCTGTTCGAGGGGCGGCGCCAGCTCATCGTGTACCACTTCATGTGGGTACGCGAGGCCGACGAGGGCTGTACGAGCTGCTCGTTCCTGGTGGACCACGTCGGCGACCTGCGTCACCTGAACGACTCCGAGACGACCCTGGCCCTGGTGTCGCGGGCGCCGCTGGACTCCATCGAGCGGTTCCGTCGGCGCATGGGCTGGCAGGTGCCGTGGTACTCCTCCGACGGCGGCGACTTCAACTACGACTTCCACGCCAGCAACGACGAGGCCGTCGCGCCGGTCGAGTACAACTACATGGACAAGGCGACCCTGGAGGCCAAGGGCCTGCACTTCTTCGCCCAGAACGGGCAGGACGGGCACGGCCTCAGCGTCTTCCTGCGCGACGGCGACCGCGTCTTCCACACCTACTCGACCTTCGGCCGGGGCCCCGAGGTGCTGCTGAACACCTACAACTACCTCGACTTCACCTTCCTCGGCCGGCAGAGGCACGTGAGCGAGTTCCCCCACCACGACCGCTACGGCGACGCCGGCGCGGGCGCCTGCTGCCACTGAGCCACCGATCCCCGCCTCCGGGCGCCCGGCGGCCGGGGGCGGCCGTTCTCCCGGCGGCGGTTCGCCAGGGCCGGGTGTGCCGTGCCGGGGGAGCGGCGGGCCGTCCCCGGCGAGGGGAGGCGGCCTCCCACCTCGGCCGGGCGGCAGGGCGGGGGAGCGGCACCCTCGTATCCTCGGGCGGCGGGGCCGCGTGGGAGGATGGCGAGTTGTGAGCGCGCGGATTCTCGACGGCAAGGCCACAGCGGCGAAGATCAAGGCCGACCTGGCGCAGCGGGTGAGCAGGCTCGCCGCGCGGGGCGTCACGCCCGGCCTCGGCACGATCCTGGTCGGCGACGACCCGGGCAGCCAGATCTACGTCGCCGGCAAGCACCGCGACTGCGCCGAGGTCGGCATCGCCTCGATCCGCAAGGACCTCCCCGAGACGGCCTCGCAGGCCGAGGTCGAGGCCGCGATCGACGAGCTGAACGCCGATCCGGCCTGCACGGGGTACATCGTCCAGCTCCCGCTGCCCCGCCACCTCGACACCCAGGCGCTGATCGAGCGCATGGACCCGGGCAAGGACGCCGACGGCCTGCACCCGGTCAACCTCGGCCGGCTCGTCCACATGGTGGACGCGCCGCTGCCCTGCACGCCGCGCGGCATCGTGGCGCTGCTGCAGGAGTACGGGGTGCCGATCAAGGGCGCCGACGTCACCGTCATCGGCCGCGGCATCACCGTGGGCCGCCCGCTCGGCCTGCTGCTGACCCGCCGCACCGAGAACGCCACCGTGACCCTGTGCCACACCGGCACCCAGAATCTCCCGGCGCGGGTGCGCGAGGCCGACATCGTCGTGGCCGCCGCGGGCGTGCCCGGCCTGATCACCGGTGACATGGTCAAGCCCGGTGCGGCCGTGCTCGACGTCGGCGTCTCCCGGGTGGACGGCAAGCTCGCGGGCGACGTCGCGGCGGACGTCCGCGAGGTCGCCGGGTTCGTCGCGCCCAACCCGGGCGGCGTCGGCCCGATGACCCGCGCGATGCTCCTCACCAACGTCGTCGAGGCCGCCGAACACCGCACTCGCTGACCCGGCCGGGCACCCGGCCGTTGGCCCTGCCCAATCGGGTCCGCTGACCGGCCGGCCACCGGCCGTGGCCGAACCGGACCCGCGCTTCGGGCCGGGGGAGCGGGTCAGAGGGCCAGCAGCGCCTGCTCGACGACCTCGGTCGGCGCGGGGTGGATGTACAGCACGTCCTGCGCGATGCGGTCCACGGTCTGCCCGAGCGTCATCGCCTGGATCAGCGGCTGGATGAGCGTGGCGGCCTGGGGGCCGATGATGTGCGCGCCGAGGAGCGTGCGGTCGGCCGGGTTCGCCAGGATCTTGACGAAGCTCGTGGTGTCCTCCAGCGCCCACCCCCACGCGGTGTCGGCGTAGTCGCGCACGCTGACCAGGTGGGGGATGCCGCGGGCGCGGGCGTCCTGCTCGGTCAGCCCGATGGAGGCGACCTGCGGGTCGGTGAAGACCGCGTGCGGCGCGACCGTCGTGCGCAGGTCGCGCACGTCCCGCGGGTGCAGCATGTTGTGCCGTACGACCCGGACCTCGGCGTTGGCCATGTGCTTGAGCTGGTAGTGGTTGGCGGCGTCGCCGACCGCCCAGACGCCGGGCACCGACGTGCGGCACGCGGCGTCGATGCGGATGTGGCCGTGCTCGTCGAGGTCGAGCCCGCCGGCGGCGCAGTCCAGCCGGTCGGTGTTGGGACGTCGGCCGACCGACACCAGCATCATCGCGGCGCGCACGATCTGCTCGCCCTCAGGCCCGGCCACGCGGACCTCGACGCCGTCGGCGTCCCCCGTCACCGCGGTGGCGTGGGCGTTCAGCAGGACGCGGTGCCGGCGTGCCGTGAGTTCGGTGAACCGCGCCGACACCTGCTCGTCCTCTGCCGTCAGCAGCCGCGGACCGCGCTGCACGATCGTGATCTCAGAACCGAGGGCGCCGAAGATGTGGCCGAACTCGGCGGCGATGAACCCGCCGCCGACGATGACCAGCGAGGCCGGCATCTCGTCGATGCGCATGATCGTGTCCGAGGTGTGGTACGGAACGCCGTCGAGCCCGGCGATGTCCGGGACGACCGGCCGGGACCCGACCGCGACCAAGATCGTGTCCGCGCTGATCCGCTCGGAGCCGACCTGGAGGACCTTCGGCGCGACGAACCGAGCCTCCTCGGCGTACACGTCGACGCCGTGCCGGCGGCGGTACCGCTGCGCGCTGTCGTGCAGCGGATCGATCCTGTCGAACACCCGCTCGCGGATGGCCTTCCAGTCGACCTTCTCGACCGTGGCCGTGACGCCGAGCCGAGCCGCCGCGCGGGCGCCGGTCGCCGCGTCGGCGGCGGCGACCAGCATCTTGGTCGGGATGCATCCGCGGTTGAGGCAGGTGCCGCCGAACCGGTCGGGCTCGACGACGGCGGTGCGCAGGTGCGCGAGGTCGTCGTTCAGCAGCATGTTGCCGCTGCCCGCCCCCAGGACCACAAGGTCGTAGTGCCGCACGTCGGTCTCCATTCCGCCGGACGCCGCCGACCGGTTGGCCAAGATCGTTCACCATCGCCGGACCCGTTGACGACGACGCCGTTCGCTGTCGTGATCATGCCGTTCCGGAGATCGCGGGACGCGGTTCCGTCGCGGCGGCCGGGCCCCGAGGCCCGGGAACCCGCCTACGACTATGGGTCATACTCCGCCCGCACGGACAGCCAGGCCCCCGGATTCACACCGACTGCGCCAGGTCTCGCCCGCCGCCCCGCTCTGCCCGCTCGGACCTCCGACGTCCACCCGGACCGCCGGTCCGCATATGCCGCGGCCGGCGGCCACCAGGCGCTCCGGTGCCGCCGCCGGACGTTGCTCCCCGTAGGAGAAGTATATTTCGGCCCCCATCGCCGGTCAGCCGCGCATCCGGCCGGTCAGCCCATCAGGTGGGCCGGTCAGCCGGTGAGGGTGAAGCGGGACGGCTCCGCGAGTACGGCGGATGCGGCGGGTAGGTCGGCTAAGCGGGCGGCCAGGGTGGCGGTGGCGAGGCGTTCGGGGAGGGCGGCGCTGAACTTCAGGCCGCTCAGCGCCTTCTCGTCGATGTCCGGCAGGCACAGCCGCTCGGCGGCGTCTCCTGTGGCGGCCCGCCACATCTCGACCGTCAGTTCCTCGCGCAGCCGCAGGTAGGTGTCGGTCACCCGCTGCCCCTCGTCGGCGACCCCGGCGAGCGTGGCGGCCAGGGTGACGTTGGCCCGGAAGCCCGCCCAGGTCCACCAGCGGACGTCACCTGTGGCGGCCCGGGTGATGACGGTGCCGCCCGGATGCACCCACTCGACGGCCTCGTCGCGCAGCCCGGCCAGCCGCTCGACGGCCCGCCGGGTGAGCCGTACGGGGGGATCCGCGCCGAGCAGCACAGAACGCATCGCCCGGGTCATCGCGAACGACAGCCCGCCCAGCCCGGCGCCGTTCCACCGGGCCTTGCCGCGCCCGTCGGCCGGTTCCACGAAGCAGCGGCGCCGCCGCCAGTCGATGTAGGTGACCCGCCAGGTGCGCCCGCCGAGGAGCAGTAGCCGCGGCCCCTGGATCTCCTCGGTGAGCAGCGCCGAGTCGGTGCGCCCGATCTCGGTGCGTCCGGCCAGGACGGTGAACTCGGGGGCGGCGGTGAACACGGCGGTGAGGTTCATGAAGTGCCGGTGGCCGAAGCGGCGCTCGGCCTCCGGCCCGATGAACAGCATGCCGCCGTCCCGGTCCAGGTATCCGGCCTCGACCAGGTGGGCGACGATCGGCGCGGCGGACGGCCCGAACGGTCCGAGTCCGTTCCACCACTCGGCCCACAACCGATCGCCGACCCGGTGCTCCTGCAGGCACAGGGCCAGCAGTTGCTGTGCGGCGATGTGCCGGGGCTCCGGCGGCGGGACGATCGGCTCGACCCAGCCCTGCCCCCAGAGCAGCAGCAGCCCGGCGGCCTGCAGCAGCGCGTCCTGGGTGAGGGCGAGGAACAGGCGGTTGCGCACGGTGCCGGGCCGCCGCCCGGTACGGCCAAGCCGCTGCAGGAACGAGGCGACCGTCATCGGGGCGTTGAGCTGGATCACCCGGTCGAGGTCGCCGACGTCGATGCCGAGTTCCAGGGTGGAGGTGGCGACGATCACGCAGTCGCGGGCCTCGGCGAACGCCTGCTCGGAACGGCGGCGCTCGTCGGCCGACAGCGAGGCGTGGGACAGGAACGTGGTCACCCCGCGGGCACGCAGCGCGTGCCCGAGCTCCTCGACCAGTTGCTTGGAGTCGCAGAAGACCAGGCGCTTCTCGCGGTGGTGAAGGGACGCGATGACCGTGGCGGAATTGGCGACCGTGCCCACGTAGTCGAGCTGGACGTCACCCGGAGGCGGGGCGGACGCGTCGCCGCCACTCGCTCGACCGGCACCGCCAGGACCTTCCAGGCCGCCGGGCGCGTCGCCCGTGCCGGGACGCCCGGTTACGCGGACGTCTCCGCCCGGAGGGCCGGGTGGGTGTGCGGCTTGCGTGTCGGCCGGTTCGGGGTGCCGGGTGGTGTGGTCGTTGTGGGTCTGGGGGCCGGGTGGTCGTACGGCTTGCGGGGCGTCGGTGGGGGTGTGGCCGGGGTGGGGGCCGAGGTGGTGGAGGGGCAGGGTGTCGTGGGGGAGGCCGGGGGCGACGACCTGGCCGGGGCGGGTGGTGGCGCCGGAGCCCTGGAGCCAGCGCAGCAGCTCGGCCGGGTTGCCGACCGTCGCGGACAGGCCCACCCGCTGGAGCGGCCGTCCGGTGACCCGGGTGAGCCGTTCGAGCACGGCCAGCAGGTGCCATCCACGGTCGTCCCCGGCGAAGGCGTGCACCTCGTCCACCACGACCGCCCGGAGCCCGGCGAAGAACGCCCGGTGGTCGACGTTCACGCTGACCAGCATCGATTCCAGCGACTCGGGCGTGGTGAGCAGGATGTCGGGCCGTTCGCGCAGGATCCTCCTGCGCGCCGTGGCGGACACGTCGCCGTGCCACAGCGCGGCCCGCCGCCCGAGCCAGGCCGCGTACCCCTTCTGTCCGAGGTGGTGCGCGGGGACCCCGACCTGATCAACATCGTGCGACGGTTCGACGCCGAGAATCAGCCGATGGTCATCCCGGCGCTCGCCCTCGTGGGGGCGTCGCTGGACTCCAGGTCCTCCGAGGTCGCTGACGCCCTGTACGGCATGGCATTGCTGGAGTCGGTGGAGATCGCCCCGCTGGCCGGCGCCAAGCAGGGCATCGCCCTGGCGGAGGTGATCGCCAAGACCGATCTCGAACCGTGGGACGCGCACGTCGCCGCGGTCGCGATCGCGGCCATCTGCCCGATCCTCACCCTCAAGGCCGCACGGTGTGAGGAACCCGCCCGGTCGCTGGGCGAGCCGCTGTACGTCCGCGAGATCGCCGACCCGGCCGGCGAGCACATCGAGCGACGCACCGCATCGGTCTCTCACCAAGCGTGGCACGCCGACGAATCTGATCACGCGTGCGGCACGTTCCCTGGCCGGCCACCGTCTTCAATACCTCGTGTGAGCGATGGCGGAGGTAGTTCCCGGCCCTACTTCTGGAGCTGTTCCAGCACTGCCATGAGCGCGCCCACCCGGCGGCCCGCCCGGTCGCCCAATCGAAGCATGCCGATCCGCCAGATCGCATCCCTGGCCGCGGCCAGGGCGTCCTCACCGACCGCGGCCTCAAGCACGCTCAACGCCTGGTACCGCGCGCGCCAACCTTCCACGGTCTCAACGGGAGAATCGGCCGACGGACTCTGGGCCAGCAGTTCCTGGCTGAGGAGACGTACTTCGGCGCGGAGCTCGGCGAGAACGGCTGGACTCGGCGCCCCCGTCAAAGCGGTCGCAACACGGTCGGCCACCGGCACGTGCAGGTCGCTCAGCTCGCACGCGGTCTCCGCCACCAGCGCGGCGATCTCACGCGCGCGGCTGGGGTCAGGGGCTGCGATGAGGTCGGCCACGCGTGGGTCGCTGGCGAGATAAGCGAGATGGTCGCGCTTGTCATGGTCGGACAGAACCGCTCCGGCCTGTTCCGCGTACGCGTCCAGAACGGCGCTCTGGTGCTCCGCGGCCAGCCACGTCGCTTCCAGACGCTCGCCGGTGAGCATCTCGCCCAAGGCCAGAGCCGCGCTGCGGAGGTCGTCCTGTTCCGCCAGTTCGGGCCAGGCAGACAGCGCGTCGGGCAGGTCTTGGAGGTCTTCCAGCTCTTCGGGGTCGAACAGGTCCGCCGTGACGAGGACGTGGCCGTGCTCGGCATAGGCGAGTTGCCCGTCCCCGTTGGCGTTCCAGAACACGCTGAGCGCCCGCCCTTGCCGCGCCAACCGGGCCAGAACCTCTGGACGCGTCCCTTGAAAGCCATTGGGCTCGACTAGGACGGTCCAGGACCCCAGGCTTCCGGCCATCGCCGCGCCGGCCCGAGTGGGAAGCACATCGTAGGCCGCCTGTACGGTCTGCGCGAAAGTGCGCCTGCCCGAGCCGTCCTCCTGCCCTCCCGCCGCGACGAGCGCCTCGGTGGCCGGCATGCACTCGATCCACGTGACGCACAACGGCACGTCCAGGTTCTCCTCCAGCAGCTTGCGGTAGTGCGTCAGCGCATCGGAGTCCAATGTCGTCTCCCGGCAAAGAGAAATGGCCCGGCCCATTGGGAAAGTCGGAGGCCGGGCCACACCTTATGCGAAGTATGGACGGCTAGGAAGCCTCGGCGTCAGGAACAATCTGCTCGTCGGCCAGGGTATCCGTGCCCGGCGGCGGCGGATAGTAGCCGAGTGATCCAGGTTCCTGGCTGTCCGAGATCCGTACCGTGAACTTTTGTTTCTCCAGAACACGGTTACGCTCGAACCACCAGCCCATCCAGGATCCCGCGGTGGAGTTGTCGGACGCCAGAATCGCGCGAGCCGAATAGTTGGTGCCCGCCAGTGACGCTCCTTGGTGAGTGGCGGCGAAGGGGAACTCATCACACGACCGCATGATCGTGTTTCCCTGGGAGTCCAGGAGGTTCCGGGTGTATCGCTTACCAGGCGGGCGCGGACGCGAATCGCTGAAGGAGGTGTCGCACTGCTTGATGGCCACCTTTCTGTTCTCCCCGCCCAGTCCCTTCTTGCTGGTATCGGTGTTCCGCTGCAAGGGCGTGCTCCAGGAGAAGCCTGGGACCTTCTTGTTGGGGTCGAAGGGCGCGGTGCTCACCGGATTGTTCCAGGCGTCCCAGATGTGCTGCGCCGACTCTTTGACCGGGTTGGTCATGAGCTGATTCCCCGGCCCCTTTACCTGGGCCGCTTTGCTCAGCTCGAAGACCGGGCGGCCGTCTTTGAAGACCACGCAACCACCCTTCGCCGTCTTGATGGCAGGCGAGCTGTCGCAGCGGAAGACCGGGTTCTCCTGCATCAGGTATGCGTACGGGTCCGACACCTGCTCGATCATGTGAACCTGCGGCTGCAACTTGCAACGAGCCCTGCGATCCGGCGCCGCGAAGTCCGCGGGATCCGAGGTGAAGGTGAAGTTACCGCCTTCCTGCTCCCATGCCTCGGGGGGTCTTGTATATGAACTTGTTCAATCCGATCGGTGACACAGAACACTTGGGCGTCGGATTGAACGCCAGCCCGAGACTGAAGGGGAACGTCTCCGCCCCGGCTTTGACCGTCGGGAGCAGGGCCGGGATGTTCGTCTTCCCGCTTCTCTCGAGTTTGTCCAGGTGGAAGTACACCTTGAACTGCCGGCTGCCGTACTGGTTCGCCAGCCGGGCCGCGGTGCTCTTAGCCTCTCCCGTGAAGGAATGAGCGGTGAGCGTGACGCGAGCGTCGTATCTGACGGAGCCTACGCGCCTCCTGTTCACGTAGAAGCTGACTTGTGAGCCGATCTCGCCCCACATGCACCAGTTGTAGGAATTCTTCACCGTGTAGGCCTTCGGGCCCGTCAGCGCGCGGCATTGCGCGTCGTTCTCGATGCGGTCATAGGTGAAGGTCGGCTCGGCCGCCACCACCTTCACGGAGGCCAGCGGCGCCGCGCGAGACGTGTCCACCGTGACCGCCTGCCAACCGGACCATGCCCCCGTCACGCCGCCGCTGAGGGCACGGGCTCGCCAGCGCACGTCCCAGCCGTCGCTGATCTTCCCGGCCGGCATGCGGACGATGCCCACGGATCCGGGGCCGGACTTCGCGATCCCCGACCAGATTAGCCCCTTGCCCTAGGCCGGAACCTTCGGGCCGTGCTCGACCTGCACCTCCACGACCGCGTGCCGCTTCACGGGGTCGGCGACCTTGCTCATGAATTCGGGTGTGGTGGTCACGAGCTTCGCGACGCCGTCACCGGCCTTCCGCGTACGCGTCCACGCCCTGCTCACGGACGGACCGCCCGACGTGGTGGCGGATGCCCGAGACTTCTTCGGCGCAATCGTCAGGAGCGGCCACATGCCGAACCACCACTCGTAGGGTTCGGTCATGGCGTTACCCGCATCGTCCGTGACCCCACTGACGGTGGACCAGTACCAGGAGTCGAGGGGCCACCGTGGCGTGAACGTCAGCACCCTTCGGCCAGGGCTCATGGTCGTGTTTCCAGGTAGGCCCTCCTCCATGAAGATGTCTTCGAGTGCCAAGGAGGCCGCTGCCACCGGCTCGCTGAAGGTCACCTTGATCTGCGCGTCGGGCGCCACGTCGTCCGCGCCGTCAGCCGGTTCCACGGCGACGACGGTGGGCGGGACGGTATCCGGTCCCGCAGTTGGGCTCGGGCTGGGGCCGGAGCCGCCGTCGATGAAGGTGACCTTCAACACCGGCGGGTGCGGGACCTCCGCTTCGGTCTCCGCTGAGTGGAATCCACGGTCGTACTGGGGGGCGTCTGAGGATTCGTCCACGCCGCGCAGCATGAAACCGTAGTCGTCCTGACCCGATGCCCACGCCTGAACGATGTCCTTCACCTGCCAGGTCCAGGCGACATCGGTCGCCGGGGAGTCGTCGGCGCATCCGCCCGGATCGCGAGCGATCGACTCACCCTCGCCGCTGGTCGCCGGTTGGTCGTCCCACGTGAGGAGGTCGGCGTTCCAGGGCTGCGTGAGCCGCTGTGCCTTGATGCCGGACTGGCTGGTGCCGCAGCCGTATGCGGAGCTGTTCCACAGTTCCAGCTCGGCGCCGACGATCGTCTTTCCGGCGATGGATGAGGTGTCGAAGCTCAAGAAGCTTCGCTCGATCGCCTTGAACTGTTCATAGTCGTACGCTCCGGACCAGAGCGTCGGCCATTGCGGTCCGACTGATCCCTGGTCGTCCACCCATGTGTCGGCTTGCACTGGCAGCGAGATCGTCCGCTGCTCGCCTGGCGGGTCGGTGGGCGTCGGCGTGGGGGTGGAGGTCGACAACGTGATGGTGAACGGCCAGTCGTACGGCGCCACCATCGGATGCCCGTCGGCGTCCTGGGCCCCGCTGACCTCCGCGGTGTACTGCATGCCGGGCGCGAGGGGCGCGTCAGGGACGAATGTCGCGCCGTCTCCTGAAGCGTTGGCGCCTGCTGTGCCGGGCACCGTCTGACCTGTGCGGTCCTTGAGGGTGATGTGCGCCCCTGTCACGGGCTCACTGAAGCGTGCCTCGACGTGCACGTCCGGTTGGGCGTTCGTTGCGCCGAGGTCCGGCACCGTCCTGATCACGGACGGCTGGTCGGGATCGGGTTGAGGATTGTTGGGGTTGAGTGAGTTCCACTCCTCCTGGCTCACGTCGGCAGGGCGTCCGAAGGTGACGGCCGGATTCTCCATGAACTCCGGCGCCTGTCCCTGCATCGCCTCCGCCTCCGCGTCGGAGACCTCGCCCGCCTCTATCGGCTGGCTCGACCGGTAGGTGGCCGCCCGGATCTGGTCCGCGGTCGCGCTGTCGGGGAAGCCTTCGCCGGCCTTGAACCATCCGACATCGTCACCCGGCGGATACTCCGGGGCCGGCGTGTATTCGACCATGAGGGTGGGTGGGTGGCGGTAGCCCGGGTAGGGGTCGCCGCTGTATTCGCTGGCATAGTACTGCCGCCAATTGATTGCCGCGCTCTCGGTGACCGCGCGCAGCACCAACCCATGGTTGGCCACGCCCTGTTCGATCCAGGCGCGGGCCATGCCGGTGACCCGGTGCACGAGCGCCGCTTCCCCGGCGCACCAGGTGCCGCTAGCGTCAATGTTGTAGCCGGCCTTGTTGCCTGAGCCCCCCATGATGCCCGCGTTGGAGGGCTGGTTGGACCACCTCAAGCCGGTGGGAGTCCAAGCGGAAGTGATGAGGGAGGCGGCGATGCCCGACCCGATCTCGTTGCCGCATAGCTGGCCATTGGGGCCGCCGGACTTGTAGTTCCAGACATACAGGTCCGCATCAACCACCGTGGCGCCCACGAGTTCCGGTGCCGTGGTGTTGAACTTCAGGTAGGTGCGGGCGATGTCGGCGCGCTGGTTTGGGTGGTGCCGGCGCGCAGCCATCCGGCCGCGGCGTTATTGCAGACGCGGATTGTCCTCGGCGCGCCTGTTGTGGAACCAGGTCTGATGGTCCCCGGTGATCGTCCCCGACCAGTGCTTGAGCTCCAGCAGGTAGACGCCGGCCTGGCCGATCACCAGCAGGTCGACCTCGTACTGTCGGCCGCTGCGCGTGGTGAAGGTGAAGTTCGACCAGGCACGGTAGGGGTCGGTGTCCGGCAGCAGGTCGCGGATCGCCGCCAGCCCGCCTCGCTCGTGCGCGTACTCCGACGGAGTGACCTCCACCCAGCGCCTGCTTCCCGCCTCCACACCCACCCCAGCTCTCTTCGGAAGCCGTGCCCGCCCGCCGTCCATCTGAAGTTGCCCCGGTTGTGTGGACAGGTCGGGGTTTGCGGCTATGCGGCAGCGTAGCGGTCTTGTTCGGCGTCGTGCCGGCGTTCGTATTCGGC
>NZ_JBSGDZ010000066.1:0-10872 GCF_053602655.1 Sphaerisporangium sp. NPDC004334
CCTGGAGGAGATCCCCGGCACCCACCCCCTGCGCGCCGTGGTGCACACCGCGGGGACGAGCGCGAACGCGGTCCTCGCCGATCTCACACCCGAGCTGGTGGACCAGGTGGCCGGGCCCAAGGCGGACGCCGCCTGGCACCTGCACGAACTCACCCAGAAGCATGACCTGGCCGAGTTCGTGCTGTTCTCCTCGTCGGCATCGCTGGTGGACAACCCCGGCCAGGGGAACTACGCGGCGGCCAACGCCTTCCTCAACGCCCTGGCCGAGCACCGCCGGGCGGCGGGCTTGCCGGCGCGGACGCTGGCCTGGGGCCTGTGGGGCGGCGAGGCGGGCATGCAAAGCCTGCTCCGCGACGACGACCTGGCCCGAATCCGCCGCTGGGGCATGCTGCCGCTGCCGGTGGACGCGGGGCTGGCGTTGTTCGACGCGGCGCGGCGCGCGGATGCCGCCGTGCTGGCGCCGATCCGGCTGGACCCGGCCGCTGTGCGCGCCCGCGCGGACGGCGTTCCCGCGCTGCTTCGAGACCTGGCACCGGCCGTACGACGCACGGCGGCGGCGCCGTCGGGCGGGAACGAGCTGGAACCGCTGGCCGCACTGGGCCCCGAGGAGCGCCGGGAGCGCCTGGTCGAGCTGGTCCGCAGGCGGGTGGCCCAGGTGCTCGGACACGCGGACCTGGAGCCCGTCGAGCCGGACTCGGACCTGGTCGGGCTGGGCCTGGACTCGCTCGCCGCAATGGAGTTGCGCAACGCGCTCAACTCGGACACCGGCGTCCGTCTGCCGGCCACCGCCGCGTTCGACTACCCGACGGTCAGCGCGCTGGCCCGGGTGCTGGATGAGGAGATGGCTCCCGCCGCCGCGGCGCCCGGCGTGCCGGCCGGTGAGGCTGCGGCGGCCAACGGCCACGCCCGGCCCGGGCCCGCCACGGCGCACGGCGAGGGGCCGGCGACACAGGATCTGCCGGGTGCGGCGGAGACGTTGAGCGGCCTGTTCCGCGCGGCGGCCGCCGCCGGCAAGATCGAGGAGGGGATGACGCTGCTGCACGCCGCCGCCGCGGTACGTCCCCAGTACAGCGCGGCCGACGCCCCGGCCCGCACCCCGGTGGTGCTGGCCTCCGGCCCGCGCCGGCCGCGGCTGTTCTGCCTGAACTCACCGATGGCCTTCGGCGGGCCGCACCAGTTCGTCCCGCTGGCCGCGGAGTTCCGCGAGGTGCGCGACCTCGCCGTACTACCGGTGCCGGGGTTCGTCCGGGAGGAGAGCCTGCCGGCCTCACTGGACGACCTCGTGCACGGGCTGGCCCGAGCGGTGACCGGCGGAGCCGAGGCCGCCGCGGAGCCGTACGCGCTGGTCGGGTACTCCGCCGGCGGGGTGTTCGCGCACGCGCTCGCGGGCGCGCTGGCGGAAGCCGGCCAGGGCCCGGCCGCGGTGATCCTTCTCGACACGCACGTCCCCGGGGCGGGGGAGAGCACCCGTGTCTGGTCGTCGATCGTGGGCGGCCTGCTCGACCGGGAGGCCGTGTTCGGCCCGTTCACCGCCGCCCGGCTGTCGGCGATGGGCTGGTACGCCGCGCTGCTCTCCCAGTGGCGGCCGGCCGAACTGGCGGCGCCGACGCTGTTCATCCGCGCCGCCCACGGGGTGGCGACCCCCGGCGGGACCACCACGGCCGTCGGCGTGGGCTGGTCTCCGGTCCTCACCCCCGGTACGGCGGTGCGCGAGGTGGACGCGGACCACTTCAGCATCCTGGAGTCCGAGGCGCGGCAGACCGCCGCCGTGATCGAGGAATGGCTGGCTCAGACGCTCGGGTGAGTGTGAGTCACCTGGACAGCGCGATGAGCGCGTCGGTCACCTCGGCCACCTGGTCGTCCAGGTAGAAGTGCCCCCCGGGAAAGACCCGCAGGTCGAAGTCGCCGGTGGTGTTCCGGTGCCAGGCGCGTGCCTCCTCGACCGTGGTCTTCGGGTCGTCGTCGCCGACGAAGACGACCAGCGGGCAGCCGACCGCGGCGTCCGCGGCGCACTGGTAGGTCTCCACCGCCCGGTAGTCGGCGCGCAGCGCCGGCAGCACCATCTCGAACAGCTCCGGGTCCTGGAGGAACACCGGGTCGGTGCCGCTGAGCCGGCGGAGTTCGGCCGCCACGCCGGCCGGGTCCCGCTGGTGCACCCACTCGTCGCGGTAGGTGGACGGGGCGCGCCGGCCGGAGGCGATCAGCGCGTGCGGCGCCGCGCCGCGCCGCTCGAGGAGCAGGGCGAGTTCGAAGGCCACCACCGCGCCCATACTGTGCCCGAACAGCAGCGTGGGCCGCCCGTCGTCGGGGAGCGCATCGGCGACGCCGGCGGCCAGCAGGCGCACGTCGGTCAAGAGCGGCTCGTGCCGGCGCTCCTGCCGGCCCGGGTACTGCACCGTGTGGGCGTCCAGCGCCGGATGCAGCGCGGCGGACAGCTTGAAGTAGGCGCTGGCCGCGCCGCCGGCGTGCGGCAGTAAGATCACCCGCGCCGGTGCGTCCGGCGCGGGGTGAAATCGCTTGATCCAACGCTCGTCCACAACGCTCCTTCTGCCGTGATTCGTTCGCCGCCCCCCTGGTGAGCCCGGTGGGGCCCGGCGATCACCCGCGGCCGGACGCCGCGGGCACCAGAGTGACGACGCTTTCCGTGTTCCGCGCGACCGCGGCCGGGCTGTACAGCAGCGGCACCTGGGCGCCGGAGCTCCAGGCGGCGGCGAGGTCCGCGTAGTGCGGGCTCGCCGGGTCCCCGGACTGCCCGGGGGCGCTCACGAAGGTGGAGTTGTCCCAGGCTCCGACGTCCAGCACCATCCTGTACGCGGCGCCGGACACCGACCGGTAGGCCCCGGGATAGTACGTCGAGGCGTCCACCGTGGTCGCGGAGCCGCCCCGGGGGATCGGGCCCACGTGCTCGCCGAGCGGGTGGGAGAACAGCGCCTGGTGCAGGCTTCCCCAGCGCCAGGCGGCCGGGTCGGCGCCGAGCCGGCCGCGGACCTCGGCGTAGGCCGCGCGCAGCGTCTGCTGCACGAGCCGGTCCCGCACCGCGGCGCCGTCCGGTCCGAACCAGCGGTCCGGCTGCTCCAACGCGTCGGTCACCTGTCGGACGTCGGCGCGCGGCACCCGGGCGGCCACCGCCGGGGAGACGAACTGGGAGAGGAACGCCGGGCCGAGACGCCCGGAGAGCCAGGGCTCGAACAGCGCTGCGCCGGGGGAGTCGGCGCTCGCCGTACCGTCGTAGTCGCGCAGGAGCCGCAGCGCGGCCGCGGTGTCCGGGTCGTCGCCGGCCGGGATGTCGCGCAGCGCCGCGACGATGCGCCGGGCGTACTCATCGACCTTGTCGAACTGGAGTCGCGCCATCTCGGACAAGGTGTGCCGGGTCGAGCCGGACAGGACGTCCACGATGCGCTCCTTGCGCGCGGCCGGCTCCCACTCGTAGCCGACGCGCACCGGGTGCCCCGATGGCATGTTGTACTCGTTCGCCGAGGCGACGATGCCGCTCTTGGGGTTGCTCACCCTGGGCAACTCGGCGCCGTCGTAGAAGCCGTCCCATTCGTAGCGGCCGTCGCCGGGCACCGGCAGCAGTCCGTCGTATCCCGGCCGCCGGGGGACCAGGGCGCCGGGCACCCAGCCGATGGCGCCCGAGGTGTCGGCGTAGATCAGGTTCTCCGGCGGGGCGCCCCAGCGCCGCACCCGGGCGGTGAACTCGGGGAAGCTCCGCGCGGTCATGGCGTCGAGACCGGTGAGGTACGGCGCCGTGCCCGGCTCCGACCAGGCGGTGCGCAGGCCGAACGCGAGGCCCCGGTCGGCGTCCACCTTGAGCACCGGGCCATGCTTGGAGAAGGTCAACTCCACCTGCCGGGGCTCCGAACCGGCCACCGGCACCTGTTCCCGCACCGTGGTGAAGGGCACCCAGCGACCACGGTAGAAGTAGCGGCCCGGGTCGTCGGGGTCCAGGCGGTACACCTGAAGGTCTTCCTGGTCGGCGGCGAACACGGTGAGCGCGAAAGCGGCGCGGTCGTTGTGCCCCATGGAGATGCCGGGCAGCCCCGGCTCGCCGGCGCCGATCACGTCCAGGCCGGGCGCGGACAGGTGGGCGACGTAGCGCAGCGCCGGCGCCGTGGTGGCTCGGTGCGGGTCTCCGGCGAGGATCGGCCGGCCGGTGGCGGTACGCGACGGCGCGAGTGCCCAGGCGTTCGACCCTCCGGGCGACGGCGACGATGGCGGCGCATCCTGAAGCGTCACGCCGTCGAAGGTGACCGGCGTGGTGCCGAGCAGGTAGGTGTCGAGCACGTCCACGGGCACGGCGCACGGGTCGAGTCCGTCCGGCACCTGGGGTTCGTGCGCGGGTTCCAGACGGACGAGGGCCCGGGCGGCGGGTTGCCCACCGGAGCACATTGCGGCCGCGAGCAACATCTCGGGGTAGGCGTTGAGCGCCAGCCCGTGGCTGCGGATCCGCACCACGTCCTCAGGCTGCCAGTGGTCCGGCCGGTGGCCCAGCCGGCGGAACTCCGGCGGCAACGCCTCCGGGTGAGCGTCGACCCAGTCGACGTAGGCGTTGACGCCTCGGACGAACGCGGTGACGGCGCGGCGCGTGCCCGGCCCGTAGGCGGCCCACTCCCGCTGGATGTCCCCGCGGTACAGGAAAAGCCGGGCGGCCCGGTCCTTGTCGACGTAACGAGGCCCGAAGGCGGCAGACAGCAGGCCGAGTCCGCGCCGCCGCCACAGGTCGAGCTGGAACAGCCGGTCCCGCGCGGCGTTGTACCCCTGCGCCAGGAACACGTCGTCGGTGTTGCGCGCGTACAGGTGCGGGACCCCCCAGCGGTCCACGACCAGCCGCACCGGCTCGCGCAGCCCGGGGACCTCGCGCGTGGCGGCGTCTCCCGTGTCCCCCGCCGCCCGTTCCGGAACGGCCGGCGTGAGTGAGAGCACCGCGGCGACGATCGCGGTGACGGCACGGCGTGAAGTGACGATCCGCACCGCCGGACCTCCTCCTGGAGACGTCAATGTGGAGTGATTCTCGTCGCCGGGGGAGACCGGGTCAGCCCCTACCCTCCCCTAATCCGGGGGTCGCACCTTGCCCATTCGCGGTCGGGCGCGGAAAATCCCCTAAGTCTCCCCCTCTCTCCGGTCATCGATCTTGCCGCTCCGCTGCGCCCCTGCTTAGCCTCGGGCCACTTCCACGCAGCAGAGAGGTAATGGCCGTGAAAGGAATCGTTCTCGCGGGAGGCCGGGGAACGCGGCTGCATCCGATCACCGCCGCGGTATCCAAACAACTGCTCCCGGTGAGCGACAAGCCGATGATCTATTACCCGATATCGGTGCTCATGTTGGCCGGCATCAGGGATATCCTCCTCATTTCCTCGCCCGACCAGGTGCCGAACTTCGTCCGATTGCTGGGCGACGGCGCCCGCTACGGGTTGAACATCTCCTACGCCTCCCAGGAATCGCCGGACGGGATAGCCCAGGCATTTCTCATCGGCGCCTCCCACATCGGCGACGGCCCGGCCGCGTTGATCCTCGGCGACAACATCTTCCACGGACCCTCGTTCTCGGAGGTGCTGGAAGAGACCGTGCGGGAAGTGGAGGGGTGCGTGCTGTTCGGGTATCCGGTGAGCGATCCCAGCCGATACGGAGTGGGGGTGACCGACGAAAGCGGGCGCCTGATCTCGCTCGCGGAGAAACCGGCGAAGCCGCGCTCCAACAGAGCCATCACGGGCCTGTATTTCTACGACAACGAAGTCATCGAGATCGCCGAGAAGCTCAAGCCGTCCGAACGGGGCGAACTGGAGATCACCGATGTGAACCTGGCCTACGTACGGCGGGGCAGGGCCAAACTCGTGGATCTCGGCAGGGGATTCGCCTGGCTGGACACCGGTACGCCGGAGACGCTGCTCCAGGCGGGACAGTACGTGCAGACCCTCGAACAACGCCAGGGCGTGCGCATCGCCTGCCTGGAGGAGGTGGCGCTCCGCATGGGCTTCATCGACGCGGAGCAGTGCTACCGGCTCGGAGCCGAGCAGTCGCAGTCCGGCTACGGCCAGTACGTGATGAGCATCGCGAGTAGTTACGCGCGATGAGGATCCTGGTCACCGGCGGCGCCGGATTCATCGGTTCCCATTACGTCCGCACTCTGGCCGAGCGGCGCGACTGCACGCTGACGGTTCTCGACAAGCTCACCTACGCGGGCAACAGGGCCAACCTGGAGCCCGCCGAGGGCCGCTTCACGTTCGTCCGGGGCGACATCTGCGACGCCGTCCTCGTCGGAGAGTTGGTGGCCGCGCACGACCAGGTGGTGCACTTCGCCGCCGAATCCCACGTCGACCGGTCCATCAGCGGTGCGGGGGAGTTCGTCCGCACCAACGTGACGGGGACCCACACGCTGCTCGCAGCGGCGGTCGAGCACGGGCTCGGCACGTTCGTGCACGTCTCGACCGACGAAGTGTACGGCTCCATCCTGGAAGGCTCATGGGGGGAGGACCAGCCGCTGTCGCCCAACTCGCCGTACTCGGCGTCGAAGGCCTCAGCCGACCTGCTCGCCCTCGCCTACCACCGGACGTACGGGCTGGACGTGCGGGTGACCCGCTGCTCCAACAACTACGGGCCGTACCAGTTCCCCGAGAAGGTCATCCCGCTGTTCGTCACCAACCTGCTCGACGGCGGCAAGGTCCCGTTGTACGGGGACGGCATGAACTCGCGCGACTGGCTCCACGTGGCCGACCATGTCGCGGGCATCGAGCTGGTACGGCAGGCAGGCCGGCCGGGAGAGGTCTACAACATCGGCGGCGGCACCGAGCTGACCAATCGCGAGCTGACCGAGCTGCTCCTTGAGGCCTGCGGCGCCGGATGGGAGCGGGTGGAGTTCGTCGAGGACCGCATGGGCCACGACCGCCGCTACTCCGTCCACGACATCAAGATCCGCGTGGAGCTGGGGTACCGCCCGGCCGTGGACTTCGAGAAGGGCCTGGCCGAGACGGTCGAGTGGTACCGGAACAACCGCCCCTGGTGGGAGGCGCATAAGGGTGCCGTAGGGGTCGCCGCCGCAGATGAGGGCGACCCGACATAACGTCGAAAGAGGGATCAATGCGGATTCGCGAACTCGGCATCGACGGGGCGTTCCTCGTCGAGCCCAAGGTCTTCCCCGACTCCAGAGGACAGTTCCTCGAGGTCTTCAAGCAGCCCGCCTTCACCGAGGCCGTCGGTCATCCGCTGACCGTGGCCCAGGTCAACTGCTCCGTCTCCGTACTAGGCACGATCCGTGGACTGCACGCGATCCACCTGCCCGGCCAGGCCCGCTACGTGAGCTGCCCGAGTGGCGCCATCCGCGACATCGTCGTCGACATCAGGCAGGGCTCGCCCACGTACGGCCGGCACGTCGTGGCGGAGCTGAGCGAGGACAACCGGCACGCGCTCTACCTCGCCGAAGGGCTGGCGCACGGGTTCGCCGCGCTGACCGAGCAGGCCACCGTCTTCTACCTGTGCTCCAGCACCTGGTCGCCCGAGAGCTCCTTCGAGGTGAACCCGCTGGACCCCGACCTCGACCTGCCCTGGCCCCGCGACCGTGAGCCCGTCCTGTCGGACAAGGACCGGGCCGCGCCCTCCCTGAAAGAGGCCGAACGGCTCGGCATCCTGCCTTCCTACGCCGACTGTCTGGCCCGCTACGCCGAACTCGCCACACCGGACGGAGCGCCGCGTTGATCCCGTTGTTCAAGGTCCCCATGTCGGAGTCGGCTCCGGCGGCGGTCGCCGAGGTCGTCGGCAGTGGCCAGATCGGCCAGGGCGCCAAGGTCGCCGAGTTCGAGCGGGCGCTGGGGGAGCGGATCGGCAACCCGCGCGTCGCCACGGTCAACAGCGGCACCTCGGGGCTGCACCTGGCGCTCCACATGGTCGCCGCGGCAGGGGACGACGATGGCGAGGTGCTCTCCACGCCCCTGACCATGGAGGCCACCAACTGGACCATCCTCGCCAACCGGCTGCACATCAAGTGGGTGGACGTCGATCCCGCCACGCTCAACGTCGATTTGGACGACCTGGCCCGCAAGATCTCCCCCCGCACCCGCGCCATCGTCGTCGTGCACTTCTCCGGCTATCCGGTCGACCTCGCGCGGCTGGCGAAGATCCTCGACGATGCCGAGGCGGCCTTCGGATTCCGCCCCGTGGTGATCGAGGACTGTGCCCACGCGTGGGGCGCCACCTACCAGGGCCGCCGCCTAGGTACCCACGGCAACGTCGCGATGTTCAGCTTCCAGGCGATCAAGCATTTGACCTGCGGCGACGGTGGGGCTCTGGTGCTGCCGGACGACGAACTGCACGAGCGGGCCACACTGCTCCGCTGGTTCGGCATCAGCCGTGGCGCCGACCGGCTGCGCAACCCGCCGGACGTCCCCGAGTGGGGCTACAAGTTCCACATGACCGACATCAACGCCGCGATAGGGCTGGCCAATCTGGACTGGGCGGAGGAGGTCGTGGCACGCCACCAGGCCCACGCCGCCCACTACGACCGGGAGCTCGCGGGCGTGCCGGGGCTGGAACTGACCGAACGTGCGCAGGACCGCCAGTCGTCCTTCTGGATCTACCCCGTCAAGGTCGAGGACCGCGCCGGCTTCATGAAGCGCATGGACGAGGCCCAGATCATGGTCAGCAACGTCCACGAACGCAACGACACCCACTCCTGCGTCCGCCGGTACGCCACGCTGCTGCCCGGACTCGACAGCGTGGCGGAGCGCATCGTCTGCCTGCCCGTGGGCTGGTGGGTGACCGAGGAGCAGCGCGCGCACATCGTCGAGACCGTACAGCGAGGCTGGTGAGAGCAGGCCAGACCAGCGGGCAGCCCGCGGCGTCCCTGACGACGCCGCGCGCGGCCTTCTATATGCGACCCCAGATCGGGCCGTTCACATGACGACGGCCCTCAATGCCATGCACCTGCCTGCCCGTGGGCTGGCGGGTGACCGAGGAGCAGCCTGCGCAAATCGTCGACGGTGCTGGTGAGACCACCCCGGATCGGCAGGCACCCCGCGGCGTCCCAACGACGCCCTGTGCGGCCCTCCATGCGTTCGGGACCGGTGCCCTAGGTTCGCCGGTGTGGGCCCTCGTTGCCGGCTATCGGTTCACCAGCGAAGGGCATTGGTGGTACGCGCGGTCTACCGTGCCGGTTCGGCGGTGGTGTTTCTGGCGGGGGTTCGTGGTCGCGTCCAAGCGTTCGCGCAGGAACGCCGGTGTACCGCCACGCGGTGGAGGCCTTCCTCGACAGGCCGAGGACGGCGGCTCATGTGATGGCGGCCCTCGAACTCAGGCGTCTGCCGCTCGGCCGGCACGCCCCGCTGTGCGCCGCGGCGCCGGCCTGCCGGTACGCGCCCATGCAGCGGCACGCCGGCACCATCGCCATGGTCCCACGCCCCAGTGGGTGTGCGACTGGCAAGCCAGCCGTTCCGCGACCCGACCACGCAACCGCCATTCACCCCCATATCGTTCACCCCGGTGTCGTACGCCTGCTGTTCGTCGCATGCGTTCGCATGCTGTCGTGTACGTCTTCTTTAGGGCGGCTTGCGGTGATGACCTGCGTCCACCAGGCGTGGCTCTACTTTCCGGCGGTGTGGGGGTGTGATCGGTGCCTGGTCGGTGGGGGGTGGTACGGCGATGTCGGCGTCTGAGTGTGTCGTTCTGAGGTCGGTTGCGGTGTCCACGTGTGTTCACCGGGCGCGCGGTTCTTCATTCCGGTCGTGTGCTGGGTGTGATCGGCGCCGGGTCGGTGGGTCGTGGTGCGGTGGTGTCGGCGCCTGTTATGGCGCCCGAGCCGGTGAACGTCAGTCATGGGTAGGGCGTTGTACACGGCCCCACCGGTGGGGCCGTGCACAAGGGGTCGGTGGCCTCGGCTACACCTCGCCACCCAGCTCCTGGTCGAGAATCGCGAAGAGCTCCTCCGCGGAGGCCGCGGCAAGCCGCTCGTCGTCCGCCGAGGAGGCAGGAGGCTCGGGAGACTCCGGCTCCGCTGCGGCCGGCCGCTCGGCCACCGCTGGGGCGAGCCGCTCGGCCAGGTATCGGGCGACCGCGGTGGCGTTCGGCTGGTCGAAGGCGAGCGTGGCGGGCAGCGGAAGGCCGGTTCGCCGGCGCAGCCGGTTCCGCAGTTCGACGGCGGCCAGCGAGCTGAAGCCGAGCTGCACGAAGCCGCGCTCGGCGTCGATCAGGTCCGCGGTGTCGTGTCCGAGTGCCGCTGCCGCCTCGGCCTGGACCAGCTCGACCAACATGCGGTCCCGCTCCCGGGCCGGCAGCCCGGCCAGCCGCTCCCGCAGCCCGGCTGTGCCGTCCGACCCGTTGGTCCGTGCGGCCACGGCCGCTGTACGGCGCGCGCCCACGAGGTCACGCAAGAGTGCGGGCAGGTCGTCGCCGCGAGCTCGCAGCGCGTGGACGTCCGGCCGGATCGGCGCCAGCACCGGCGCGGGCACGCGCAGAGCCGCGTCGAACAGCGCCAGCCCGGTTTCCGCGGAGATCGCTGGTATGCCCAGCTTGCGCACCCGAGCCAGGTCGGTCTCCCGCAGCGGCCCGCCGAGCCCGGTGTCCACCGCCCACATACCCCAGGTCAGTGAGGTGGCGGGCAGTCCAGCGGCGGCGCGATCCGCGGCGAGCGCGTCGAGGAAGGCGTTGGCCGCCGCGTAGTCGCCCTGCCCGGCGGCGAGCACCATCCCTCCGGCGGAGGAGAACAGCACGAAGCGGGTGAGGTCATGCTTTCGGGTGAGTTCGTGCAGGTGCCAGGCGGCGTCCGCCTTGGGACGCAGCACCCGGTCCAGCCCTTCCTCCGACAGCGTGCCGAGCACCCCGCCGGCCACCACTCCCGCAGTGTGCACGACGGCGCGCAGGGGGTGGGTGCCGGGGATCTCCTCCAGT
>NZ_JBSGDZ010000067.1:0-7455 GCF_053602655.1 Sphaerisporangium sp. NPDC004334
TGCCGACCTCGATGACCCGTGCCGTGGAGAAGGTCGCCACCCGCCGCGCCGTGGCCACCTCGCGCAGGAACCGGCGCTCCGCGTCCGGGTCCATCATCAGGTGGGGGTGCAGGACCTTGATCGCGACCCGGTCCCCCGCGGACGACTCGGCCAGATACACCGTGCCCTGCCCACCCTGACCGATGCGGCCGAGCACCCGGTAGTCGCCGAACCGGCCCGGCTCACCGGTGCGTAACGGGGACAGGTCGGACATCCACCCCTCCAGCGTGTCGGTCCGACAATAGGGGATCGCGTGATCCCCTCGTGAGAAGACGCCGAGACCACCGAGACCACCGAGACCGACGCGCTGCGGCAGTTCGGCGACGCGCTGGCCGCGCATGTTGGCGAGCCCGTCCCGTTCCGCTTCGCCGATTGGGACCAAGCCATGGCCCGGCTCCTGCGCATCGCCACCGCCGGCCCCACCGTCGCGGTCATCGACGAGTTCCCGTTCCTCGCCAAGGCGTCCCCCTCGACCGTGGCCGGCGGCACCGTCCCCGACCCGGCCGACCGGACCGCTCACGAGATCGATGTCGCGGCCTTCGGCCAGGACGGCACCGGCGCGAGCAACTCCTTGCCATCGGCGAATGCAAATGGAACGACGTCATGGGCTTGGGGCACCTGCGTCGGCTCGACCAGGTCCGCGACCTGCTCCGTGCCCGCGAGGGCGTCAACGCCGAGCGCACCCGACTGCTCTTGTTCAGCGGCACCGGCTTCAGTGACGACCTCCGCGCCGTGGCCCGGCAGGACCCCATCGTCCAACCTATCGACATGACCCGGCTTCATACCGGGGTATGAGGCCCACAGGCCGATCAACGATGGGCGGACGCCTTTCCGCTGAAGCGCCGGCTTCCCTGTGGGAGGGGACGTCCGGGTGCCGCTACCGTTGATCTCCTCGTGCCGGGTGTCGGTATTCGAGGCGGAGCGACCGGAGGAACGTCCATGCTTTCCGTCTGTGTGGCAGGTGCGACCGGGTGGACCGGACGGCCGGTGGCCGAGGCCGTCCTGGCCTCCGACGATCTGCGGTTGCGCTCGGCGGTCAGCCGGTCGGCCGCCGGGAAGGACCTGGGCGAGGTCTGGGACGGCGCGCCGAACGGCGTCCCGGTGTCCGGCCGGGTCGAGGAGGCGCTGGACGGCGTGGACGTGCTCGTCGACTACACCTCCCACGACGCGGTGCTCGGCAACGTGCTGGCGGCGATCGGCCGTGGGGTGTCGGTCGTCATCGGGACCTCCGGCCTGAGCGCGGACGACTTCGCCCGCATCGACGCCGCGGCCCGGGAGGCAGGAGTGGGCGTCGCCGCGGCCGGGAACTTCTCCCTGACCGCCGCGATGGCCCAGGCCGCCGCCCTGCTCGCCGCCCGCTACCTGCCCAACCGCGAGATCATCGACTACGCCAAGGCCGGTAAGCCGGACGCGCCGAGCGGGACGGCCCGCGAGCTGGCCGAGCGGCTCGCCGAGGTGAACACGCCTACCTTGCAGGTCCCTGTCGGCGAGACCAGCGGGTACGCCGAGGCGCGCGGCGCCACGGTGGCGGGCACCCAGGTGCACTCGGTGCGGCTGCCGAGCTTCGTCGTCTCGACCGAGGTCGTCTTCGCGCTGCCGGACGAGCGCCTGGTCATCCGCCATGACGCCGGGTCCACCCCGACGCCGTACGTCGCGGGCACACTGCTCGCCGTCCGAGCGGTGACCGGCCACACCGGCCTGGTACGCGGCCTGGACACTCTGCTGCTCATGGGCGACCGATGAGTCTGCTCAATCCCACACTGTCAGAACGTGTTGTACTGAGTGTTGTCCTCGCCGACCTGAACGCCCTTCGAGTCCTTGATCGTCACGTTGTACTTGCCGGGACTCGCGCCCGATCGGTCCAGGAGCTCCATCAGGGCCTTGGCCGCGGCGAGAAGTTCGGTGTCGTCGGCCGCACCTGCCGCGGCCAGTTTCTTGGCGAGCGGCGCCTCGTAGGTGGCCGGGTCGTTCTGGTGCTCGGACAGGATCACCTCGGCACTGGCGTTTCCCTTGAACCGGCGCCGCGTCAGATCGAGCAGCTTGACGAAGGCGGCGTTCGCGTTCTCTTTGACGGTGCCGGCCAGTCCCTCGATCACCCCGGAACTCGCTCCGGCCGCGAGTGCCGTCACGATCAACGCAACCGGTTCCATCGATTCCCCCTCGGCTCACGCATCGCGCCCACTGGTTCGGGCGATGCCGCTGGTCAGGTTGGCCAGGCTGGTGTAGCCGGACCGCCGGGTCCAACCGGTCGCCCTGCCGGACTCGGAAACCAGGTCGCATGACCGCCCCGCATACCGCATACCGCATACCGCATACCCGGTCATACGCCCACGGTCGGCCGACGTTACGGCCGCGCTGCGAGAGTTACTTCTGGCTGACCGGAGCACCACGGCGGCCGATCAGGGAGGCCTGGCTTCACCGGATGGGTCAGCAGACCGCGGGCAGGGGTTCATCGGGGGCATACTTGGACCATTCTTGGCTGGTGGGGGCGCCCGTGGTGGTGCAGAGCGCCTCGTAGGGGTGGGTGAGCGGCCAGACACGCCAGCGCCGTATCGCCCCGTCGTTGCCCGCGGTGGCCACTTCCGCGCCGTCCGGACTGAAGGCGACGGTCCGCAGGTTGGCCGTCAGGTCGGCGGCCCGGAAGGGCTCGCTGACCAACCGGCCGGTCGCCGGGTCCCAGAGCCGCAGGGTCCCGTCGGAGCCCGCGCCGGCGAGCAGGCTGCCGTCCGGGCTGAACGCGAGCTTGAAGATGCCGACCGAGCGCGGCAGCGGCCGCGGCCGCGCGACGCGGTGGCCGGTGAGCGGGTTCCATAGCTGCACGGTGCCCGCTCCGTCGGCCGTGGCCACCAGTTTGCCATCCGGGCTGAACACGATCGAGGAGATGGTCACCGTCGTGTCGCTGCTCACCGGGACGGGCACGCCGGCGGGCCGGCCGGTGATGGGATTCCACATGCGTAGCACGTTGCCGAGACCGCCGGCGAGGAGGGTCCCGTCCGGGCTGAACGCGAGCCCGGACGGATCTGGGTCCTTATCGCCCCCGGTCGTGATGACGCGGCGGCGGCCGGACCGGTCCCACAGGGTGATCATTGGGGCGTCGCCTGCGGCGGCCAGCAGGTCGCCGTCCGGGCTGAAGGCCACCTCCTTGAGCAGGCTGGTAGTGCCGGCCGGCTGTAGCCACGGTCCGGCGGGACGCCCGGTGACGGGGTTCCACACCCGGACCAGCGCCCGGTAGCCGAGCTTCAAGGTGTAACCGGCGATGGCGAGCCGGGTGCCGTCCGGGCTGAACGCCAGCGAGCCGCCGCTGAACGACGTGTCGCCGACCTGGAGTGGCCCCCCTTCCTGCCGGCCGGTGGCAGGATTCCACAACCGGACCAGGCCGTCGCTGCTGAGGGCGGCGAGCAGGTCGCCTTGCCCGCGGAACGCCAGGTCGTAGATGACCAGGGCGGCGTTCCCCGTCGCGGCGCGCAGCGGCTGGCCGACGAAGCGGCGGGCGGCCAGGTCCCACAGCCGGACCGTGCCGTCGCCGGCGGCGCCGGCCAGTATGCGGCCCCGCGGGCTGAACGCCAGGCCGTTGACGTACGAGGAAACGGTGGAGTTGACCGCGAGGGTTTCGCCGGTCTGCCGGCCGGTGGCGGGATTCCACAGCCGGATCAGGTCATCATTGCCGTCGGCGACCGCCAGCAGCCGGCCGTCCGGGCTGAACGCCATCCCCTCGGCGAAGGTGGCCGGGGCACCGGACGGGAACTGCCTGACGACCCGGCCCGTCGCCGGGTCCCACAGCCGCACCAGGCCGGACTCGGCGTAGGTGGCCATCAGTTTGCCGTCCGGGCTGAACGCCACCGTGTTGACGCCGATGTCCTGACCGGTGGGCTGGGCCCGGAGGGGCGCGCCGAGGAGTCTGCCCGTGGTCATGCTCCACAGCCGCACCCGGCCTTCGTCGCGGCCGGTGCCGGCCGCCAGCACCATGCCGTCCGGGCTGAACGCGAGGGCGGACACAGCGCGGTAGGGGCCGACGAACTGCCGCGCCGGCGGGCCGGCCGGGTGGCCGGCCGTCATGTCCCACAGGCGGACCGTCCCGTCGTTGCAGCCGGCGGCCAGCAGCTTGCCGTCCGGGCTGAACGCCACCACATCCGGTGCGGTATAGGCGTTCCGGTCGTCAGGCCGGAGCGGGACCCCGACGGGCTGGCCGTCGGCCGCATTCCAGATCCACAGCCTGCGGTCGTGACCGGCGGCGGCGAGCAGCCTGCCGTCGGGGCTGAAGGCGAGTCCCAGCGAGTCGGGGTAGCCGTCCGGCCGCGAGGTGGTGGGCAACGGCGGGCCGACCGGACGGGACGTCGCCACATCCCATATCCGCACGGTGCCATCATTGTCGCTGCTCGCCAGCAGCTTCCCGTCCGGGCTGAACGCCACCTGGGACACCTGGCGCGTGGAGGCGGGCAGCATTCCCCACTGCTGCTGCTCGGCCAGCAGCGTCACCATGGCGGAGCCGGCCTCGCTCGTCGGGTACGCGTGCCAGGCCGCCGCCGCCAGCCGTCGTGCGATGACCGCGTCGGTGGGGTCAAGGGACACCGCCTTGGTGGCGAGCAGGCGGGACAGCGCGATGGCGTGCTGGTGGTTGGCGATGGCCGCCTGCCGGTTGGCGTTCGCCGCGTTGACCAGCGCGACGCCGCCCCCTGCCACGGCGGCGAGGGCGAGCGCGAGCAGGCCGGCCAGGACCGCGCGGCGGCGGCGGGCCTGGGCGAGGCGAGAGCGGTCACTGGCCCGCAGGAAGTCCCGCTCGGCCTGGCTGAGCGGCGGGTTACGCCCGGGATCGGCGTCGATCCTGCCGACCGTCTCGGTGGCGGCTTCGAGCAGGGTGCCGCCGTACAGGTAAGAGGGGTCCTGGGAGTGAAGGTCCCATTCGGCCGCCGCGTTCCGCAGGCGGGTCCGGACGACGCGGTCGGCATGGGTATCCGCCAGCCAGCTGTCGCGCAGCAGCGGCCAGGCGGTGAGCAGCACCTCGTGGCTTATCTCCACGCTGTCGGCGGCCAGGGTGAGCAGCCGTTCGGCGGCGAACGCTTCCAGGACCGCCGCCACGTCGCGCGCCTGCGCGGCGCTGAGGCCACCGGTCAGCTCGGCTCGCGTGGCCCGCTGCGCGGTGTCCACGTTGTCCCCGCCGACGGCGGTCAGCCGGATGAACACCTGCCGGGCCGCCGCCTGCCGGCCGGCCGTCAACTGGTCATAGGCGCGTTGCGCGCTGTCGGCGACGGCCCGTTCGATGCCGCCGGTCCGCTCGTAGTCAGCCGGCGTCAGGTTCGGGCCTGAGCGGGACCGCCATGCCTTGTCGAGCGCGTGTGACAGCAGGGGGAGCACCCCCGGCCCGGAGCCGCCGTGCTGCCGGGCCCGGATTTCGGCCAGCAGCACGTCGGCCAGTTCGGGCGCCACCTCGGCGCCGGCCTGCCGGGCGGGCTCGGTGATGGCCAGCCGCAGCTGCCGCGCGGTCATGGCGGTCACCAGGTAGCGGTTCTGGACCGCGTCGGCCAGCGCCGGGTAGTTCGCGCAGCGGGCCTCGAAGTCGGCGCGCACGCCGAGCAGGACCAGCGCGGCCGGCTGCTGTTCCGCTCCGTGTTTCAGCGTCGCCGCCGCGTGGAGGGCCGCGATGAACGCCGCGCGCTCCGCCTCATCCGGGCACTGCGTGAAAACCTGCTCGAATTGATCCACCACTATCAGCAGCCGCGGACTGGACGGCCTGCGCTGCCCCGCCGCCGCGTCCGGCGGCCCGGCGGACGGCGGTGCCGCCGTCAGGGCGGCCTGCCGCACGGCGAGCGCGAAGGCCGCCGTGTCCGACTGTGCCGCCTGCCGCAGCACGCCCGCACCGGCGCCGCCGAGTACGGCGATGCGCAGCGCCAGCTCATCGAGCGGGGACGGGGTGGGGGTGAGCACCAGGCACGGCCAGGTGGCCGCTTCGGGTGCACCCGCCAGCCCGGTCCCCCTGATCCGGGGAATGACCCCGGCGCGCAGCAGTGAGGACTTGCCCGCGCCCGAGACCCCGGAGACGACGAGAAGGCCGGCTCCCGTCAACTGGCGCGCCATCCGGTCAAGTATCTCGCCCGCGGCCGCTTCCCGCCCGAAAAAGAATGGGGCGTCCTGTTCCTCGAACGCATTCAGCCCCCGGTAGGGGGAATCGATCTCTCCCGACACGCTCACCAGCGGCGGCGGCGCCAATCCGTCCACCCAGGTCAGCCTGTTATACGTGTAGTTGATCTGGGTGTTCCGCTCACCGACCTGGACGCCCTGCGATTCCCTGACCTCCACCGAGTAACCGGACTCAGGGACGGCGGAATCCTGACCAGGACCTTCGGGATCCGGCGAGTCAGCGTTCATCCGCGCCCGGCACGAACACGATCAGCGCCATCTGGTGAGCCTTCCCACGCCAGGTAAAACGTGCGACCAATGTAGCAATTCGCCAAGGGCCGATAAATGATAATTAGTGACGCGCCGTCTCGCCGTGCCTCGGGTCACGGGCGGCTCGGTAGAGCACAGAACACGGCGCTTGCGGCTGATGGCGGTGGCGGTGTCGTTGTGTGAGATATGCCTCTGCCGTCGTTGTGGCGTGGCGGCGCGGGGAGGTCGACCATGTGGTGATGACCTCCTCGCCTCGCCCGCCGGACGTCGGTGGCCGACCGGATCCGACCGGCGTGACCACCGTGCCCGGTGGAGAGCCCGCCCGCGGGTACCTGCTGGACAACGCGCGCGCCGAGGCAGGCGAGCGATTCGTCTGGCTGGCCGAGCTGTTCGACGGTGTGACGCGCGCGCACTTCGACCGGCTCGGGGTCAGGGCCGGCTCACGCTGCTGGGAGGTGGGGGCGGGTGGCCGCAGCATCCCCGAGGCGCTCGCGGCGGCCGTCGGCCCGACCGGGTACGTGCTGGCCACCGACATCGACCCGTCCTGGCTGAAGGCGGGCGACGGGTACGAGGTGCGCCGGCACGACGTCGTCGCTGATCCGCCCCCGGAACCGGGGACGTTCGATCTGGTGCACGCCCGCCTCGTGCTGGTCCACCTGCCCGACCGGGCCCGGGCGCTGGCCACGATGGCGGCGGCGCTACGGCCCGGCGGTTGGCTGTTGGTCGAGGACGCCGATACCGCTCTGCAGCCATTGGCATGCCTGGACGACAGCGGCCCCGCGCAGCGGCGGGCCAACCGGCTGCGCGACGCGGTCCGGGAGCTGCTGGCGCGCCGCGGCGCCGACCTGCGCTACGGCCGGACGCTGCCCAGGGCATTGCGGGAGGCGGGCTTGGTGGACGTCGCCGCGGCGGGCTCGTTCCCGGTCGGCGGGCCGGCCTGCGACCGGTTGGAGGCGGCGACCATACGGCACGTGCGCGGCGAGCTGCTCGCGGCCGGGTTGGCCGACGACGCCGAGATCGACGCGCACCTGG
>NZ_JBSGDZ010000068.1:0-6768 GCF_053602655.1 Sphaerisporangium sp. NPDC004334
ATCAGGGCGCCGGAGAAGGCGGAGAAGGAAGGCAGCAAGTTGCCGACCGCGATCCATTTCCTGTCACCGTCCCACTGGACCTCCACACCGAAACCACGCCCGAAGCTCGCGGCGGCGGCCCTGGCCGTCGTGGCCGCCCTGGCCACGCCGGCCGTGTCCGCCTGCACGGCCGGCACCGAGAACGCGCCCGCGAAGCCGCAGAGCGGGAGCACCCCCGACCGGACCCCGGTCACCATCACGATGTGGCACGGCTTCGTCGCCGACAACGAGCTCAAAGCCTTCGACGACGCCCTTGCGGGGTTCCACCGGCAGTACCCCTGGATCACCGTCACGACCACCAAGGCCGTCCAGGACGACCAGATCATCCAGGCCTCGCGCGGCGGCAACCCGCCGGACGTGGCGCTGTCGTTCACCACCGACAGCGTCGCGACCTTCTGCAAGACCGGCATCTTCCAGGATCTCGAGCCGTACATGGCGGCGAGCAAGGTGCAGGAGTCGCTGTTCCCGAAGGTCATCGCCGAGTACACCCAGTACAAGGGCCGGCGGTGCGTGATGCCGATGCTCGCCGACACCTACGGCCTGTACTACAACAAGAAGCTGATGAAGGGCGCGCAGCCCCCTAAGACGCTGTCGGAGCTGGCCGCGCTGACCAAGAAGCTCACCGTGCGCGACTCCAAGGGCGACATCAAGGTCGCCGGGTTCGTGCCGGGCAGCCAGATGTACGAGAACGCCCCGATCCACACCGGGACGATGGTCGGCGCGAAGTGGACCAACCCGGACGGCACCTCGGCCATCGGCGGCGACCCGGCGTGGAAGAAGCTGATGACCTGGCAGAAGGACCTGGTCGACTGGTTCGGGTACGACAAGCTGGAGAAGTTCCGCAAGAGCTTCGGTGACGAGTGGTCGGCCGACAACCCCTTCATGAAGGGGCAGGTCGCCATGGCCATCGACGGCGAGTGGCGCAACGCCATGATCGCCTCCGACGCCTCCGGCCTCGACTACGGCACCGCGCCGGTCCCGGTCGCCGACGACCGGCCCGACCTGTACGGCGGCGGCTTCATCGCCGGCACGGTCATCGGCATCCCGCGGGGCGCCAAGCACGCGCAGGCCGCCTGGGACCTGGTGCGCTACCTCACCACCGACACCGACGCGCTGGTCACCCTGTCCAACGCCCTGCGCAACGTGCCGAGCACGCTGCCGGCGCTGCAGTCGCCCAAGCTGGACAAGGACCCGAACTTCCAAACCTTCCTCGACATCTTCGCCAACCCCGCGAGTAGCACCCTGCCCGCCCACATCAACTCGGCCTTCAACCAGCAGACGCTGCAGGAGGCGCAGATCAAGTGGGAGTCCGGCCGCGGTGACGACCTGGACGCGCTGCTCGCCGACGTCGACAAGAAGATCGACGACAAGCTGAAGCTCACCGCGGGCGGCTGATCCGATGGCGACGACGACGCTCGGGCGCCGCGGGAACGCGGCGCCCGTCCCGGCCCGGTCCCCGCGGCGCCGCCGCGGCCTGGTGGCCCTGCTGTTCCTGTCGCCCTGGCTGGTGGGTTTCGGGCTGTTCTTCGCCTACCCGCTGCTGGCGACCGTCTACTTCTCCTTCCAGCGGTACGACCTGTTCAGCCTGGAACCGGTGGGGCTGCTGAACTACCGGTACTTCCTGCGGGACGAGGCCGCCTGGACCGCCATCAGGAACACGCTGTGGCTGGTCGCGGTGATGGTGCCGCTGCGGGTGGCGTTCGGCCTGGGCGTCGCCCAGCTCATCACCCGGCTCAAGGCCGGGGCCGGCTTCTACCGCACCGTGTTCTACCTGCCCTCGCTGGTGCCGCTGGTCGCCGGGACGCTGGGGTTCGTGTACCTGCTCAACCCGGCGAGCGGACCGGTGGCGGCGGCGTTGTCGGCGCTCGGCCTGCCCTCCCCCGACTGGTTCGGCGACCCGGCGTGGGCCAAGCCCGGCCTGACCCTGCTGGCCCTGTGGTCGGTCGGCGACCTCATGGTCATCTTCCTGGCGGCGCTGCTGGACGTGCCCAAGCAGCTGTACGAGGCCGCCGCGCTGGACGGCGCGGGCGCCTGGCAGCAGTTCGCCCACATCACCCTGCCGGTGATCCGCCCGGTGCTGATGTTCGCCGCGGTCACCGGGGTCATCCAGACGCTGCAGTACTTCACGCAGGCGATGGTGGCGGCGCGGGTGGCCTCGGGGGGCACCGACTCCGCCGGGACGGTCTTCGTCCCCGGCTACCCCGACCAGTCCACCCTGACCTTCCCCGAATGGCTCTTCCACCAGGGGTTCCGCGACTTCGCCATGGGCTACGCCTGCGTGCTGGCGCTCATCCTGTTCGCGGTGTCCATGGTGTTCACCCTGATCCTGCTGCGCCAGTTCCGCGGCATCGAGGAGGAGGCATGACCCTCACCGCGGCTCCGGCCCCGCCGGCCGGGCGCGCCCGCCCGCGCGTCCCGCGCGGCCACCGGCGGCGCGTCGCGCTCGGCTGGATCGCCACCCACGCGCTCGCCATCGCCCTGGCGATCATGTTCATCGGCCCGCTGGTGTTCATCGCCCTGACCGCGGTGATGACCGACCACCAGGCGCTCACCTCGCGGCTGTGGCCCGACCACTTCGAGTGGGGCAACTTCGCCGACATCTTCCGGCGGGCGCCGCTGCTCACCTGGATCGGCAACACGCTGCTGTACGCGGTCCTGGCCACCGTGTTCATGCTGGTGTCGTCCATCCCGGTCGCCTACGCGCTGGCGCGGCTGCGCTTCCCGGGGCGCAGGCTGGCGTTCCTGCTGGTCATCACCACGATGATGCTGCCTCCGCAGGTGGTGGCGGTGCCGATCTACATCCTGTGGGCGCGCTTCCACCTGACCGGGACGCTGTGGCCTCTCATTCTGCCCATGCTGCTCGGCGACGCGTTCTCCATCTTCCTGCTGCGGCAGTTCCTGGTGACCATCCCCCGGGAGTACTCCGACGCGGCGCGGGTGGACGGATGCGGGGAACTGCGCACGCTGGTGCGGGTCATCCTGCCCATGGCGCGGCCCGCGATCGCCGCGGTGGCGCTGTTCCAGTTCTTCTACTGCTGGAACGACTACTACGGTCCCCTGCTGTACGCCGGGACCGAGCCCTCGAACTGGACGCTGTCGCTGGGACTGGCATCCTTCAAAGCCGTGCACCACACACAGTGGAACCTCACCATGGCCGCCACCCTGCTGGCCATGGCACCGGTGATCATCGTGTTCTTCTTCGCCCAGAAGGCCTTCATCGAGGGCGTCAAGCTGACGGGAGTCAAGTGATGAAACTGGCCGTTGTCGGGGGCGGCTCGACCTACACGCCCGAGCTGATCGACGGCTTCGCGCGCCTGCGCGACGAGCTTCCCATCTCCGAGATCGTCCTGGTGGACCCCGACGAGCGGCGGCTCGCGCTGGTGTCGGCGATGGCGTCGCGGATGCTGCGCAGGGCCGGCCACCCGGCCGTCGTCTCCACGGCCGCCACCGTGGACCAGGGCGCGGCGGGGGCGCAGGCCGTGCTGCTGCAACTGCGGGTGGGCGGGCAGGCCGCCCGCAACGTGGACGAGACGCTGCCGCCGGCCTGCGGCTGCGTCGGGCAGGAGACCACCGGCGCGGGCGGGCTGGCCAAGGCGCTGCGCACCGTCCCGGTGGTGCTGGACATCGCCGAACGCGTCGCCAAGGTGGCGCCCGACGCCTGGATCGTGGACTTCACCAACCCGGTCGGCATCGTCACCCGGGCGCTGCTGCAGGCCGGGCACCGGGCCATCGGCCTGTGCAACGTGGCCATCGGGTTCCAGCGGCGCTTCGCCGCCCACCTCGGCGTCGCCCCCGAGCGGGTCTCGCTCGGCCACGTCGGGCTCAACCACCTCACCTGGGAACGTTCCGTCCACGTGGACGGCCGGGACGTCCTGCCGGAGCTGCTGGCCGACCACGGCGAGGAGATCGCCGCCGACATCGGCCTGCCCGCGCCGCTGATCCGGCGGCTCGGCGTCGTGCCGTCGTACTACCTGCGCTACTTCTACGAGCACGACGCCGTGGTGGCCGAGCAGCTCGGCAAGCCCTCCCGCGCGGCCGAGGTGGCCGCCCTGGAGGAGTCGCTGCTGCGCATGTACGCCGACCCCGCCGTGGACACCAAGCCCGAGCTGCTCGCCAGGCGCGGCGGCGCCTTCTACTCCGAGGCGGCGGTGGCCCTGATCGCCTCGCTGGCCGGCGACCGGGGCGACGTCCAGGTGGTCAACCTGCGCAACGACGGCACGCTGCCCTTCCTGCCCGACGACGCGGTGATCGAGGTCCCCGCGCGGGTCGGCTCCTCCGGCGCCGCCGCCCTGCCGGTCGACCCGGTCGAGCCGCTGTACGCCGGGCTGATCGCGCACGTCACCGCCTACGAGGCGCTGGCGCTGGAGGCCGCCCTGCACGGCGGCGCCGACCGGGTCGCCGACGCGCTGCTCGCCCACCCGCTGGTAGGGCAGGCGTCCCTGTCGTCCGACCTGGCCGCCCGGCTGGTCGCCGCCAACCGCGCCTTCCTGCCCTGGGCCGGCGACGGGGCGGTGCCCGCGTGAGGACGGTCCTGGCCGTCGACGGCGGCAACAGCAAGACCGACGTCGCCCTGGTGGCCGAGGACGGCACCGTCCTGGCCACCGGCAGGGGCGGCGCGTTCGTCCCGCAGAGCGCGGGCGTGGCCGCCGCGATCGACGTGCTCGGCCACACCGCGCGGCTGGCCCTCGGCCCGCAGGCCGAGCCGCCGTACGCCGACCTGGTGGCGGCGTACGTGGCCGGGGCCGACCTGCCCGTGGAGGAGGACCTGCTCCACGACGAGATCATGGCCCGCGGGTACGGCCGGCGGGCCGTCGTCGGCAACGACACCTTCGCGCTGCTGCGGGCCGGCACCTCCCGGCCGTGGGGCGCCGCGGTGGTGTGCGGCGCCGGCATCAACGCGGTCGCGGTCGCCCCTGACGGCCGGGTCGCCCGCTACCCGGCCCTCGGCAGGATCAGCGGCGACTGGGGCGGCGGCCTGGGCCTGGGCGAGGAGGTGCTGTGGCACGCCGTGCGCGCCGAGGACGGCCGGGGCCCGGCGACCGCCCTGCTCGACATCGTGCGCGGGTTCTTCGGCGTGCGGCTGGCCGAGGAGGTCACGATCGCCCTGCACTTCGGCGAGCTGCGGGCCGACCGGCTCCACGGGCTGGTGCCCGAACTGCTGGCGGCCGCGGCCGCCGGAGACGCGGTCGCCCGCGACGTGGTGGAACGCCAGGCCGACGAGGTCGCCGTGATGGGCGTGGCCGCGATGCGCCGCCTCGGCATGCTCGACGACCCGTGCGAGGTGGTGCTGGGCGGCGGCGTGCTCACCTCGCGCGACCCGCTGCTGACCGCGCTGGTCGAGGAGCGGTACGCCGCGCAGGCGCCCCGGGCGGCGCTGGTGGTGGCCGCGCTGCCGCCCATCGCGGGGGCCGCGCTGCTCGGCCTGGACCGCCTCGGCGCCGGGCCGGAGGCCGCCGACCGGCTCAGGGACGCCTTCGCCGGCGCCCCCGGCGGCCGTCCGGCGCCCACCGCCGCGCCATCGGCCTGACGGCTCGGTCAGGCCAGGCGGGCGCGCACCTCGGTCAAAAGCCGGCGGAACCAGGCGTGCCCAGGGTCGGCGTCGTGCACCGGGTGCCACCAGAAGGCCTCGACCAGCGGGACCGCCTCGAACGGGCATTCCAGGACGCGCACGTCCAGCGCGTCGGCCACGACGGCGGCGAGCCTTTCCTGCATGAGGGCGATGGCGCCGGTGTGACACACCAGCCGCGGCATGGCCAGGAAGGACTCGGCGACCGCGATCACGCGCAGCCGCACGCCGAGCAGTTCCATCTGCCGCCACGGGGCCGCCCTGCCCATCGGGTCGCTGAAGGTCGTGACCCAGGGCAGGGCGTCCAGGTCGGCCATGGTCAGCCGGTCGCCGACCACCGGGTTGGCGGTGGAGACGACGCAGACCCACCGGTCGCGGAACAGGTCCATTCTGCGCGGCAGGTCGAGGTAGCCGTGCGGCATGAGCACGCCGTCGGAGGTGCGGTAGAAGTCGGGGTCGCGGGAGAAGGCCTCGGGCGTCGCCGGCTCGAAACGGATCGAGGCGTTCGGCGCCCGCCGCTCCAGCACCCCGATCAGGTGCCGGCCGGCCACGCTCAGGCCGTAGTCGGAGGACACGACGGTGAAGGTGCGCCCCGACCTGGCCGGGTCGAACTCCGCCTGGGCGGAGAACACCCGATCCACGGCCGAGACGGCGACGGCGGCCAGCGGGCACAGGTGCCGGGCGAAGGGGGTCAGCTCGTAGTGGTTGCCCACCCGGGTGAGCAGTTCGTCGTGGAAGTGGCGGCGCAGCCGGGCCAGCGCCGCCGACAGGGTGGGCTGGGTTCGCCCCAGTCTGAGCGCGGCCCCGGTCACCGTGCGCTCGGTCAGCAGCGCGTGCAGCGCCTGGAGGTGGACGTTGTCCAGTCCGTGCGGATGGGCCCGCCCCTCCCCCGTCCCGTCCGGCGGCCGGGCGCCCGGACCGGCGCCGGCCGGCGGGGACGCACCCCGCGCGGGGCGGCCCGGCTGCTTGGTGCCCACGTCAGCACCCTACGCGTCCCCCGAGATGGCGCTCGACGCCGGTGCCCCGGTCGCCGCGCGGCCCGTCCTGGGGGCCATCACCGCCAGGACATGGGGGCCGTCCTGGCGCCCGCCGCCGTCCCCGCCGTCCGCGCCGTCCGCGCCGTCCGCGCCGTCCCCGGCCGTTCGCGCGGGCCGTTCGCGCGG
>NZ_JBSGDZ010000069.1:0-6706 GCF_053602655.1 Sphaerisporangium sp. NPDC004334
CGAGGACTTGCCCGCCCCCGACGCCCCGGCCACCACCAGGATCCCCGGACGGTCCAGCCGGTTGGCCAGCGCATCCACCAACTGCGCGGTCAACCTCTCCCGGCCGAAGAACACCTGCGCCTGATCCTGCTCGAACGCCGCCAGCCCCGGATACGGACACCCACCGGCCCACCGGTCGACCTCCTCGGCCTCAGTGGCCTCCTCTGCCCCCGTGTCCTGAGTGGCCTCCTCTGCCCCCGTGTCCTGGATGCCGGTCTTTGTCGTCCCGGCCGCCTCGGCCGCGGCCGGGTTCCCGTGGGCTGGTTCGACCGCGACCGGATCAGGAGGAGATGACCGAGCCTCGTGCAGCCATCGCCGCCACTGCTCCTCATCCAGCAGACCCGCACTCACCTGCTCAGCAAGCACCCGCCGACCCCGGCAATGCTCCACCAGCACCCGGATCATCATCAGGAACGCCGCTTCGGACTCCGGCAGATGGCGGCCGCGTTTCCAGTCGCTGATCCGCGGCCCGCTCACCGGCCGCCCCCGCCCGGCAGGCCGCCGGCGATTCACCTCACCGACCAGGCTCTTCACCGGCAGGTCCGCAGCCACCTTTAGCAACTCGGTCAGCCGCACCGCGAACAACCGCCTCGGAGTCAACTCCGCCGCCTCACCCATCCCCACCCCCGCACACAGCCGTCACCCTTCGGACCGAACCGGTCCGAGAAATCCGCCCCAAAGCTCTCACCAGCGAAAACGTCTCGTCCATCCGTCCACCGAGGCGCATCGACACCGCACCTATGTGTCAATCAGTGCGACATGGACGCCACGTGGTCATTGCAGAGCCTAGGAGGCGAAACGGCTCACTGACGAGCTGCGAAGGGAGGCGTATGAGCAGTGGATGAGTCGATCCGTGTACGGCGCCGATATCGCCGGGAGGGTCGACCATGCCGGCGACGAGCGGTCCGGACGAGCCTGCGCGTCCATGAGCCTTCCCATCCTGATGGTGCGGTTCAGGGCGTGGGACGAAGGCATGGCCCGATGCGGCGGCTACCTGGCGTCGACAGCACCCCGAAATGATGACGGCCGATTTCTAGGGGTAAGCCCGTTGAACATTGCGGAGATACGTATAGACCATCTGGCTCCTGAGGACCGTTTCCCCCGCTGGGTGGAACTGGCCTCTCAAACGTACGTACCGTCACAGCTCAGTCGTGACGACACAGCCGGTTTCCATGCATCCGCTCGCGTCATGGACATCGGTGCGGTACAGATATCCGATCTCGTCCTTTCGGCCGTCAAGGTTCAGCGAACCGCCAAGATGGTCCGCCAGTCCGACCCCGAGGTGTACCAACTTCACCTGATCATCAGCGGTGAGGGACATCTGGCTCACGTCGGCCGGGACGCCCGGTTCCGTCCACGCCAGTTCCTGCTCATGAATTCCTCGCAGCCCTACCGTGGCAGGCGCTCATCGCCGACCGGTGCCACGCGGGCGGTGATGGTTCAGGTGCCCCGGGCGTCGCTGGATGTGCGCCCGGCCAAGGTGGAGCGGTTGGTAGCAGCGCCGTTCGGCGCCGACGAAGGCATCGGCGCCGTGCTGGCGAGCCATCTACTGACAGTGGTGGACCACGCCGAGCACTACACCGCCGCCGACTCCACGGCGCTGGCCGACGTCACGGTGGACCTCATCGCCGCGACCTTCGCCCATCACCTGGACGCCACCGATCGTCTCTCCCCGCAAGCGCGGCAACGCACCCTGCTGGCACAGATCCACCGCTTCATCCGCCGGCGGCTAGCCGACCCGGACCTGACCGCCGACCTCATCGCGGCCGCTCACAACATCTCTACCCGCCAGCTGTACAAACTGTTCCAAAGTCAGGGGGACGGCATGGGGGTCGCGGCCTTAATACGCCGCAGCCGACTGGAGCGCTGTCATCGCGACCTAGCCGACCCAGCGCTGCGCTCCCATTCCGTGCACACGGTCGCCGCCCGCTGGGGCCTGACCGACAGCGCCCACTTCAGCAAAATCTTCCGCGCCACCTACGGCCTGACCCCTAGCGACCACCGCCGCCATGCTCAGCACGCCGACGCCACACACGAAACGACAGCGCCGATCTAGGGTGGCCCGCCGCACAGCCGCCACCCTTGGGACCGAACCAGTGGGAAACACCGTGCCGAACCCCCCACCAGCGAAAGGACCCGACCACCACTCGACCGAGTCGCACCGACACCACACCTCACCTATGTCTCAGCGTCGTCTTGTTCGGTGAGTCTGCGGCGGCAGATGAGCGCGGCGGCGATGGCGTCAGGCCAACCCGGTTCGGGCCCGCTGAACCGGCGCTGGACTCGGTGTCGAGGATGAAGGATCTCCTCCAGCAGGCCCGATGGACCACACGTGCAACTCCTCGACCACGGGTCCGCGGGCGCGCTAAATGGTTTGCCCGCCGATGGCGTGCGCTGGGATGCTCGGCGCGAGCCGGAACCGGGAGGAGACCGCGACGTGGCCGTCACCGCATCCAGCAAGTCGTCCGAGTCCGAGCCGGAGGTCCGCACGAGGGCCGGCGTTCTGCGCGGGGGCCGGGAGGCGGGCCTGGCGGTCTTCCGTGGCATCCCGTTCGCCGAGCCGCCGGTCGGCGCCCTCCGGTTCGCCGCGCCGCGGCCGGTGCGCGGCTGGGATGGTGTGCGCCCGGCGGTCGCGTACGGCCCGCCGCCCCCGCAGTCCGGGGTGCTGGGGGTGCCGGAGGACGCCGCCGGCGACGACTGGCTGACGCTCAACGTCTGGACGCCGGAACCCGGCCCGGCGGCGGGGCTGCCGGTGATGGTGTGGATTCCCGGCGGCGGTTACGGCATCGGCGACTCGAGCCTTCCGCAGTACGACGCCGGGCGCCTGGCCGTGAGTGGCACCGTGGTCGTGACCCTCAACTACCGTCTCGGCATCGAGGGGTTCGCGCAGATCGGCGGAGCCCCGGCGAACCGGGGACTGCTCGACCAGGTCGAGGCCCTGCGGTGGGTGCGCGACAACATCCGGATGTTCGGCGGCGATCCGGACCGGGTCACGGTCTTCGGGGAGTCGGCAGGTGGCGGGTCGGTCGCCGCCCTGCTCGCCATGCCGCGCGCCGCCGGGCTCTTCCACCGGGCGGTCGCGCAGAGTGTGCCGGGCCCGTTCTTCTCTCCCGAGCTGGCCGCCGACATCGCCGCCGCCTGCGCCGCCGAGCTGGGGGCAGAGCCCACGGTGTCCGGCCTGTCGGCGGTGGCCCCGGCCCGGCTTCCCGCCGCGGGCGACGCGGTCCACGCCAAGATGGCCCAATGGCGGGAGCGCTGGGGGCAGATCACCCACCGGCCGATGCCGTACGCCCCTGTCGTCGACGGTGACGTCCTGCCGGCCACCCCTTGGCGGGCGCTGGCCGACGGCGCCGCCCGCGACGTCGTACTTCTCGCCGGGCACACTCGGGACGAGCACCGGTTGTTCAGCCTGATCGATGGCGTGCTCGGCCAGGTCACCTACGAGCAGACCGAGACCGCTCTGCGCATGCTCGCCCCCGGCCCGGACGGCCCGCGCCGATACCGGGAGGCGTTCCCGGCCGCGTCCGACGAGGAGCTGTACGAGCTGGTCAACTCGGACTGGCTGTTCCGCATGCCGAGCCTCCACCTCGCCGAGGCGCAGATCGCCGGCGGCGGCCGGGCCCACCTGTACGAACTGACCTGGCCCGCGCCGGGATGGGGCGGCGCCCTCGGCGCCTGCCACGGCCTGGACGTGCCGCTAGTCTTCGGCAACCTCAGCAGTGGACGACCCGCCACGCTGATCGGCGCCCCGCCCTCCTCGGAGGCGGAGGAGCTGTCGGCGCGGATGCGCGGAGCGTGGACGGCGTTCGCCGCACACGGCGACCCGGGCTGGCCCGCGTACGACACCGGCCGGCGCCTCGCGCAGATCTTCGACACGCCGTCGACGGTCACCGCCTACCCGGAGGAGGCCTCGCGGCTGCTGTGGCAGGACCACGACTTCCCGGCGCTCCCACTGCTCGCGCGGTGACAGCGGCACGGCGGCCGGAGACATTGATCCGCGGCGATGACCTCGGCCGGTGACCTCCCGACGCGTGAAACATGGTGAACGTCTTCGGGTGCAGTGCGAGGCTGGGCCCGTGAGCGACACGCGAACCGTGGTCCTGGTCGAGGGAGTCAGTGACAGGTCGGCCGTCGAGGCGCTGGCCGAGCGCCGCGGCCGGAACCTGGCGGCCGAAGGCATCTCCATCGTGGCGATGGGCGGTGCCACGAACATCGGAACCCACATTCGCAGGTTCGGCCCTTCCGGTCGCGACCTCCGGCTGGCCGGTCTGTGCGACGTAGGAGAGGAAGACCACTTCCGGCGGGGCCTCGAGCGCGCCGGCCTCGGGTCCGATCTGGGCCGGAGCGATCTGGAGGCGCTCGGCTTCTTCGTGTGCGTCGCCGACCTGGAAGACGAGCTGATCCGCGCCCTCGGCACCGCCACGGTCGAACGCGTCGTCGACGCCCAGGGCGAGCTCAGCTCGTTTCGCACACTCCAGAAGCAACCCGCATGGCGCGGGGGCACGACCCACGCCCAGCTCCGCCGGTTCATGGGATCGGGCGGCGGCCGCAAGATCCGCTACGCCGCCCCGCTCGTCGCGGCACTCGACCTCGACCGCGTGCCGCGACCGCTGGACATGCTGCTCACCCATCTGTCGGGCAGCCCCACCTGGTGATCGCGTCATGAGACGACACGCCCCTGAATAGAGGCACGAACCTCGTCACCGAGACGTGCAGTCGAGCATGGTGGTATGGGGTGCGGCCCCGGCCGGTGTACAGGGGCGGTTACGGCGTCGCTTGTTCGGGGCGTGAGGGGCAAACCGGTCGATACTCCACTTCCGATACGTATTGGGCCCATTCGGCGCGGGTGAAGGAGCGGGCGGGAATCGCGCAGACGGCTGCGAGCGGATCTTTGGGCATGCCCACTTCCCATAGTTGTGTCGTGTCGTCGTCGCTGCTGGTGGCCAGAGTCTGTCCGTCAGGGCTGAAGGCGAGCGAGGCGATCCAGGACGTGTGGCCGACGAGGGGGGCGCCGATGGGGGCGCTGGTCGCGGTGTCCCACAGGCGCACAGTTCCATCCGCGCCGCTGGTGGCGAGGGTCTGTCCGTCGCGGCTGAAGGCGAGCGAGGTGACCTGGTCGGTGTGGCTGACGAGGGGGGCGCCGATGGGAGCGCGGGTGTCGACCCGCCATAGCCGAACCGTGCCGTCCTTGCTGCCGGTGGCCAGGATCCGTCCGTCGGAGCTGAAGGCGAGCGAGGTCACCCTGTTGGTGTGGTCGACGAGGAGGGCACTGATGGGAGTGCCGGTATTGACCTGCCATAGCCGAACCTTGCCCTCCTGGCTGATACTGGCCATGATCCGCCCATCAGAGCTCAAGACGGATGAGCTATCCCATCCGCGGCTGCTGGCTTGCGGGGCATTGAGGGGCTTGCCTGTACGGACATCCCACAATCGCGCACTGCTGTCGTCCGCGCCGCTGGTGACCAGGGTCCGTCCGTCGGAGCTGAAAGCGACCGAGGTGGCCGCGAAGGCACGTCCGGTCAGCGGTGCACCGATGGCTTCACCGGTTCGTGTGTTCCACAGTCGTGTTGTGCCATCGAAACTGCTCGTGGCCAGGGTTCGGCTGTCGGGGCTGAAGGCGACTGAGGTGATCGCCCTGGTGTGGCCGGTGAGCGGCGCGCCGATGGGTGCGCGGTTCACCGCGTCCCACAGCTTCACGGTGCCGTCACCGCCACCGATGGCCAGGATCCGTCCGTCGGGGCTGAAGGCGACCGGGGTGCCCAAGCTCGGCTGATCGGTGCGCGGAGTCCCGATGGAGGTGTGGAGTCTGATGTCCCACAACCGCACGGTGTTGTCCTCACCGGCGGTGGCCAAGGTGTGTCCGTCGGGGCTGAAAGCGAGCGAGGTGACGCGGTAGTTGTGGCCGGTGAGCGGCGCGCCGACGGGTTTGCGGGCGGCGGCGTCCCATAACCGCACCATGCCGTCACCACCGCCGATGGCCAGGATCGCCGGCTCTTTGGGGCTGAAAGCGACGGAGAAATCGCCACGGGGGTGTCCGGGGAGAACAAGCCGGATCGGTGTACGTGTTTTGACCTGCCACAGTCGCGCCACGCCGTCCAGGCCGCTGCCGGCCAGCATCTGGCCGTCGGGGCTGAAGGAGATGGCGGTGACGGCGTGTTCGTGGGCGGGGAGTGGTTCGCCGATGGGGGTGCGTGTCGTGGTGTCCCACAGTCGCATGGTGCCGTCGGAGCCGCCGGTGGCGAGGATCTGGCCGTCGGGGCTGAAGGAGATGGCGGTGATGGCGTGTTCGTGGGCGGGGAGTGGTTCGCCGATGGGGGTGCGTGTCGTGGTGTCCCACAGTCGCATGGTGCCGTCGAAGCCGCCGGTGGCCAGTGTCTTTCCGTCTGGGCTGAAGGAGATGGCGGTGACGGCGTTCTTGTTGGCGGTGAACGGAGCGCCCAGGGGAGTGCGTGTGGTGATGTCCCACAGCCGCACGGTGCCGTCGTCGCCGACGGCCAGTGTCCGCCGGTCGGGGCTGAAGGCGACCGAGGAGACCCAGCCGGTGTATCCAGTAATAGCGGCACCGCTCAGTTTGCGGGTCTGTACGTCCCATAATCGGGTCAGGCCGTCGCCGATGGTGGCGAGGGTCCGTCCGTCGGGGCCGAAGGTGACCGTGGAGATAGGGCTG
>NZ_JBSGDZ010000070.1:0-5472 GCF_053602655.1 Sphaerisporangium sp. NPDC004334
ACCAGCAGCAGATGCCGCACGCCGTGCACGGCGACCAGATGCCGGGCCATCAGGGCGCCCAGCCCGCCGGTGCCGCCGGTGATCAGCGTGGTCCCATCGACCGGCCAGGCCGCGTCGTACGGGTCAACGGCTGCGGCGCGCGATACCCGGTCGGCGTGAGCCTCGCGCGGGACTGCGGCGCGGGTCAGCCGGGGGACCCACGGCCGGCCGTCACGGATCGCCAGCTCGGGCTCGCCGGTGGCCAGGGCGACGCGCACGCCGTCCGCCAGGTCAGCGGCCGGATCCAGGTCGACCAGGATGATCCGGCCGGGGTTCTCCTCTTGTGCGGCCCTCACCAGGCCCCAGACCGCGGCCCGCGCCGGATCCGGCCCTTCGGTGTCGCGCACCGCCACGGCACCCCGCGTGACCACCACTGCCGGCCGGGTGTCCGCCGCGACCGACCAGGTCTGCAGCCCGGTAAGGACCGGACGCAGGGCACGACGCACCCGATCCGGCACATCGCCCCCTGAAGCTTCGCCGGCGCCGCCGGTGGCGTCGATGACGAGCGCGTCGGAGACGTCCACCGCGCCGAGAGGACCCGACGGCGCGACCGGCCGCCACGTCACCGCGAGCAGCGACTCCGAGGCCGGGCGAGCCTGTGCCAGTTGGTCGGCCTTGACCGGCCGGGACACCACCGTCTCCACGGTGGCCACCGGCCGGCCGGCGGGGTCGGCCAGGTCCAGCCTGGTGACCTCGTCGCCGTCCAGGCGGCGCAGCCGTACGCGCAGCGCGGTGGCGCCGGCGGCGTGCAGGGTGACGCCGTTCCAGTTGAACGGGATCAGCGTGGCCTTCGGCCCGGCCACCAGGTCCACGTGCATCGCGGCGTCGAGGATCGCGGGGTGTATGCCGTATCGGGTGGTTTGTCCGGCTTGTTCGGGGAGGGTGATGTCGGCGTAGAGGTCGTCGTGGTGTTTCCAGGCGTGGGTGAGGCCGTGGAAGGCGGGGCCGTAGCCGTAGCCGTGGTCGACCAGGCGGTCGTACAGGCCGGTGGTGTCCAGTGGCTCGGCGCCCGGCGGAGGCCAGGCCTGGCTCAACTCCGTCGGGGTGTCTTGAGCGGTGGCGGGGGTGGGGGTGAGGGTGCCGGTGGCGTGCCGGGTCCAGTGGCCGTGGTCGTCTTTGGAGTGGATGGTGATCTGACGTCGGCCGTCTTGGCCTGGCGCGGTCACGGTGACCTGCACCACGACGCTTCCGGTGTCGCCGTGGCTGTGGTGGCTGTTGTTGTGGTGGCCGGGGTCGGGGATGGGCAGGGGGGCGTGCAGGGTGAGTTCGTCGATGGTGGGGCAGCCGACCTGGTCTCCGGCGCGCAGGGCGAGTTCGACGAAGGCGGTGCCGGGCAGGATGGGGGTGGCGTTGATGGCGTGGTCGGCCAGCCAGGGCTGAGCGGTGGTCGATAACCGGCCGGTCAGGATGGCGCCGCCGTCGGGTTGCTCCACCACTGCTCCCAGGATGGGGTGGTCGGCGGCGGTCTGGCCAAGGGCGGCCGGGTCACCGGCGGGGGCGGGTTGCAGCCAGTAGTGCCGTCGCTGGAAGGGGTAGGTGGGCAGATCCAGATGGCCGACCCGAACCCCGGCCGAACCGGCCCGTCCGGCTGGTCCGGCCGCGGTGGTTCCGGTGGTCGCGGTAGTTCCGGCGCTTTCGGTGGTCGCGGTGGTCGCGGTGGTCGCGATGGTCCAGGACGGCCAGGCGGTCCAGTCCACACCGGTGCCACATGTCCACGCCTGACCCAGCCCGGCGACCAGTTGAGCCGTCTCCTCCCGGTCACGGCGCAGCAACGCCACCACCGCGGGCTCACCGCCGTCGTGCCCGTCTCCGTTGTCGTGGTGGGTGAGGGTCTGTTCGATCATCGGGGTGAGCTGGGCGTCCGGGCCTGCCTCGATGTAACAGCCGACCCCGTGTCCGCGCAGGGTGGTGATGGTGTCGGCGAACCGGACCGGCCGCCGCACATGCTCGACCCAGTACCCGGGCTCGGTGACCTCTTCGCCGGCCAGGTCACCCGACAGGTTGGACGCCAGCGGCAGCTCCGGGCGACGCAGCGTCAACCCGGCCACCACATGCTCGAACTCGGCCAGCATCGGTTCCATCAACGGCGAGTGGAACGCGTGCGACACCCGCAACGGCCGGGTGCGATACCCCTGGTTCCGCGCCCATTCCACGACCTGTTCCACCTGGTCGCCGGCGCCGGAGACCACCACCGAACCCGGCGCGTTCACCGCCGCCACCGAGATCTCGCCACGCCCGGCCAGCACCGGCGCGATCTGCTCCTCGCCGCAGCCGATCGCCGCCATCGCACCACCGGACGGCAACCCCTGCATCAACCGGCCACGAGCAGCCACCAACCGGCACGCATCAGCCAAATCCAGAACACCGGCCACATGCGCCGCAGTGATCTCCCCCAGCGAATGCCCCGCCACAAAATCAGGCCGCACCCCCAACGACTCCAACAGCCGGAACAACGCCGTCTCCACCGCGAACAACCCGGCCTGAGCGAACACCGTCTGATCCAGCACCCCATGAGCAGCAGACCCGCCACCGCTAACACTCGTGTGGCTGGTCTCCCCGGCCTGGCCGCTCTCGCCAGCCTCGCCGATCCCGCCCGTCCGGCCGTTCTCGCCGCTCAGGTCGCTCAGGCCAGAGCCGCCGGTCTGGCCGTTCTGGCCGTTCTGGCTGGGCTGACCGTTCTGGTTGGTCTGGCTTGCCTCACCGGACTGGCTGGTCTGACCGTCCTGGCTTGTGTGGTCGTACCGGTCGTTCTGGCTGTTGTGGCCGAGGATGATCTCTCGCAGGCTCGCACCGCCGGCCAGGCCGGTCACCACCCCGTCGGCGGCGGTGAGTTCGGCCTCCAGGAGCGCGCAGGCCTCATCGAAAGCGCTGGCGAACACCGGGAAAGCCGCATACAACTCCCGGCCCATCCCGACCCGCTGAGCACCCTGACCGGAGAACACCACCGCAACCCGGCCCGGCCGCACCCGACCCACCACCGCAGCCGAACCCAACAGCCCAGCCGCCAACCCACCGGCCGCCAACCCACCGGCCGCCAACCCACGGGTCGCCAACCCGTCGGTCGTCGGCTCGCCGGGCCCCGCTCTGCCGGTCGTCGACTCTGCGGCTGTCAACCCGCCGGCCGTCAACGCCGAGGCCGTTGGTTCGCCTGCGAGGGTACGCAGTGCGGCGAGCAGACCTTCTCGGTCGGCTGCCGGCAGTACCGCTCGGTACTCCAGGGCGGCTCGGCGGGTCAGGGCGGCGGCCACCTCGACCGGTCCGGCCGCATCGTGCCCGGTCATGAAGGCGGCCAGCCGAGCGGCCTGCGCCCGCAACGCCGCCTGACTCTTGGCCGACACCACCACCGGCACCATCGCAAGCGCCGACACCATCGCAGGCGCCGGTGCGGTAGTCGCGGGGTCGCCCTGGGCCGCTGTGGCCGTGGTGCCGTCGCGCTCGCCCGATGGCACTCCTGCAAGCGGCGTGTGCGGCGGCTCTTCGGCCGGGGGTTCTTCCAGGATGATGTGCGCGTTGGTGCCGGAGATGCCGAACGAGGACACCCCCGCCCGGCGCGGCCGATCCGCGTCCTTGGGCCAGGGCTGCGGTTCGGTCAGCAGCTCCACCGCCCCGTCCGACCAGTCCACCTTCGACGAGGGGGCGTCCACGTGCAGCGTCTTGGGCAACAACCCGTGCCGCATCGCCAGGATCATCTTGATCACACCGGCCACCCCGGCCGCCGCCTGGGTATGCCCGAGATTGGACTTCACCGACCCCAGCCACAACGGCGAACGCCGATCCTGGCCGTAGGCCGCCAGCAACGCCTGCGCCTCGATCGGATCACCCAACGCGGTACCGGTGCCATGTCCTTCGACCACGTCCACCTGCGCCGGACCGATCCCCGCCGACGCCAGCGCCTGAGCGATCACCCGCTCCTGCGAAGGACCGTTGGGGGCGGTCAGCCCATTGGAGGCGCCATCCTGGTTGACCGCGCTGCCGCGCAGCACCGCCAGCACCCGATGCCCACGACGGCGAGCGTCCGACAACCGCTCCACCACCAAAACCCCGACACCCTCACCCCAGCCCACCCCATCGGCCGCCTCGGCGAACGACTTACACCGCCCATCAGCGGCCAACCCCCGCTGGAGGCCGAAGTCGGTGAAGGTGTCGGGCGTGGCCATCACCGTCACGCCTCCGGCCAGCGCCAGATCACACTCCCCGGCACGCAGCGCCTGCGCGGCCAGATGCAGCGCCACCAGCGACGACGAACACGCCGTGTCCACCGACACCGCCGGCCCCTCCAGGCCGAACGCGTACGAGACTCGCCCGGACACCACACTGGCCAGGCTGCCGTTGCCCAGGTAACCGGCATACTCCTCCGGCACCTTGCCCGGCCGAGTGCCCCAGTCGTGGTACATCACTCCGGCGAACACCCCGGTCGGGGTGCCGCGCAGTCCGGACGGGTCGATGCCGGCGCGCTCCAGGGCCTCCCAGGACGCTTCGAGCAGCAGTCGCTGCTGCGGGTCCATGGCGGTGGCCTCGCGCGGACCGATGTCGAACGGAGCGGGGTCGAAGTACGCCGCGTCGTGCAGGAACCCGCCCTGCCGGGTGTAGGTGCGACCCTGCTTGCCGGGCTCGGGGTCGTAGATGCCGGTGATGTCCCAGCCTCGGTCGGTGGGGAAGCCGGTGATGCCATCGCGGTCGTCGACCAGGAGTTGCCACAGGTCGTCGGGGCTGGTGACCTGGCCGGGGAAACGGCAGGCCATCCCGACAACGGCGATCAGGTCACCAGCGGCGTCACCGGCAGGATCATCGGCAGGGCCGCCGGGCGCAGCGGCCGCGACCGGACGGCGGGCAGTGCCGCCGAACACCGTGGCGTCCAGATGCATCGCCAGCGCGCGGGGAGTGGGGTGATCGAACACCAAGGTCGGGGTGAGCCGTAACCCGGTCACCGTGTGCAACCGGTTACGCAACTCCACCGCGGTCAGCGAATCGAACCCGAACTCCTGGAAAGGCCGATCGGCATCGATGGCCGCAGCGGTGTCATGCCCGAGCGTGGCCGCCGCCTGACCACAGACCATGTCCAGCAACTGCCGCTGGCGCTGTCGCGCCGACAGATGCGCCAGCGCCATCACCGGCCGCTCCCCACCCGCGCCAGCCGTACCAGCCGCGCCGGGCGCCGCGGTGGGATCGGCCACCCGCGCGGGATCAGCCGCAGGACGCACCGCAGGACCGGCCAACTCCCGCAACAGCGCCGGCAGACCCGCCCCACGCCGGCCCAGCGCAGCCGCATCGAACCGAGCCGGCACCACAAACGCCCGCCCCGCCACCACAGCCGCGTCCAGCAGAGCCAGACCCTGACCCGCGGTCAACCCCACCACACCAGCGGCATGCATCCGCGCCTCATCACGCGCACCGATCCGACCGGCCATCCCCCGCTCCTCGGCCCACGGCCCC
>NZ_JBSGDZ010000071.1:1809-3131 GCF_053602655.1 Sphaerisporangium sp. NPDC004334
CCTGTTTGTTGTTTGTGAATTGCATAGTGGACGCGAGCATCTTTGTGGCCAAGTTTTTTAGGGCACACGGTGGATGCCTTGGCATCAGGAGCCGATGAAGGACGTGGGAGGCTGCGTTAAGCCTCGGGGAGTCGCCAACCAGACGTTGATCCGGGGATGTCCGAATGGGGAAACCTAGCACCAGTCATGTGGTGTTGCCTCCGCCTGAATGTATAGGGCGGTTGGTGGTAACGCGGGGAAGTGAAACATCTCAGTACCCGTAGGAAGAGAAAACAAGAGTGATTCCGTGAGTAGTGGTGAGCGAAAGCGGATGAGGCTAAACCATGCGCGTGTGATAGCCGGCGGGTGTTGCGTGTGTGGGGTTGTGGGACCCTCTGGTGGTTTCCGCTGAGACCACAAGCAGTGATAAATCGATGGGGTAGTCGAAGCTTCTGGGAAGTTGCGCCGTAGACCGTGAGAGCCGGGTAGGCGAAATTCTGTCGACTGTTTGAGGGGATCCCAAGTAGCACGGGGCTCGAGGAATCCTGTGTGAATCTGCCAGGACCACCTGGTAAGCCTAAATACTCCCTGATGACCGATAGTGAACGAGTACCGTGAGGGAAAGGTGAAAAGCGCCCCGGTGAGGGGTCGTGAAATAGTACCTGAAACCGTGTGCCTACAAGCCGTAGGAGCTTAGGCGGGGCTTGCCCTGTCTGTGATGTGACTGCGTGCCTTTTGAAGAATGAGCCTGCGAGTTATGGTGTGTGGCGAGGTTAACCCGTGTGGGGGAGCCGTAGCGAAAGCGAGTCTGAATAGGGCGTTTGTAGTCGCATGCTGTAGACCCGAAGCGGAGTGATCTACGCATGGGCAGGTTGAAGCGCGGGTAAGACCGTGTGGAGGACCGAACCCACCAGGGTTGAAAACCTGGGGGATGATCTGTGTGTAGGGGTGAAAGGCCAATCAAACTCCGTGATAGCTGGTTCTCCCCGAAATGCATTTAGGTGCAGCGTTGCGTGTTTCTTGCCGGAGGTAGAGCACTGGATGGCTGATGGGCCTTACCGGGTTACTGACGTCAGCCAAACTCCGAATGCCGGTAAGTGAGAGCGTGGCAGTGAGACTGCGGGGGATAAGCTTCGTAGTCGAGAGGGAAACAGCCCAGACCACCGACTAAGGCCCCTAAGCGTGTGCTAAGTGGGAAAGGATGTGGAGTCGCAGTGACAACCAGGAGGTTGGCTTAGAAGCAGCCACCCTTGAAAGAGTGCGTAATAGCTCACTGGTCAAGTGATTCTGCGCCGACAATGTAGCGGGGCTCAAGTACACCGCCGAAGTCGTGGCATTCACAG
>NZ_JBSGDZ010000071.1:3227-5275 GCF_053602655.1 Sphaerisporangium sp. NPDC004334
CACGTTTGTGTGGATGGGTAGGGGAGCGTCGTGCAGCCGGCGAAGCAGCCGAGTGATCGAGTTGTGGAGGCTGTGCGAGTGAGAATGCAGGCATGAGTAGCGAATCAGAAGTGAGAAACTTCTGCGCCGGATGACCAAGGGTTCCTGGGCTAGGCTAATCCGCCCAGGGTAAGTCGGGACCTAAGGCGAGGCCGACAGGCGTAGTCGATGGACAACGGGTTGATATTCCCGTACCCGCTGGTATGCGCCCATATCGAATCCAGTGATACTAAGGGTCCTTAAGCCCCTGTGGCTCTTCGGAGCTTGGGTGAGGCTGAACGCCTGGCCTGATCTGGTAGTAGGTAAGCGATGGGGTGACGCAGGAGGGTAGCCCATCCCAGGCGATGGTTGTTCCTGGGGTAAGCATGTAGGGAGTGGCATAGGTAAATCCGTGCCGCACATATCCTGAGATGTGATGCCGAGCCGATTGTGGTGAAGTGGGTGATCCCATGCTGCCGAGAAAAGCCTCTAGTGAGTGTGCCGGCGGCCCGTACCCTAAACCGACTCAGGTGGTCAGGTAGAGAATACCAAGGCGATCGGGTGAACTGTGGTTAAGGAACTCGGCAAATTGCCCCCGTAACTTCGGGAGAAGGGGGGCCTCTGCTGGTGATGGCACGTGCTGTCTGAGCTGGTGGGGGTCGCAGTGGCCAGGGGGAAGCGACTGTTTACTAAAAACACAGGTCCGTGCGAAGTCGTAAGACGATGTATACGGACTGACGCCTGCCCGGTGCCGGAACGTTAAGGGGACCGCTTAGTGGACGTGAGTCTGCGAAGGTGAGAACTTAAGCGCCGGTAAACGGCGGTGGTAACTATAACCATCCTAAGGTAGCGAAATTCCTTGTCGGGTAAGTTCCGACCTGCACGAATGGCGTAACGACTTCCCCGCTGTCTCAACCACAGACCCGGCGAAATTGCACTACGAGTAAAGATGCTCGTTACGCGCAGCAGGACGGAAAGACCCCGGGACCTTCACTACAGCTTGACATTGGTGTTTGGGACGGCTTGTGTAGGATAGGTGGGAGACGGTGAAGCTGGGACGCTAGTTCTGGTGGAGTCATTGGTGAAATACCACTCTGGTCGTTTTGGATGTCTAACCCGCGCCCGTGGATCCGGGTGGGGGACAGTGTCTGGTGGGTAGTTTAACTGGGGCGGTTGCCTCCTAAAGGGTAACGGAGGCGCCCAAAGGTTCCCTCAGCCTGGTTGGCAATCAGGTGACGAGTGTAAGTGCACAAGGGGGCTTGACTGTGAGACCGACAGGTCGAGCAGGAGCGAAAGCTGGGACTAGTGATCCGGCGGTGGCATGTGGAAGCGCCGTCGCTCAACGGCTAAAAGGTACCCCGGGGATAACAGGCTGATCTTCCCCAAGAGTCCATATCGACGGGATGGTTTGGCACCTCGATGTCGGCTCGTCGCATCCTGGGGCTGGAGTAGGTCCCAAGGGTTGGGCTGTTCGCCCATTAAAGCGGTACGCGAGCTGGGTTTAGAACGTCGCGAGACAGTTCGGTCCCTATCCGCTGCGCGCGCAGGAGACTTGAAAGGGGCTGTCCCTAGTACGAGAGGACCGGGACGGACGAACCTCTGGTGTGCCAGTTGTTCTGCCAAGGGCACGGCTGGTTGGCTACGTTCGGGAGGGATAACCGCTGAAAGCATCTAAGCGGGAAGCCCGCCTTGAGATGAGGTCTCCCACCCTGTGAGGGGGTAAGGCTCCCAGTAGACGACTGGGTTGATAGGCCGGAGGTGGAAGCATCGTAAGGTGTGGAGCTGACCGGTACTAATAGGCCGAGGACTTGATCACAAAGCTTTCTTGCTCGCGTCCATTATGCAACTCAGAGACAACAAACCCCCGCCCAGGGTTGGTTCGGGTGGGTGTGGTTTGGTCTCGGAGGGTTACGGCGGTCATAGCGGAAGGGAAACACCCGGTTACATTCCGAACCCGGAAGTTAAGCTTTCCAGCGCCGATGGTACTGCACCGGGGACGGTGTGGGAGAGTAGGACACCGCCGGACAAAA
>NZ_JBSGDZ010000072.1:0-4712 GCF_053602655.1 Sphaerisporangium sp. NPDC004334
ACCGCCTCCACCCGACCAGCCGACAACGACGACACCACCCCGTCATCCACCACCCCCGCCGCATGCACCACCGCACGCAACGGCCACGCCCCACCAACCCCCTCCAGCACCAACTCCAACGCATCCCGATCAGCCACATCACACGCAGCCACAGACACCTCGGCACCCAGCCCGGTCAGCTCATCGCGCAGTTCAGCGGCGCCAGGGGCGTCCAAGCCACGGCGAGAGACCAGCAACAGATGCCGCACCCCATGCACCGCCACCAAATGCCGCGCCACCAACGCACCCAACCCACCGGTACCACCAGTGACCAACGTCGTCCCATCGACCGGCCACACGACCTCGGCATCCGCACCCCCCACCTGGCCGGCTGCCCCAGACGACGAGATTCCACCCTCCGGGCCGGGGGATGCCAGGTGGGTCATCCGGGACGCCCACAGCCGGCCCCCGCGCACCGCCACCTCCGGCTCACCACAAGCCAGCGCGGCACGCACACCACCCGCAAAGCCGTCCTCACCACCATCGACGGCGGCCGGCACCGCACTCGCCGATGCACCCTCAGGACCGAGGGCGACCTGCGCGCCTTCCACTGAACCGTCGTCCGGGTCGAGGTCGATCAGGGTGATGCGGCCGGGTTCTTCCGCCTGAGCGGCCCGCACGAGCCCCCACACCGCAGCCTGCGCCGGATCCGGAACCTCGCCGTCGGCCACGGCCACCGCGCCCCGGGTCACCACCACCGCCGGCCGCGCGTCCGCCTCGGCCAACCATGACTGCAACTCACCCAGCACTTCACCGACGACCCGGCGCACCCGCACCGGAACCGGGACGTCACCGTCCACGGGTGCTCCACCAGCAACCCCTGGCGAAGACGCGACATGCAGCATCGCGACGTTCGGCATCCCAGCAGCGGTCTCCGCGGCACGCTCGTCCACCGCGTCCAGCGGCCGCCAAGTCACCTCGTACAGCAAGCGGGCCGTGACCGCGCCGCCCACCTGCTCAGAAGTCAGCGGTCGCGCGGTCAGCGTCTGCACCGAAGCCACCGGCCGACCGGCGGGGTCGGCCAGGTCCAGCCGGGTGACCGCCTCGCCGTCCAGGCGGCGCAGCCGTACGCGCAGCGCGGTGGCGCCGGTGGCGTGCAAGGTGACGCCGCTCCAGTTGAACGGAATCAACGGACCGGTCTCCCCGGCATCCTGACCGGCGTCCTGCACGGCCAGCATGCCCACATGCATCGCCGCGTCCAGCAACGCGGGATGGACGCCATAACCCGCCGGATCAGCGACATCAACCGGCAGCGACACCTCGGCATAAAGGTCCCCACCACGCGTCCACGCCCGCGTCAGGCCATGGAAAGCGGGGCCGTAGCCGTAGCCGTGGTCGACCAGGCGGTCGTACAAGCCGATGGTGTCCAGTGGCTCGGCGCCTGGCGGAGGCCAGGCCTGGCTCAACTCCGTCGGGGTGTCTTGAGCGGTGGCGGGGGTGGGGGTGAGGGTGCCGGTGGCGTGCCGGGTCCACTGTCCGTGGTCGTCTTTGGAGTGGATGGCGATCTGGTGCCGGCCGTCTTCGTCGGGTGGGCTGAGGATGATCTGCAGAGTGATGCCGTCGCTGGTGCTGTGATGGCCGGTGCCATTGGTGGTATCGGGAATCGGCAGGGGGGCGTGCAGGGTGAGCTCGTCGATGGTCGGGCAGCCGACCTGGTCTCCGGCGCGCAGGGCCAGTTCCACGAAGGCGGTGCCGGGCAGGATGGGGGTGGCGTTGATGGCGTGGTCCGCCAGCCAGGACTGAGCAGTGAGCGACAGCCGGCCGGTCAAGATGGCGCCCCCGTCGGGCTGCTCCACCACCGCACCCAGAATCGGGTGATCAGCGGCACGCAGACCAAGCGCCGTCGGGTCACCGGCCGGAGCCGAATGCAACCAGTAACGGCGATGCTGGAAGGGATAGGTGGGCAGATCCAGATCGCCGACGCGGGCCCCGGCCGAACCGGCCGGTCCGGCCGTTCCGGCTCCGGTGGTCCAAGCCGGCCAGGCGGTCCAGTCCACGGCCGTGCCACAGGTCCACGCCTGGCCGAGCCCGGCGACCAGTTGAGCGGTCTCGTCCCGATCGCGGCGCAGCAACGCCACCACCGTCGGGTCACCGCCGTCGTAGCCGACCCCGCGCCCGCCATCACCACCGCGGACCTCGGCGTGATCGCCGTCCCCACCACCGGTTCCGTCGAGGTGCCGGTCACCGACGTGGTCATGATGAGCGAGGGTCTGCTCGATCATCGGGGTGAGCTGGGCGTCCGGGCCTGCCTCGATGTAACAGCCGACCCCGTGTCCGCGCAGGGTGGTGATGGTGTCGGCGAACCGGACCGGCCGCCGCACATGCTCCACCCAGTACCCGGGCTCGGTGATCTCCTCGCCGGCCAGGTCACCCGACAGGTTGGACACCAGCGGCAGCTCCGGGCGACGCAGCGTCAGCCCCGCCACCACCTGCTCGAAGTCGGCCAGCATCGGTTCCATCAACGGCGAGTGGAACGCATGCGACACCCGCAACCGCCGCGTCCGGTACCCGCGCTCTCGCGCCCATTCCACGACCTGCTCGACCTGGTCGGCAGCGCCGGAGACCACCACCGACCCAGGCGCGTTCACCGCCGCCACCGCCACCGCCACCCGGCCGTACTCGGCCAGCACCGGGGCAAGGAGATCCTCGCCGCAGCCGATCGCCGCCATCGCCCCACCGGACGGCAACCCCTGCATCAACCGGCCACGAGCAGCCACCAACCGGCACGCATCCGCCAACCCCAACGCCCCGGCCACATGCGCCGCAGAAATCTCCCCCAACGAATGCCCCGCCACAAAATCAGGCCGCACCCCGAACGACTCCAACAACCGGAACAACGCCGTCTCCACCGCGAACAACCCGGCCTGAGCGAACACCGTCTGATCCAGCACCCCACCAGCGACAAACCCGCCAGCAGCAGAACCACTCGTCTGACTGATCTCGCCGGTCTCGCCGGACTGGCCGTTCTGGTTGGTCTGGCCGTTCTGGTTGGTGTGGCCGAGGATGATCTCTCGCAGGCTCGCACCATCGGCCAGGCCGGTCACCACCCCGTCGGCGGCGGTGAGTTCGGCCTCCAGGAGTGCGCAGGCCTCATCGAAAGCGCGGGCGAACACCGGGAAAGCCGCATACAACTCCCGGCCCATCCCGACTCGCTGAGCACCCTGACCAGAGAACACCACCGCCACCCGGCCCGGCCGCACCCGACCCACCACCGCAGCCGAACCCAGCACCCCGGCCGCCACCCCACCAGCCGCCAACCCCGAGGCCGCCAACCCACCGGTCCCCGGCTCACCGGCCGCCGATCTTCCGGCCGTCGACCCTGCGGCCATCGACCCGCCGGTCGTCGGTTCGCCGGTCGTCGGTTCGCCTGCGGCCAGGGTCCGCAGACCGGCCAGCAGACCCTCCCGGTCGGCCGCCGGCAGCACCGCCCGATACTCCAGAGCTGCCCGGCGGGTCAGGCCGGCGGCCACCTCGACCGGTCCGGCCGCATCGTGCCCGGTCATGAAGGCGGCCAGCCGAGCGGCCTGCGCCCGCAACGCGGCCTGACTCTTGGCCGACACCACCACCGGCACCATCACAGGTGTCGGTACAGGTACAGGCGCCGATCGCACCGGCGCCGGTGCGGTAGTCGCGGGGTCGTCCTGGGCCGTTGTGGCCGTGGTGCCGTCGCGCTCGCCCGACGGCACCACGGCAAGCGGCGTGTGCGGCGGCTCTTCGGCCGGGGGTTCTTCCAGGATGATGTGCGCGTTGGTGCCGGAGATGCCGAACGAGGACACCCCCGCCCGGCGCGGCCGATCCGCAACGCGCGGCCAGGGCTGAGGTTCGGTCAGCAGCTCCACCGCCCCGCCCGACCAATCCACCTTCGATGAGGGCGCATCCACATGCAGCGTCTTGGGCAACAACCCGTGCCGCATCGCCAGGATCATCTTGATCACACCGGCCACCCCGGCCGCCGCCTGGGTATGCCCGAGATTGGACTTCACCGACCCCAGCCACAACGGCGACCGCCGACCCTGACCATAGGCCGCCAGCAACGCCTGCGCCTCGATCGGATCACCCAACGCGGTGCCGGTGCCGTGTCCTTCGACCACGTCCACCTGCGCCGGACCGATCCCCGCCGACGCCAGCGCCTGAGCGATCACCCGCTCCTGCGAAGGACCGTTGGGTGCGGTCAGCCCATTGGAGGCGCCGTCCTGGTTCACCGCACTGCCGCGCAGCACCGCCAGCACCCGATGCCCACGACGGCGAGCCTCCGACAACCGCTCCACCACCAGCACACCGACACCCTCACCCCAACCCACCCCATCAGCCGCCTCGGCGAACGACTTACACCGCCCATCAGCGGCCAACCCTCGCTGCCGCGAGAACTCCACAAACGCATCCGGCGTGGCCATCACCGTCACCCCACCCGCCAGCGCCAGATCACACTCCCCGCTACGCAGCGCCTGCGCCGCCAGATGCAACGCCACCAACGACGACGAACACGCCGTGTCCACCGACACCGCCGGCCCCTCCAAACCCAGCGTGTACGCCACCCGACCCGAAATCGTCGCCCCACCCGTACCCGACGGCGCATAGTCGTGATACATCACCCCCGCGAACACCCCGGCACTGCTCTCCCGCAACGACGTCGGATCGATCCCCGCCCCCTCCAACCCCGCCCAGCACACCTC
>NZ_JBSGDZ010000073.1:0-4406 GCF_053602655.1 Sphaerisporangium sp. NPDC004334
CAGGCGCTGCGTAGCGGGGAGTGTGATCTGGCGCTGGCGGGTGGGGTGACGGTGATGGCCACGCCGGATGCGTTTGTGGAGTTCTCGCGGCAGCGGGGTCTGGCCGCTGATGGGCGGTGTAAGTCGTTCGCCGAGGCGGCTGATGGGGTGGGTTGGGGTGAGGGTGTCGGGGTTTTGGTGGTGGAGCGGTTGTCGGAGGCTCGCCGTCGTGGGCATCGGGTGCTGGCGGTGCTGCGCGGCAGCGCGGTCAACCAGGACGGTGCTTCCAACGGGCTGACCGCCCCCAACGGTCCTTCGCAGGAGCGGGTGATCGCTCAGGCGCTGGGGGCTGCCGGGTTGGTGCCCGGTGATGTGGATGTGGTGGAGGCGCATGGTACGGGGACGGCGTTGGGTGATCCGATCGAGGCGCAGGCGTTGCTGGCGGCTTATGGTCAGGGTCGGCGGTCGCCGTTGTGGCTGGGGTCGGTGAAGTCCAATCTCGGGCATACTCAGGCGGCGGCCGGGGTGGCCGGTGTGATCAAGATGATCCTGGCGATGCGGCACGGGTTGTTGCCCAAGACGCTGCACGTGGACGCGCCCTCGTCGAAGGTGGACTGGTCGGGCGGGGCGGTGGAACTGCTGACCGAACCTCAGCCCTGGCCCAAGGACGCCGATCGGCCGCGCCGGGCGGGGGTGTCCTCGTTCGGCATCTCCGGCACCAACGCCCACGTCATCCTCGAAGAACCGCCCGTTGAGGAGCCGTCGGCCATCGGCGCCGGTTCGACCGCACCTGCTGGTGAGGAAGCGCCGGCCAGTGAGGGGTCGCCGGATAGGGAGCAGGCCGAGGCGGGATCGCCCGTTTCGGCTGGAACGGAAGGCACGGCCGCGCCGTCGGTGCCTGTGGTGTTGCCGGTGCCCGTGGTGGTGTCGGCCAAGAGCCAGGCGGCGTTGCGGGCGCAGGCCGCTCGGCTGGCGGACTTCGTCGCCGGGCATGAGGCGGCCAGTCTGGTGGAGGTGGCCGCTGGCCTGACGCGCCGGGCCGCCATGGAGTACCGGGCGGTCCTGCCGGCGGCCGACCGGGAAGGTCTGCTGGCCGGACTGCGGATCCTGGCCGCAGGCGAACCGACGGCCGGTGGGTTGACGGCCTCGGCGTTGACGACCGTCGGGTTGACGGCCGCAGGGTCGACGGCCGGAAGATCGGCGTCCAGTGAGCCGGCGACCGGTGGCTTGACGGCCTCGGGGTTGACGGCCTCAGGGTTGGCGGCCGGTGGGGTGGCTGCCAGGGTGCTGGGGTCGGCTGCGGTGGTGGGTCGGGTGCGGCCGGGCCGGGTCGCGGTGGTGTTCTCTGGTCAGGGTGCTCAGCGGCTGGGGATGGGCCGGGAGTTGTATGCGGCTTTCCCGGTGTTCGCCCGCGCCTTCGATGAAGCTTGCGCACTGCTGGAGGCCGAACTCACCGCCGCCGACGCTGCCGGCGTGGTGACCGGCCTGGCCGGCGGTGCGAGCCTGCGAGAGATCATCCTCGGTCATACCAGCCAGACCAGCCAGACCAGGCAGACCGACCACACCGGCCAGACCGACCACACCGGCCAGACCGGCGCGACCAGCCCGAACGGCGAGATCGGCCGGCCCGCCCAGAGCGGCCAGGGTTGCCCGACCGGCGCGAGCGACCAGAGCACTCAGAATGACCAGACCGGTGAGACCGTCCAGGGCGGCCAGGCCATTGAGGCCGGCCAGACCGGCGGGTCTGCTGGTTCTGGTGGTGGGGTGCTGGATCAGACGGTGTTCGCTCAGGCCGGGTTGTTCGTGGTGGAGACGGCGTTGTTCCGGTTGTTGGAGTCGCTTGGGGTGCGGCCTGATTTTGTGGCGGGGCATTCGTTGGGGGAGATCTCTGCGGCGCATGTGGCCGGGGTGTTGGGGTTGGCGGATGCGTGCCGGTTGGTGGCTGCTCGTGGCCGGTTGATGCAGGGGTTGCCGTCCGGTGGTGCGATGGCGGCGATCGGCTGCGGCGAGGATGTCCTTGCCCCGGTGCTGGCCGAGTATGGCCGGGTGGCGGTGGCGGCGGTGAACGCGCCTGGTTCGGTGGTGGTCTCGGGTGCCTGCGATCAGGTGGAGCAGGTGGTGGAGTGGGCGCGGCAGCAGGGGTACCGGACGCGGCGGTTGCGGGTGTCGCATGCGTTCCACTCGCCGTTGATGGAGCCGATGCTGGCCGAGTTCGAGCGGGTGGTGGCCGGGTTGACGTTGCGTCGCCCGGAGTTGCCGCTGGTGTCCAACCTGTCGGGTGACCTGGCCGGCGAGGAGATCACCGAGCCCGGCTACTGGGTGGAGCATGTGCGGCGGCCGGTGCGGTTCGCCGACACCATCACCACCCTGCGCGGACACGGGGTCGGCTGTTACATCGAGGCGGGCCCGGACGCCCAGCTCACCCCGATGATCGAACAGACCCTCGCCCACCACGACCACGACCACACTGGCAGCCGGCACCTCGGCGGGACCGGCGGTGGGGACGGCGACCACGCCCAGGTCCGCCGGGTCGACGGTGGCCGCAAGGACACAGAACCTGCCTCGGTGGTGGCGTTGCTGCGCCGCGACCGGGATGAGACGGCTCAACTGGTCGCCGGGCTCGGTCAGGCGTGGACGCGTGGCACGGCCGTGGACTGGACCGCTTGGCCGACCGGACCGGCCGGTGCCCGTATCGGCGCCTTGGATCTGCCTACCTATCCCTTCCAGCATCGCCGTTACTGGCTGCAGCTCGCCGCCGGTGACCTGGCCGCCCTCGGCCAGACCGCCGCCGACCACCCCATCCTGGGAGCAGTGGTGGAGCAGCCCGACGGCGGCGCCATCCTGACCGGCCGGTTATCGGTCACCGCTCAGCCCTGGCTGGCGGACCACGCCATCAACGCCACCCCGATCCTGCCCGGCACCGCCTTCGTGGAACTGGCTCTGCGCGCCGGAGACCAGGTCGGCTGCCCGACCATCGACGAACTCACCCTGCACGCCCCCCTGCCCATCCCCGACCCCGGCCACCACAACACCGGCCGGCACAGCAACGGCCGGCACAGCAACGGCGACACCGGCAACGGCAGCGTCGACACCGGAAGCGTCGTGGTGCAGGTCACCGTGACCGGACCAGGCCAAGACGGCCGACGTCAGATCGCCATCCACTCCAAAGACGACCACGGGCAGTGGACCCGGCACGCCACCGGCACCCTCACCCCAACTCCTGCCGCCCCCGGCGACGCGGCGGCAGACCTGCGCCACGCCTGGCTCCCGCCAGGCGCCGAGCCAATGGACACCACCGGCCTGTACGACCGCCTGGTCGACCACGGCTACGGCTACGGCCCCGCCTTCCACGGCCTCACCCACGCCTGGGCAGATCAGGATGACCTATACGCCGAGGTGTCGCTGCCGGTTGATGTCGCTGATCCGGCGGGTTATGGCGTTCACCCCGCGTTGCTGGACGCGGCGATGCATGTGGGCATGCTGGCCGTGCAGGACGCCGGTCAGGATGCCGGGGAGACCGGTCCGTTGATTCCGTTCAACTGGAACGGCGTCACCCTGCACGTCGCCGGCGCCACCGCGCTGCGCGTACGGCTGCGCCGCCTGGACGGCGAGGCGGTCACCCGGCTGGACCTGGCCGACCCCGCCGGTCGGCCGGTGGCTTCGGTGCAGACGCTGACCGCGCGGCCGCTGGCTCCTGAGCAGTTGGGCGGCGCGGTTTCGACGCGGTGGTTGTACGAGGTGGCTTGGCGGCCGCTGGACGAGCGCGGGCCCGCCGAGACCGCCGAGACCGCTGCCGGGGTGCCGGATGTCGCGATGCTGGATGTCGCTACTTCGGTGGGAGCGAAATCCGCTGCCCGAGGCGCGGGGGCTGGTGGCGGCGGACCGGTGGAGGGTGACGTTCCGGTTCCGGTGCGGGTGCGCCGGGTCGTCGGTGAAGTGCTGGGTGAGTTGCAGACTTGGTTGGCCGAGGCGGACGCGCGGCCGGCGGTGGTGGTGACCCGGGGTGCGGTGGCCGTGGCCGACGGCGAGGTTCCGGATCCGGCGCAGGCTGCGGTGTGGGGGCTGGTGCGGGCCGCTCAGGCGGAGGAACCCGGCCGCATCACCCTGATCGACCTCGACCCGGACGACGTTTCGCTGGAAGGCGCGCAGGTCGCCCCTGCATCCGACGGCGCGTCGACCGCCCAGGCCGCCCAGGTTGCCCGGGTTGCCGAGGCGGCCGCGGTGCTTCGGAGCGGGGAACCACAGGTCGCGTTGCGCGGCGACCGGCTCTTAGCGCCCCGGCTGGAGCGGGCCCGCCTCGGCGAGGAGCCCGTGGCGGCCTGGCCGGTCGACGGGACCACGCTGATCACCGGCGGCACCGGCGGGCTGGGCGCCCTGATGGCCCGGCATCTGGTCGCCGTGCACGGCGTGCGGCATCTGCTGCTGGT
>NZ_JBSGDZ010000074.1:0-3351 GCF_053602655.1 Sphaerisporangium sp. NPDC004334
CCGTTGCAGTCCCACAGGTTCACCGCGGTGCCGTCGGTGGTGGAACGGTTCGGCACATCGATGCACCGCCCGGACGCCACACCCCTGATCGGACCGCTGCCGCCGGGCCCCGTGGGAGTCGGCGTGGGAGTCGGGGTGACGGTGGGAGTGAGCGTCGGGGTCGGCGTGGGAGTGGGGTTCACGGTGCCGTCGAGACCGAAGAAGCGGATCGCGTAGATGCCCATGCCGGTGTGCGGCAGGTCATGGCCGGCGCCGGAGATGGTCCACGCCTCGACCTGGCCCGAGCCGAAGACCCGCCGGGTCCACCCGGACTGCGGAGTGGTGGTGGAGGTGGCGGTCTGGCCGATCCCCCACACATTTGTCCACTGGTCGACCTCTTCTTGCAGCATGGTGTAGTTCAGCACCGAGTCGTTGGTGCCGTGCCAGGCCATGACCCGTGGCCGCGGCCCGGTGTAGCCGGAGTAGGCGGCGCGCGCCAGGTCGCCCCACTGCTGCGGCGTCTTGTCCCCGCATCCGGCCGGCCCGAGGCAGCCGTAGGGCACGCCCGTTAAGGGCGCGCCGGCCGCGAAGACGTCGGGGTAGGTGGCCAGCAGGTTGTTGGTCTCCATCGCGCCGGAGGAGAAGCCGGTGGCGAACACCCGCTGCGGGTCGCCGTTGTAGCGCTGCAGCGTGTAGTTGACCATGGAGACGATCGAGACCGGGTCGCTGCCCCCGGCGTGACGCAGAGCCTCGTTCGACCACACGTCAAAGCAGTTGGACATGCCGTTGGCGCTCTTGTTGGCCTGCGGGTAGATGACGATGAACCCGTAGCGGTCGGCCAGCGAGGCGAACTCGGTGCCCTGGTAGAAGCCCTGGGCCGTGCCGTTGCATCCGTGCATCGCGACCAGGACGCCTGGCCGTGAGGACACGTTGTTGGGGACATAGATGTACATCGGGAGGTTGCCGGGGTTGGACCCGAAGCCGGTCACCTGGGTCAGCGTCGCCGCCGACGCTCGCGGCACCGGCGCCGCGAAGAACATCCTGGCGGCAGGTCTTGCCGTGTCTGCCTGTGGAGGTGACGTCAGACACTCCGGGTCCTCCCGGGTGCAGTCGCCGGTGAAGCAGGAACTCCAGCCCACGAGGGCCGGAATCCCCGTCCCTCAGGGCGGGGAGTAGTCAACGTTCTGCCTTTCACTCTCAGCGGGGGCGCAGGAGCGGGGCGCGGCGGTACGGGAGGGGCGGAAGGGTGGTGGGCACCGGCGGACGGCGGTCAGCGCCGCCCGCCGGGCCGATGAGGGAGCGTCAGACCCGGGTCCAACGCTGGTTGGTTCCGCCGTTGCAGGACCAGATCTGCAGCTTGACGCCGTTGGCGGTGGAGTAGTTCGGCACGTCGAGGCACTTGTTCGCGCCGACGGCCGTGATGCTGCCGTCGGAGTTGAACCGCCACTGCTGGTTGCTCTGCCCGTTGCAGTCCCAGATCGCCACCTGCGCGCCGTCGGCCGTGCTCGCGTTGGACACGTCCAGGCACTTGTTGCCGTACACCCGCAGTTCACCGCTGCCGGTCGGCGCCCACTGCTGGTTGGCCTGCCCGTTGCAGTCCCAGATCTGCACCTGCGCGCCGTTGGCCTGCGAGACGTTGGCGACGTCCAGGCACCGGCCCGAGCCGACGCCGCGGATCGCGCTCGCGGTCGAGGGCGTCACTGTGGGCGTGGGAGTCGGGGTCGACCCGCCGGGCTGGCCGATGCTTCCGGAGACCGACTGCAGCGCCGCGTACCAGGCGGCGGCCATCTTGTCGTAGCCGTTGGCGGTGGGGTGGACGCCGTCGATCAGGTCGCCGGTGGTGAGTTTGCTGTGCATGTCGACGAGATAGACGTGCTTGCCGCTGCTGACCTTGCTCTGGACGATGCCGGGGATGGCCGCGTTGAAGGTGCGGACGGAGTTCTCCTGGCCGGAGTTGGACAGCGGGATGATGGTGGCGACGAACACGTCGGCGTTGGGCACGGCCGCGGTGATGTGGTCGATCAGGGTGGACAGCCGCTGGGGGGCGCTGGAAACGTTGTAGTTCTGCAGGACGTCGTTGGTGCCGATGTGCAGCAGGACGGTGCGCGGGTTGTAGGTGCGGGCCCAGCCGGTGATGTTGGCGTCGATCTGGTCGATGCGCCAGCCGGGGTGTCCCTCGTGGTCGTGGTCGCCGAGGTTGCCCGGCCCGTTGAACTGGGATCCGACGAAGTCGATCGTGTAGCGGCCGGCGGCCAGGCGCTGCCACAGCCCGATGCGGTATCCGCCCGGCACCTGTGTGCCCTCGGTGATCGAGTCACCCAGCGGCATCACCCGCACTCCGCCGTTGGACTCGGCGCTGGCCACGCCCATCCCGGTCGCCGTTCCCGCAGCCACGACGGCGACGGCCAGCAGCGCGGCGGTCAGCCATCGTCTCCACATCACCATGCTCAACCTCTTTCAGGCACCGGCGACCGCGTCGGGTCGGCCAAGAGAGCGTTAACAGCCTTCAGGTATTGGGATGCCGACGACCGGTGGACCGCCGGGAAGTGGTGTCTGTCCCAGCGGACGCGGCACTCCGGTCGCCGGCATGCCTAGGGGAAGTGCATTCTTGTTAGCGTTAACAATCGACCGTGTCGGCCGGCTCCCTTCTCCGTCGTGTGCGGCGGTGGTGTGGGCGGAGCAAATACGAGACCGGGACGCGCCGTCAAGAGCCGGCGCCGCGCCGCGCCGGGGGCTTCTGGACCACCGGGGCTGTCGATCTGGTGTTATCGCCGCCGTCGCACATCCGCGCCTGCCGCCTTGTGCTGAAACTTTCAGGCACGCTGGTCACGGATTTACGGGATATCCGTGAATTTCAAGGCGGGGCATTTTCGTTAGGCCAGGTGCGTGGGGTTTGTCCGGCTGAGGAGCGCTCGAAAGTTTCGGCTACGGTCTTGACGTGTTTCGGGATGGTTTCCACACTGAGTCCCGAGTAGGTTCCGCCGCCGACTCGGTGGTGCGTGGCGGGAGCCGTCGGCGACGTCCTCGTGGTGTGCGTTCCGGTGACAGGGATGCGGGCGTCGGGCCGCGGGCGTGTCCCGCATGTTCTCCCGCTTCCCGCTCTTCCGCGATCCCTTATGGAGGCTCAGGCATGGGCGCATACGTCACACACCCGCCGGGTAACCGGCGACCCTTCCGCGGTCTGCGGGCCGTGCTCGCCGGTGCTCTCGGCGTGCTCGGCACGGTCACGGCGCTGACGTTGCCGGGCCCGGCCGACGCCGCGGCGAGCACGCTGGGTGCGGCCGCCGCGCAGAGCGGGCGGTACTTCGGTACGGCCATCGCTTCGGGGCGGCTTGGTGATTCGGCGTACACGACCATCGCGAACCGTGAGTT
>NZ_JBSGDZ010000075.1:0-2812 GCF_053602655.1 Sphaerisporangium sp. NPDC004334
GGGCGGGCGTTTGTGGTGCCGGCTCGGTTCGATGCGGCTGCGCTGGGCCGGCGTGGGGCGGGTCTGCCGGCGCTGTTGCGGGAGTTGGCCGGTCCCGCCGCGCGTCCCGTCGCCGGTGCGGCCGATGCCGCCGCGGCGAATGGTGCCGACGCAGCGCCGGGTGGGGCTGGTAGAGAGCGGCCGGTGATGGCGTTGGCGCGTTTGTCGGCGCGACAGCGGCAGCGGGGGTTGCTGGATGTGGTGTGTGGTCAGGCGGCGGCCACGTTGGGGCATGACAGTGCTGAGGCGATCGACGCGGGGCGGCCTTTCCAGGAGTTCGGGTTCGATTCGCTGACCGCGGTGGAGTTGCGTAACCGGCTGCATACGGTGACGGGGTTGCGGTTGACGCCGACGCTGGTGTTCGATCATCCGACTCCTCGGGCGCTGGCGATGCATCTGGACGCTGTGCTGTTCGGTGATGCCGCCTCTGGTCGGGTCCCGGCGGTTCCGGCGGTCCCGGCCGGCGGTTCCGGCGGTTCCGGCGGTTCGGGTGGTGATGGTGATCTGATCGCCGTTGTCGGGATGGCCTGTCGTTTCCCCGGTCAGGTCACCGGTCCTGACGACCTGTGGCGGCTGCTGATCGACGATCGCGATGGCATCACCGGCTTCCCCACCGACCGAGGCTGGAACCTGGCATCGCTGTTCCATCCGGATCCCGACCACCCGGGAACGTCATACGTCCGCGCCGGCGGATTCCTGTCCGGCGCCGCCGACTTCGACCCGGAGTTCTTCGCACTCAGCCCCCGCGAAGCGGTGGCGATGGACCCCCAGCAGCGGCTCATCCTGGAAGCCTCCTGGGAGGCCCTGGAGCGCGCCGGCATCGACCCGTCCACACTGCGCGGCACCCCGACCGGGGTGTTCACCGGAGTGATGGCCAACGACTACGGCTCCGGCGCGGTCGCCACACCAGAGGCCGAGGGCCTGGTGGCCACCGGAACGCAGGGCAGTGTGGTGTCTGGGCGGGTGTCGTACGCGTTAGGCCTTGAGGGGCCGGCGGTGTCGGTGGACACGGCGTGCTCGTCGTCGCTGGTGGCTCTGCATTTGGCGGCGCAGGCGTTGCGGAGTGGGGAGTGTGATCTGGCGCTGGCCGGTGGCGTGACGGTGATGGCCACGCCGGATGCGTTCGTGGAGTTCTCGCGGCAGCGAGGCCTGGCCGCCGACGGCCGGTGCAAGGCGTTCGCCGAGGCCGCTGATGGGGTCGGTTGGGGTGAGGGTGTCGGTGTGCTGGTGGTCGAGCGGTTGTCGGAGGCTCGCCGTCGTGGTCACCAAGTGCTGGCGGTGCTGCGCGGCAGTGCGGTGAACCAGGACGGCGCCTCCAACGGGCTGACCGCGCCCAATGGTCCCTCCCAGGAGCGGGTGATCGCTCAAGCGCTGACGGTGGCCGGGTTGGTGCCCGGTGATGTGGATGTGGTGGAGGCGCATGGCACGGGGACGGCGCTTGGGGATCCGATCGAGGCGCAGGCGTTGCTGGCGGCCTACGGCCAGGATCGGCGTTCGCCGTTGTGGCTGGGGTCGGTGAAGTCCAACCTTGGGCATACCCAGGCGGCGGCCGGGGTGGCCGGTGTGATCAAGATGATCCTGGCGATGCGGCACGGGTTGTTGCCCAAGACGTTGCACGTGGACGCGCCCTCATCGAAGGTGGACTGGTCGGGTGGGGCGGTGGAGCTGCTGACCGAACCGCAGCCCTGGCCCAGGGATGCGGATCGGCCGCGCCGGGCGGGGGTGTCCTCGTTCGGCATCTCCGGCACCAACGCCCACGTCATCCTGGAAGAACCGCCTGTCGAGGAGCCGTCGGACGTCCCCACCGGCACGGTCGTGCCGTCGGCGGAGATCGTGGCCGGCGCGGTTGGTTATGACGAGGAGCCCATCCAAGGACGAGTTGCCATCCCCGACGCGGCCACCACCGAGATGGAAGGCATCGCCGCGCTTCCCGTACTTCCGGTGGTCGTGTCGGCCAAGAGCGAGGCGGCGTTGCGAGCGCAGGCCGCTCGGCTGGCGGAGTTCGTCGCCGGGCATGAAGCGGCCGGTCCGGTGGAGGTGGCCGCCGCGCTGACACGTCGGGCCGCCATGGAGCACCGGGCCGTGCTGCCGGCGGCGGACCGGGAGGGTCTGCTGAGCCGGCTGCGGGCGCTGGCCGCCGAGGATTCGCAGGTTCCGGGGTTGGCCGCTGAAGTGGTGGACTCGTCGGCTGCGGTGGTGGGTCGGGTGCGGCCGGGCCGGGTGGCGGTGGTGTTCTCCGGTCAGGGTGCTCAGCGGCTGGGGATGGGCCGGGAGTTGTATGCGGCTTTCCCGGTGTTCGCCCGGGCTTTCGATGAGGCCTGCGCACTTCTGGAGGCCGAACTCACCGCCGCCGGCGTGGTGGCCGGCCTGGCCGGTGGTGTGAGCCTGCGAGAGATCATCCTCGGCCACACCAACCAGAACGGCCAGACCGACCACACTGGCGAGACCGGCGCGACCAGCCCGAACGGCGAGATCGGCCGGCCTGTCCAGAGCGGCCAGGGCAGCGCGAGCGGTGAGGCCGTCGATTTCAGCGTGACCGGTCAGGGCGGCGCGAGCGAACAGAACGGGCAGAGCGGTTTGGGTGGCTCGACCGGCCAGACGGGTCAGAGTGGCCAGACCGTTGAGACCAGTGAGACCGGCCAGGCTGGTGGGGCTGCTGGTTCTGCTGCTGGCGGGTTTGTTGCTGGTGGGGTGCTGGATCAGACGGTGTTCGCTCAGGCCGGGTTGTTCGCGGTGGAGACGGCGTTGTTCCGGTTGTTGGAGTCGCTTGGGG
>NZ_JBSGDZ010000076.1:0-2732 GCF_053602655.1 Sphaerisporangium sp. NPDC004334
GCGGATGCGTGCCGGTTGGTGGCTGCTCGTGGCCGGTTGATGCAGGGGTTGCCGTCCGGTGGGGCGATGGCGGCGATCGGCTGCGGCGAGGATCTTCTTGCCCCGGTGCTGGCCGGGTATGGCCGGGTGGCGGTGGCGGCGGTGAACGCGCCTGGGTCGGTGGTGGTCTCCGGCGCCACCGATGAGGTGGAGCAGGTGGTGGAGTGGGCGCGGCAGCAGGGGTACCGGATGCGGCGGTTGCGGGTGTCGCATGCGTTTCATTCGCCGTTGATGGAGCCGATGCTGGAGGAGTTCGCCGCGGTGGCGGCGTCGCTTGTGTTCCATTCGCCGACCGTGGCGCTGGTGTCGGGGGTGAGTGGGCGGCCGGCCGGGTCGCAGATCACCGAGCCGGGCTATTGGGTGGAGCATGTGCACCGGCCGGTGCGGTTCGCCGATGTGGTGACCACGCTGCGCGGGCAGGGGGTCGGCTGTTTCATCGAGGCGGGCCCGGACGCCCAGCTGGCCCCGATGATCGAGCAGACCCTCGCCCACCACGACCACGCCGGCGAGGAGCATTTGGGCGCGAGCGGTGGTGGGGACGGCGGCCACGCCCAGGTCCGCGGTGCCGGCGGTGGCGGTGGCGGTAAAGACGCAGAGCCTCCCTCAGTGGTGGCGCTGCTGCGCCGCGACCGGGACGAGACCGCTCAACTGGTCGCCGGACTGGGTCAGGCATGGACCTGTGGCACCGGCGTGGACTGGACCGCCTGGCCGGCCTGGACCACCGGAGCCGGACCGGCCGGACCGGCTGGGACCCGCGTCGGCGACCTGGATCTGCCCACCTACCCCTTCCAGCATCGCCGTTACTGGCTGCAGGCGGCTCCGACCGGTGACCCGGCCGCGCTCGGTCTGCGTGCCGCCGACCACTCGATCCTTGGTGCGGTGGTGGAGCAGCCCGACGGCAGCGCCATCCTGACCGGCCGGCTGTCGCTCACCGCTCAGTCCTGGCTGGCCGACCACGCCATCAACGCCACCCCCATCCTGCCCGGCACCGCCTTCGTCGAACTCGCCCTGCGCGCCGGAGACCAGGTCGGCTGCCCCACCATCGACGAACTCACCCTGCACGCCCCGCTGGAGCTACCGAGTCGGGGTCAGGTGACGATCCGGGTGGTCGCCGGCCGATCCGCCGTGGACGGGCGGCGGCCCGTGGAGATTCACTCCATCGGCGAAGACGGTGTCTGGCTACGGCACGCCACCGGCATCCTCTCCCCCGTCCCCGCTCCCGGCTCGGCGGCGGCACACGAGTTCGCCGACTGGCCACCGCCGGGCGCCGAACCGGTCGACGTCACCGGCCTCTATCCGGCGATGGCCGACCGCGGCTACGACTACGGCCCCGCTTTCCGCGGCCTCACCCGAGCCTGGCGCCGCGGCGAGGAGGTCTTCGTCGAGGTGGCGTTGGCCGACGGGGTGGAGGCAACGGGCTTCGGCGTGCACCCAGCGCTGCTCGACGCGGCCCTGCACGCCACCGACCTGCTTCCCGATCACGAGCAGGACACTGCGTTGCCGTTCGCCTGGCGCGGGGTGTCACTGCATGCCGACGGAGCGCGTGCGGCGCGGGTCAGGCTGCGCCCGGACGAGGAGTCCGGGGTTCGACTCGACCTCGCCGATCCTGTGGGCCGGCCGGTGGCCACGGTGACGTCACTGGCTTACCGCCCGGTGCCCGCGCAGTGGTCGAGTTCGCGCTCTGCGGCGCACCAGTGGCTGCACGAGGTGGTGTGGCGCCCGATGGACGTGACGGTGTCGTCGGGTGGCATCGGCGCGAATCTGGTGATCGATGCCACCGAGTGGGCCAGGGTCGGATCCGCCGACAGTGGGACGCTGGACCGCCTGCGCCGTGGAGTCGGTTCGGTGCTGGCCCGCTTGCGCGAGTGGCTGACCGGTGAAACGAGAGCTGACGCCCGGTTGGTGGTGGTGACCCGGGGTGCGGTGGCCGTGGCCGACGGCGAGGTTCCCGATCCGGCGCAGGCTGCGGTGTGGGGGCTGGTGCGGGCCGCTCAGTCGGAGGAGCCGGGTCGGATCACGTTGGTCGATCTGGAAAGCGACGCCGAGACGGCACCCAATGAGGTGGCGCCTGCGGGTGCCTCGCTGGGCCGAAGCGGTGACGAGGTGACCGACGCGGTGGCGGCGGCGCTGGCCTGTGGTGAGCCGGAGGCGGCGGTGCGCGGCGGCCGGCTGTGGGTGTCCCGGATGACGCACGTGGCATCCCCCGACGTGGACGGTGGAGTCCTCCCGTCGCTCGGGGAAGCCGGTCAGGTGGGCGGTGCGGATGCCGAGGTCGTGTGGCCGGTCGATGGGACGACGTTGGTCACTGGTGGTACCGGTGGGTTGGGTGCGTTGGTGGCGCGGCATCTGGTGGCGGCGCATGGGGTGCGGCATCTGCTGCTGGTCTCTCGCCGGGGTCTGGATGCTCCTGGGGCGGTCGAGCTGCGTGATGAGTTGGCCGGGCTGGGCGCCGAGGTTGTGGTGGCCGCCTGCGACGTGGCCGATCGGGACGCTCTGAGCGCTCTGTTGGAGGGGGTTGGCGGGGCGTGGCCGTTGCGTGCGGTGGTGCATGCGGCGGGGGTGGTGGATGACGGGGTGGTGTCGTCGTTGTCGGCTGAGCGGGTGGAGGCGGTGCTGCGGCCGAAGGTGGATGCGGCGTGGCATCTGGATGAGTTGACGCGTGGTGGGGGCGTGTCGCGGTTTGTGGTGTTCTC
>NZ_JBSGDZ010000077.1:0-2422 GCF_053602655.1 Sphaerisporangium sp. NPDC004334
CTGGACCTGCTGCGGCCGATCTACTCCCAGACCGCGGCCTACGGTCACTTCGGCCGCGAGGAGCCCAACTTCTCCTGGGAGCGCACCGACCGGGCGGAAGCGCTGCGCCAGGCCATCTGAGGGAGCCCGCCATGACGACGTTCCGCGAACTCCTCGGCCGCCGGCTCATCATCGCGGACGGGGCGATGGGCACCATGCTCCAGGCCTATGACCCCACGCTCGATGATTTCGATGGTCATGAGGGTTGCAATGAGGTGTTGAATGTGACGCGTCCTGACATTGTGCGGGGGGTGCATGACGCGTATTTCGCGGTGGGTGTTGATTGTGTGGAGACCAACACTTTCGGGGCGAATCTGGCGGCGTTGGCGGAGTATGACATCGCTGGTCGGGTGTGGGAGTTGTCGCAGGCCGGGGCGCGGTTGGCGCGGGAGTCTGCTGATGAGTGGGCGGCGGGTGATGGCCGGGCGCGGTTCGTTTTGGGGTCGATGGGGCCGGGGACGAAGTTGCCGACGTTGGGGCATGTGCGGTTTGAGGCGTTGCGTGATGCTTATGAGGCGAATGCGGCGGGGTTGATCGCGGGTGGGGCTGATGCGTTGATCATTGAGACGTGTCAGGACTTGTTGCAGGTGAAGGCGGCGGTGGTCGGGGCGCGTCGGGCGATCGAGGCGGGGGGGCGTGATGTGCCGGTGGTGGCGCAGGTGACGATCGAGACCAACGGGGCGATGTTGTTGGGGTCGGAGATCGGTGCGGCGTTGACGGCGATCGAGCCGTTGGGTGTCGATGTGATCGGGTTGAACTGTGCGACGGGTCCGGCGGAGATGTCGGAGCATTTGCGGTATCTGGCCAAGCATGCCGGTGCGGGGGTGGCGTTGTCGTGCATGCCGAACGCGGGGTTGCCGGAGTTGACCGCTGACGGGGCGCGGTATCCGTTGTCGCCGGGTGAGTTGGCCGATGCGCATGAGGGGTTCACCGGCGAGTACGGCTTGGCGCTGGTCGGCGGGTGTTGCGGCACCACGCCGGAGCATCTGCGGCAGGTCGTCGAGCGGGTCGGCGGGCGGGAGGTGGCGGTTCGGCGGCCGCGTTTGGAGGCGGGTGCGGCGTCGTTGTATGCGCATGTGCCGTTCCGGCAGGACACCTCGTATTTGGCGATCGGTGAGCGGACCAATGCCAATGGGTCCAAGGCGTTTCGTGAGGCGATGCTGGCGGGGGAGTGGGAGGAGTGTGTGGACATCGCGCGGGCGCAGTCGCGTGATGGGGCGCACATGCTGGATCTGTGTGTGGATTATGTGGGCCGGGACGGGGTGGCCGACATGGCGGAGTTGGCGTTCCGGTTCGCCACGGCGTCGACGTTGCCGATCGTGCTGGATTCCACCGAGCCGGCGGTGATCGCGGCGGGGTTGGAGATGCTGGGTGGCCGGGCGGTGGTCAACTCGGTGAACTATGAGGACGGCGACGGCCCCGATTCCCGGTTCCAGAAGATCATGCGGTTGGTGAAGGAGCACGGCGCCGCGGTGGTGGCGTTGACCATCGATGAGGAGGGTCAGGCGCGTACCGCGCAGTGGAAGGTCGCGGTGGCCTCCCGGCTGATCGAGGACCTGACGGGTAACTGGGGGATGCGGGTCGAGGACATCATCGTGGATTGTCTGACGTTCCCGATCGCGACGGGTCAGGAGGAGACCCGCCGGGACGGGCTGGAGACGGTCGAGGCGATTCGTGAGCTCAAGCGCCGCTACCCGGGCGTGCAGACCACCTTGGGCCTGTCGAACATCTCCTTCGGGTTGAACCCGGCGGCGCGGATCGTGCTGAACTCGGTGTTCCTGCACGAATGCGTCAATGCTGGGCTGGATTCGGCGATCGTGCATGCTTCGAAGATCGTGCCGATGGCGCGGATCCCGGATGAGCAGCGTCAGGTGGCGTTGGACATGGTCTATGACCGGCGCCGGGAGGGTTATGACCCGCTGGCGCGGTTCATGGAGTTGTTCGCGGGGGTGGATGCGGCGTCGTTGCGGCAGAGCCGGGCGGCGGAGCTGGCGGGGTTGCCGTTGTGGGAGCGGCTGAAGCGGCGGATCATCGATGGGGAGCGTAAGGGGCTGGAGGGTGATCTGGAGGAGGCGCTGTCTCAGCGGCCCGCCCTGGAGATCATCAACGACGTTCTGCTGGAGGGGATGAAGACCGTCGGGGAGCTGTTCGGGTCGGGGGAGATGCAGCTGCCGTTCGTCCTGCAGTCGGCTGAGGTGATGAAGGCGGCGGTGGCTTACCTGGAGCCGCACATGGATCGGGTGGAGGGTGAGACCAAGGGGCGGATCGTGCTGGCCACGGTCAAGGGTGATGTGCATGACATCGGGAAGAACCTGGTGGACATCATCTTGTCGAACAACGGCTATGAGGTGATCAATCTGGGGATCAAGCAGCCGGTGTCGGC
>NZ_JBSGDZ010000078.1:0-2338 GCF_053602655.1 Sphaerisporangium sp. NPDC004334
GCGGGTACCGGACGCGGCGGTTGCGGGTGTCGCATGCGTTCCACTCGCCGTTGATGGAACCGATGCTGGCCGACTTCGAGCAGGTGGTGGCGGGGTTGACGTTGCGTCGCCCGGAGTTGCCGCTGGTGTCCAACCTGTCGGGTGACCTGGCCGGTGAGGAGATCACCGAGCCGGGGTACTGGGTGGAGCATGTGCGGCGGCCGGTGCGGTTCGCCGACACCATCACCACCCTGCGCGGACACGGAGTCGGCTGTTACATCGAGGCAGGCCCGGACGCCCAGCTCACCCCGATGATCGAACAGACCCTCGCCCACGACGACCACACCGGCGACCACGAACACGCCGACGCCCGCAGTGCCGGCGGAGCCCATGGGACCGGCGACCACGCCGAGGTCCGCGCTGTCAATGGCGGTCGCAAGGACGCAGCGGTTGCCTCGGTGGTGGCGTTGCTGCGCCGCGATCGAAACGAGACGGCTCAACTGGTCGCCGGGCTGGGTCAGGCGTGGACGTGTGGCACCGATGTGGACTGGACCGCCTGGCCGGCCTGGACCACCGCGACCACCGGAAGCACCGGAACCACCGCGACCATCGGGACCGAAGCAGCCGGACGGGCCGATGCCGGCGCTTCCATGGGTTCCACCGGTTCGGCCGGTTCGGCCGGTTCAGGTTCGGGTGGTTCGGCCGGGTTGCGGGTCGGGTATCTGGATCTGCCCACCTACCCCTTCCAGCGGCGGCACTACTGGCTGCAGCCCGCCCCCGCCGGTGACCCGGCCGCTGTCGGCCAGAGCGCCGCTGATCACCCGATTCTGGGTGCGGTGGTGGAGCAGCCTGACGGCGGCGCCATCTTGACCGGTCGGCTGTCGCTCACCGCTCAGCCTTGGCTGGCCGACCACGCCATCAACGCCACCCCCATCCTGCCCGGCACCGCCTTCGTGGAACTGGCCCTGCGCGCCGGAGACCAGGTCGGCTGCCCCACCATCGACGAACTCACCCTGCACACCCCCCTGCCCATCCCCGGTACCCACCACCACACCATCAACGGCACCGCCGGCGCTAACGGCACCGGCGACACCAGCATCAGTGACACCGGCAGCGATGGCGTCGTCGTGCAGGTCACCGTGACCGCGCCAGGCCAAGACGGCCGACGTCAGATCGCCATCCACTCCAAAGACGACCACGGACAGTGGACCCGGCACGCCACCGGCACCCTCACTCCGACACCCGCCACCGCTCAAGACACCCCGGCGGAGTTGAGCCAGGCCTGGCCTCCGCCGGGCGCCGAGCCACTGGACACCATCGGCTTGTACGACCGCCTGGTCGACCACGGCTACGGCTACGGCCCCGCCTTCCACGGCCTCACCCACGCCTGGAAACACCACGACGACCTCTACGCCGACATCACCCTCCCCGAACAAGCCGGACAAACCACCCGATACGGCATACACCCCGCCCTCTTCGACGCGACGACGCACCTGGCACTGCTGGCCGGGGAGAACGCCGACAAGGGCGGCCCGCTGATCCCGTTCAACTGGAACGGCGTCACCCTGCACGCCATCGGCGCCACCGCGCTGCGCGTACGGCTGCACCCGGAGCCGGATGGTGGGTTCCGGCTGGACCTGGCCGACCCCGCCGGTCGGCCGGTGGCCACAGTGCAGACGGTGGCATCCCGGCCGGTGGTCGAGACGGATCCGTCGGCGCCGACCGCGGCGTCGGTGGCGCGCTGGCTCACCGAGGTGGTGTGGCGACCGGTGACCGGAGCCTCCGCCGCCGACAACGGGGGAGAGCCGGCGCTGCGTGATGGCGCCGCCGTGGTGGACGCCACCGGCGGTGCCGGCGACGACGCCGGCGACCTGCCGGACAGGATTCGGCGCCGCGTTGGGGCGGTGCTGGTGGCGCTTCAGGACCGGCTGGCCGAGGAGGACCCGCGGCCCGTGTTGGTCGCCACCCGGGGCGCGGTCGCCGTGACCGACGGAGAGACGCCGGACCCGGCGGGCGCGGCGGTCTGGGGATTGGTGCGAGCGGCCCAGCAGGAACACCCCGGCCGGATCGCGTTGGTCGACCTGGAGCCGGTGCGGACGAGAGGGCGCGCCGCGGCCGCTGATGGAACTGCCGCACAGTCGGACCTGAGCTCCCTGGAGATCTCGGCGCTGCCCGGCGACGAGCCGGAACTGGCCATCCGCGGTGACCGGCCATGGGTACCCCGGCTGGAGCGGGCCTGTCTCGGCGAGGAGCCCGTAGCGGCTTGGCCGGTCGATGGGACGACGTTGGTCACTGGTGGTACCGGTGGGTTGGGTGCGTTGGTGGCGCGGCATTTGGTGGCGGTGCATGGGGTGCGGCA
>NZ_JBSGDZ010000079.1:0-2116 GCF_053602655.1 Sphaerisporangium sp. NPDC004334
ACGTCGAGGGCGCCTCGCTGGAGCAGCGGGTCCGGGAACGCGGGCCGCTCAGTGGGGACGAGCTGGTACGGCTGGCGCTGGGCACGGCCGGCGCGCTGGCGGCGATCCATCAGGCGGGCGTCGTGCACCGCGACTTCAAGCCGAGCAACGTGCTGCTCGGCCCCGACGGGCCGCGCGTGATCGACTTCGGCATCGCCCGCGCCCTGGACTCCGTCACGGCCACCGGCACCGGCGTCGCGGGCACCCCGACGTACATGGCGCCCGAACAGATCGCCGGCGAGCAGGTCGGCCCCCCGGCCGACGTCTTCGCCTGGGCGGTGACCATGGTCTTCGCGGCCACCGGCCGCCGTGCCTTCGGCGGCGCGAGCGTGCCGTCCGTTCTGCACGCCGTCCTCACCGCCGAACCCGACCTCAGTGGGGTCCCGGAGTCGCTGCGCTCGCTGCTCGGACGATGCCTGGCCAAGATCCCACAGGAAAGGCCCACGGCCGCCGAGATCATGCTGCAGTTGGTCGGCCACGACGCGGCCCGGCCACCCGGGACGCCCTGGCCACCTGGGCCACCTGGAATGACGACCGGCGGGCCGCCCCCTCCCTCCTCCGCCGCCTCCATGGCCTCTACCTCCGCCGCCCTGCCGTCCCCAGCGCAAGGGACCGTGCCTCCCGCGCAGGGGACCGTGCCGCGGGTGGCGGCCGTCACCGCTGCCGGGACGCCGGGCACTTCACCCCGGACCAGCCGCTTCCGGCGCGTCGCGTCGCGGACGATGATCCCGCTGCTGAGCGTGCTGCTGGCCCTCGCGGTCACCGTCGGCATCTGGCTCCGGAACTCGCCCGGCGACCGCGCCTCTACCTCGGCCACCACCTCCGCCTCCAGCGGGGCCACGTCTTCGTCCATCGCCGCCGGCAAGCTGGGCAAGGTCGGCATCGCCCTGGACATCGGCGGCCGGGGTGACCTCTGGTTCAACGACTCGGCCGTGAAGGGCCTCGAACGCGCCAAGCAGGAGTTCGGCGTGGGCGAGGTCAAAGAGCTGGCTGCCAGTGCCGATGAGACGGACGAACAGAAGGCGCAACGGCTACGGACGCTCGCCCGGAGCGGCCACAATCCGATCATCGCCATCGGCTACCCCTACTCCACGGCGCTCAACACCGTCGCGCCCGAGTTTCCGAAGACCAGCTTCGCGATCGTCGACAGCGAGGAGGCGAAGGGGAAGAACATCTCCAACCTCGTCTTCGCCGAGCAGGAAGGCGGCTTCCTCGCCGGTGCGGCGGCGGCCTTGAAGTCCAGCAAGGGACGCGTGGGCTTCGTCGGCGCGGTCAAGGACGAAGGCCCCATCGAGAGAGCGGCCGCGGGCTTCGTCGCGGGCGCCAAGTCGGTCAAGCCGAACGTCGAGCTCGACGTCAGGTACATAACCACTTCTCCGGACTTCAGCGGCTTCGACGACCCCGCCAAGGGCAAGCGCGTCGCGGCCGCCATGTTCGGCGCGGGCGCCGATGTCCTCTTCCAGGCGGCGGGTGGCTCGAACATCGGCATCATGCAGGCCGCCAAGGCCGCCGGCGGGCATGTCATCGGCGCCGAAGGCGACGAGGCCCGCACCGCGGACGCCGCCTTGCGTGACGTCGTCCTGACCTCGATCACCAAGCGGGTCGACACGGTGGTCTTCGACTACCTCGAAGACATCTCCACCGGCTCCGCCAAACCCGGCCCCACCGTCTACGGCATCAAGTCCCACGGCTTCGCCTACACCACGACCGGCGGCCACATCGACGGCATCAAGTCACGCCTGGACGAGGCAGAACAGAAGATCGCCAGAGGCCAGATCGTCCTCCCGGAATAGCGATCGCCCACATCGCCCCCTATGACCGCGACACACCTCCCGACGGTATGTCCGGCCTGGCGTGTGGAAGCGATCCACGTGGACGCAGCCACCTCTGGCAGCGCCGATCGCCGATGACGGCCGCCTTTCCGGCCTGTGTCACTGTCGCATGACGAGAGCACACCTCGGCGATCACCAGCCGCCGGCTACCCGCGACACCACACTTTCACGGTCATCTACCAGGTGCCGGCGCGTGCTCTTCCGGACGGCGTCCCCAGGCCGAGATCAGCGGCGCGAGGGTCAGG
>NZ_JBSGDZ010000080.1:0-2006 GCF_053602655.1 Sphaerisporangium sp. NPDC004334
ACGTCGAGGGCGCCTCGCTGGAGCAGCGGGTCCGGGAACGCGGGCCGCTCAGTGGGGACGAGCTGGTACGGCTGGCGCTGGGCACGGCCGGCGCGTTGGCGGCGATCCATCAGGCGGGCGTCGTGCACCGCGACTTCAAGCCGAGCAACGTGCTGCTCGGCCCCGACGGGCCGCGTGTGATCGACTTCGGCATCGCCCGTGCCTTGGATTCCTTGACGGTCACCGGCAGCGGGGTCACCGGCAGCGGGGTCACCGGCACCCCGATGTACATGGCGCCCGAACAGATCGCCGGCGAGCAGGTCGGCCCCCCGGCCGACGTCTTCGCCTGGGCGGTGACCATGGTCTTCGCGGCCACCGGCCGCCGTGCCTTCGGCGGCGCGAGCGTGCCGTCCGTCCTGCACGCCGTCCTCACCGCCGACCCCGACCTCAGTGAGGTCCCGGAGCCGCTGCGTCCACTGCTCGGACGATGCCTGGCCAAGAACCCGCAGGACAGACCCACGGCCGCCGAGATCATGCTGCAGTTGGTCGGCCACGACGCGGCCTCGCTGCAGCGCGTCTTGCCCTCCACCACCGCCACCGCATCACCGGTCTCGCCGCCTTCGTCACAGGTGAAGGTGGCGACGGCGGGGACCACAGCCGGTCCGCCCCAGACCGGACGACACCGCCGCGTCAGGCCGCGCGCGATGGTCCCCTGGCTGGGTGTGCTGCTCGCTCTTGCGGTCATGGCCGGCATCTGGCTGTGGAAATCGCCTGGCGGCCACCCCATCGACTCCGCCGGTCCCTCCACTCCCTCCACTCCCTCCGCCTCCCGCCGAGCCACCGCCTCCTCCTCCGCCATCGCCGCCGTCGCCGGCAAGCTGGACAAGGTCGGCATCGCCCTGGACATCGGCGGCCGGGGTGACATGTGGTTCAACGACTCGGCCGTCCAGGGCATCGAACGCGCCAAGCGGGAACTCGGCGCACGCGAGGTCAAAGAACTGGCGGCGAAGGCGGGTGAGACGGAGGAGCAGAAGGCACAGCGACTGAGAGTACTCGCCAAGAGTGGACACAACCCGATCATCGCCATCGGCTACGCCTACTCCGAGGTGGTCAAAGCCGTCGCGACCGAGTTCCCCGACACCACGTTCGCGATCGTCGACAGCGAGGAGGCGAAGGGAGGCAACATCTCCAACCTGGTCTTCGCCGAGCAGGAAGGCGGCTTCCTCGCCGGCGTGGCGGCAGCCCTGAAGTCGAAGAACGGGCACCTGGGCTTCGTCGGAGCGGTCAATGACGAGGGACCGATCGAACGGGCCGCCGCAGGCTTCGTCGCGGGCGCCCGGTCGGTCAAGCCGGACATCAAGGTCGACGTGAAGTACGTGACCCGCTACCCGGACTTCGGCGGCTTCAACGATCCCGACCAAGGCCAGACCGTCGCGGCCGGCCTGTTCCGCGCGCAGGCCGATGTGCTTTACCAGGCGGCGGGAGACTCCAACCTCGGTGTCATGCGAGCCGCCGAGGCGGCCGGCGGGCATGTCATCGGCGCCGAGGGTGACGAGGCCCACGCCGCGGACGACGCGATGCGCAATGTCGTCCTCACCTCGATCATCAAGCGCGTCGACATGGTCGTCTTCGACTACCTCAAGGACTTCTCCACCGGCTCCACGACACCCGGCCGCAACGTCTACGGCATCAAGTCCCACGGCTTCGCCTACACCACGACCGGCCACCACATCGACGACATCACGGCCCGCCTGGACGAGGTGGAACAGAAAATCGCCAACGGCCAGATAGACGTCCCGAAGCAGTGATCGGACACAGCGACCTTCATGACCGCGACAGCCTCCCGACGGCACGTCCGGCCCTGACGAGCGCGCCACCCTGCGCGTATCGCATGACGACGGCGCAGGCCAGGGATCACCACCCGTCGGCCATCCGCGACACCACACTTTCACGGTCATCTACCAGGTGCCGGCGCGTGCTCTTCCGGACGGCGTCCCCAGGCCGAGATCAGCGGCGCGAGGGTCAGG
>NZ_JBSGDZ010000081.1:0-1899 GCF_053602655.1 Sphaerisporangium sp. NPDC004334
GAGATTTCTGCGGCGCATGTGGCCGGGGTGTTGGGGTTGGCGGATGCGTGCCGGTTGGTGGCTGCTCGTGGCCGGTTGATGCAGGGGTTGCCGTCTGGTGGGGCGATGGCGGCGATCGGCTGCGGCGAGCAGGAGACCGTCCCGGTGCTGGCCGGGTATGGCCGGGTGGCGGTGGCGGCGGTGAACGCGCCTGGGTCGGTGGTGGTGTCCGGTGCTGCCGATCAGGTGGAGCAGGTGGTGGAGTGGGCGCGGCAGCAGGGGTATCGGACGCGGCGGTTGCGGGTGTCGCATGCGTTTCATTCGCCGTTGATGGAGCCGATGCTGGAGGAGTTCGCCGCGGTGGCGGCGTCGCTTGTGTTCCATTCGCCGACCGTGGCGCTGGTGTCGGGGGTGAGTGGGCGGCCGGCCGGGTCGCAGATCACCGAGCCGGGGTATTGGGTGGAGCATGTGCACCGGCCGGTGCGGTTCGCCGATGTGGTGACCACGCTGCGCGGGCAGGGGGTCGGCTGTTTCATCGAGGCGGGCCCGGACGCCCAGTTGGCCCCGATGATCGAGCAGACCCTCGCCCACCACGACCACGCCGGCGAGGAGCATTTGGGCGCGAGCGGTGGTGGGGACGGCGGCCCTGTCGAGGTCCGTGGTGGCGATGGCGGGCACGGGGTCGGCTACGACGACGGTGACACGACGGTGGTGGCGTTGCTGCGCCGCGACCGGGACGAGACCGCCCAACTGGTCGCCGGACTGGGCCAGGCGTGGACGTGTGGCACCGGCGTGGACTGGACCGCCTGGCCGTCCTGGACCACCGGAGCCGGAACGGCCGGACCGGCTGGGGCCCGCGTCGGCGATCTGGATCTGCCCACCTACCCCTTCCAGCGGCGGCATTACTGGCTGTTCCCCCCGGGCCGCCCGCAATCGGGTGGAGCCGCCGTCACCGACCGTCCTTCCGTGTTCGAAGTGGCCTGGCGGCAGTTGGGGCCGGCGTCGGTTCCCCTCGGTGCGGTGGCCCCCGGCGACATACTCGTCATCGATCCCACAGACGGCGCTGACGGAGCCCAGGGCGCTGGTGATGCGATCGATCGAGTACGGACCGCTCTGCGTACGGTCCTGACCGACCTGCACGGCTGGTTGGCCGAGGCGGACGCGCGGCCGGTAGTGGTGATCACCCGGGGTGCGTTGGCCGTGGCCGACGGCGAGGTTCCGGATTCGGCGCAGGCTGCGGTGTGGGGGCTGGTGCGGGCCGCTCAGTCGGAGGAGCCGGGCCGGATCACGTTGGTCGATCTGGAGCCGGGTGAGGGTTCGCTGGAAGGCGTGCGGGTCGCTCTCGGTTCTGATGGGGCGTCGGCGAGTGCCGTGCCGGCCGCGGTCGACGGCGGTGAGGAGCGTCTTGCGGGCGGTGTGCGTGCCGCGCTGGCTTGTGGTGAGCCGGAGGTCGCGGTGCGTGGCGACGCTTTGTGGGTGCCGCGGTTGTCGCATGTGAGCTCTGTCGACCCGGAGGGTGGAGCCTCCACGCCTGGCGGTGCTGGTCAGGCGGGCGGTGCGGATGCCGGTGAGGAGCCTGTGGAGGCTTGGCCGGTCGATGGGACGACGTTGGTCACTGGTGGTACCGGTGGGTTGGGTGCGTTGGTGGCGCGGCATCTGGTGGTCGTGCATGGGGTGCGGCATCTGCTGCTGGTCTCTCGTCGTGGCCTGGACGCCCCTGGGGCGGTCGAGCTGCGTGATGAGCTGGCCGGGCTGGGCGCCGAGGTTTCCGTCGCCGCTTGCGACGTGGCTGATCGGGACGCTCTGAGCGCTCTGCTGGGCGAGGTCGGTGGGGCGTGGCCGTTGCGTGCGGTGGTGCATGCGGCGGGGGTGGTGGATGACGGGGTGGTGTCGTCGTTGTCGGCTGGTCGGGTGGAGGCG
>NZ_JBSGDZ010000082.1:0-1886 GCF_053602655.1 Sphaerisporangium sp. NPDC004334
CGCCCGGGCGAGCCGCCGACCAAGGAGTCCGCCCAGACGCTGCTGGAGAACCTCTACTTCAACCCCAAGCGCTACGACCTGGCCAAGGTCGGCCGCTACAAGATCAACAAGAAGCTCGGCGTCGACGCCGACATCAACCAGGGGACGCTCACCGAAGAGGACATCGTCGCCACCATCGAGTACATCGTCCGGCTGCACGCCGGCGAGGTCGAGATGCCCGGGGCGAACGGTCAGATCGTCGTCGAGACCGACGACATCGACCACTTCGGCAACCGCCGCCTGCGCACCGTCGGCGAGCTGATCCAGAACCAGGTCCGCCTGGGCCTGGCCCGCATGGAGCGCGTCGTCCGCGAGCGCATGACCACGCAGGACGTCGAGGCGATCACGCCGCAGACCCTGATCAACATCCGCCCGGTCGTGGCGTCGATCAAGGAGTTCTTCGGCACCTCCCAGCTGTCGCAGTTCATGGACCAGACCAACCCGCTGGCCGGCCTGACGCACAAGCGGCGTCTGTCCGCGCTCGGCCCCGGTGGTCTGTCGCGTGAGCGGGCCGGCTTCGAGGTCCGCGACGTGCACCCCTCGCACTACGGCCGCATGTGCCCGATCGAGACCCCTGAAGGCCCGAACATCGGCCTCATCGGCTCGCTCTCGTCCTTCGGCCGGGTCAACACCTTCGGCTTCGTCGAGACGCCCTACCGCAAGGTCGTGGACGGCCGGGTCACCGAGGAGATCGACTACCTGACCGCCGACGAGGAGGACAGGCACGTCATCGCCCAGGCCAACACCCCGCTGAAGGCCGACGGCGCCTTCGCCGAGGACCGCGTCCTGGTCCGCAGGAAGGGCGGCGAGGTCGAGTTCATCCGGCCCAACGAGGTCGACTACATGGACGTCTCGGCCCGCCAGATGGTGTCGGTCGCGACCGCCATGATCCCCTTCCTCGAGCACGACGACGCCAACCGCGCGCTCATGGGCTCCAACATGCAGCGCCAGTCGGTCCCGCTCCTCAAGAGCGAGGCCCCGCTGGTCGGCACCGGCATGGAGTACCGCGCCGCGACCGACGCCGGCGACGTCATCACCGCCGAGAAGGCGGGCGTCGTCGAGGAGGTCTCGGCCGACTACGTCACCGTCATGAACGACGACGGCACCCGCACGACCTACCGCGTGGCGAAGTTCAAGCGCTCCAACCAGGGCACCTGCTTCAACCAGAAGCCCATCGTCCGCGAGGGCGACCGGGTGGAGGTCAACCAGGTCGTCGCCGACGGTCCGTGCACCGACAACGGTGAGATGGCGCTCGGCAAGAACCTCCTGGTGGCGTTCATGCCGTGGGAGGGGCACAACTACGAGGACGCGATCATCCTGTCGCAGCGGCTGGTGCAGGACGACGTGCTCTCTTCGATCCACATCGAGGAGCACGAGGTCGACGCCCGCGACACCAAGCTGGGCCCTGAGGAGATCACCCGGGACATCCCGAACGTCTCCGAGGAGGTCCTGGCCGACCTCGACGAGCGCGGCATCATCCGCATCGGCGCCGAGGTCGTGCCCGGTGACATCCTGGTCGGCAAGGTCACGCCCAAGGGCGAGACCGAGCTGACGCCGGAGGAGCGGCTGCTGCGCGCGATCTTCGGTGAGAAGGCCCGCGAGGTCCGCGACACCTCCCTGAAGGTCCCGCACGGCGAGATGGGCAAGGTCATCGGCGTCCGCGTGTTCAGCCGCGAGGAGGGCGACGAGCTTCCTCCCGGTGTGAACGAGCTGGTCCGGGTGTACGTGGCGCAGAAGCGCAAGATCACCGACGGTGACAAGCTGGCGGGCCGGCACGGCAACAAGGGCGTCATCTCCAAGATCCTGCCCGTGGAGGACATGCCGTTCCTGGAGGACGGCACCCCGGT
>NZ_JBSGDZ010000083.1:0-1871 GCF_053602655.1 Sphaerisporangium sp. NPDC004334
ACCGGGGTGCCGTCCTCCAGGAACGGCATGTCCTCCACGGGCAGGATCTTGGAGATGACGCCCTTGTTGCCGTGCCGGCCCGCCAGCTTGTCACCCTCGGTGATCTTGCGCTTCTGCGCGACGTACACCCGGACCAGCTCGTTCACACCGGGAGGAAGCTCGTCGCCCTCCTCGCGGCTGAACACCCGCACCCCGATGACCTTGCCCGTCTCACCGTGCGGGACCTTCAGGGAGGTGTCGCGGACCTCGCGGGCCTTCTCACCGAAGATCGCGCGCAGCAGCCGCTCCTCCGGCGTCAGCTCGGTCTCACCCTTGGGCGTGACCTTGCCGACCAGGATGTCACCGGGCACCACGTCCGCGCCGATGCGGATGATGCCGCGCTCGTCGAGGTCGGCCAGGACCTCCTCGGAGACGTTCGGGATGTCCCGGGTGATCTCCTCAGGGCCCAGCTTGGTGTCGCGGGCGTCGACCTCGTGCTCCTCGATGTGGATCGAGGACAGCACGTCGTCCTGCACCAGCCGCTGCGACAGGATGATCGCGTCCTCGTAGTTGTGCCCCTCCCACGGCATGAACGCCACCAGGAGGTTCTTGCCGAGCGCCATCTCACCGTTGTCGGTGCACGGACCGTCGGCGACGACCTGGTTGACCTCCACCCGGTCGCCCTCGGCCACGATCGGCTTCTGGTTGAAGCTCGTGCCCTGGTTCGAGTGCTTGAACTTCGCCAGCCGGTAGGTCGTGCTCGTGCCGTCGTCGTTGGCGATCGTGACGTAGTCGGCCGAGACCTCCTCCACCACGCCGGCCTTCTGGGCGCTGATCAGGTCGCCCGTGTCGGTCGCGGCGCGGTACTCCATGCCGGTGCCGACCAGCGGGGCCTCGCTCCTGAGCAGGGGCACCGACTGGCGCATCATGTTCGCGCCCATGAGCGCGCGGTTGGCGTCGTCGTGCTCGAGGAAGGGGATCATCGCCGTCGCCACCGACACCATCTGGCGCGGTGAGACGTCCATGTAGTGCACTTCGGTCGAGCGGACGTACTCGAACTCGCCGCCCTTGGTGCGGACCAGCACCCGCCCCTCGGCGAACCCGCCGTCCGCCGACAGCGGGGAGTTCGCCTGGGCGATCACGTACAGGTCTTCCTCGTCGGCGGTCAGGTAGTCGATCTCCTCGGTGACCCGGCCGTCCACGACCTTGCGGTAGGGCGTCTCGACGAAGCCGAAGGCGTTGAGCCTGGCGAAGCAGGCGAGGTAGCCGATGAGGCCGATGTTCGGGCCTTCGGGCGTCTCGATCGGGCACATGCGGCCGTAGTGGGACGGGTGCACGTCGCGCATCTCCACGCCGGCCCGCTCACGCGACAGACCGCCCGGACCGAGCGCGGACAGCCGCCGCCGGTGCGTCAGACCGGACAGCGGGTTGGTCTGGTCCATGAACTGCGACAGCTGGGAGGTGCCGAAGAACTCCTTCATGGCCGCCACGACCGGGCGGATGTTGATCAGGGTCTGCGGCGTGATCGCCTCGACGTCCTGCGTGGTCATGCGCTCGCGGACGACGCGCTCCATGCGGGCCAGGCCCAGGCGGACCTGGTTCTGGATCAGCTCGCCGACGTTGCGCACCCGCCGGTTGCCGAAGTGGTCGATGTCGTCGACCTCCAGCGGCAGGCCGGCCGACTCCTCGCCGGCGTGCAGCCGCACCAGGTACTCGACCATCGCGACGATGTCGTCCTCGGTCAGGACGGTGACGTTGATGTCGGTGTCCGAGCCGAGCTTCTTGTTGATCTTGTACCGGCCGACCTTGGCCAGGTCGTAGCGCTTGGGGTTGAAGTAGAGGTTCTCCAGCAGCGTCTGGGCGGACTCCTTGGTCGGCGGCTCGCCCGGGCG
>NZ_JBSGDZ010000084.1:0-1867 GCF_053602655.1 Sphaerisporangium sp. NPDC004334
GACGCGATCTGGAACCACGACGACGACCAGGGCATCGGTGTGCTGGCGGCGGTGAAGGAGGCCGGGCGCAACGAGTTCTTCATGGTGGGCGGCGCTGGGTCGGCGAACGCGATGCGCGACATCGCGGCTGACAGCGGTGTGCTGAAGGCGACGGTGACCTACAGCCCGACGATGGCGGCTTCGGCGATCAAGCTGGCGCGGCTCATCGCCCAGGGCAAGGGTCTGAGCGACCTGGTCGAGCAGCAGGTGCCGCAGTCGATCACGCTGACGTCGGAGACCGTCACCAAGGACAACGCGCAGAAGTATCTGCCGCTCGGATTCGAATCCTGATTCGGGGGTTTTTCGTGACTGACACCAGGGCCGCACTCGGGGTCGGCATGGTCGGGTACGCGTTCATGGGGCGCGTGCACTCCCAGGCATGGCGCAGTGTGGGGGCGTTCTTCGACCTGCCGGTGACCCCGGTCATGGCCGCGCTGTCCGGTCGTTCCGGCGACCGCACGGCCGCCGCCGCCGCGAGCCTCGGCTGGGCCGCGGTCGAGACCGACTGGAAGGACCTCGTCGCGCGGGACGACGTGCAGATCGTCGACATCTGCACGCCCGGCGACTCCCACGCCGAGATCGCCATCGCCGCGCTGGAGGCGGGCAAGCACGTACTGTGCGAGAAGCCGCTGGCCAACACCGTGGCCGAGGCCGAGGCGATGGTCGCGGCCGCCGAGCGCGCGGCGGCGCGGGGCGTGCGCAGCATGGTGGCCTTCAACTACCGGCGGGTCCCGGCCGTCGCGCTGGCCCGCCAGTGGGTCGCCGAAGGGCGGCTCGGGCGACTGCGGCACGTCCGCGCCCAGTACCTCCAGGACTGGATCGTCGACCCGCAGTTCCCGCTGGTGTGGCGGTTGCAGAAGGACAAGGCGGGGTCGGGCGCGCTGGGCGACATCGGCTCCCACATCGTGGACACCGCCCAGTACATCACCGGGCAGAGCCTGACGGGCGTGTCGGCCATCACCGAGACCTTCGTCAAGGAGCGCCCGCTGGCCGAGGAGTCGGCCGGGCTCGCCGCGGACGCCTCCGAGGGCGCCGGGGAGACCGGCACGGTCACCGTCGACGACGCGGCCCTGTTCCTCGGCCGGTTCTCCGGCGGCGCCGTGGGGTCGTTCGAGGCGACCCGTTTCGCCAGTGGGCGCAAGAACGCGATGCGCATCGAGGTGAACGGGGAGCTCGGGAGCCTCGCCTTCGACTTCGAGTCGATGAACGAGCTGTGGTTCCACGATCACACGCTGGCGGCGGAGGAGGCGGGGTTCCGGCGGGTGCTGGTCACCGAGTCCGGGCATCCGTACGCGGGTGCCTGGTGGCCGCCGGGGCACGGGCTCGGCTACGAGCACACCTTCACCCACGAGGTGAAGGACTTCCTGGAGGCCATCGGCGAGGGCACCGACCCGGCTCCCTCGTTCGCCGACGGCCTGCGGGTGCAGCGGGTGCTGGAGGCGGTCGCCGACAGCGCCGCCAACGACAGCCGCTGGACCCCCATCCCCTGACGGCCCACGTGCGCGCCGCGCGGGCGGATCCGGGGACGGGACCGTCCGCGCGGCGCGGGCCTGAGCATTCCGACACCGAGAAGGAGAGCGGACATGACGCGACCGATCACGTTGTTCACCGGCCAGTGGGCCGATCTGCCGTTCGAGGAGGTGTGCCGTCTGGCCGGGGAGTGGGGGTATGACGGCCTGGAGATCGCGTGCTGGGGGGATCATTTCGAGGTCGACAAGGCGCTGGCGGATGACTCCTACATTCCGCGCAAGCTGGAGGTGCTGGACAAGCACGGGCTGAAGGTGTGGACGATCTCCAGTCACCTGGTGGGGCAGGCGGTGTGCGACAG
>NZ_JBSGDZ010000085.1:0-1747 GCF_053602655.1 Sphaerisporangium sp. NPDC004334
GCGACCAGGACTCCTGGCGCTCCAGTGACACCCCGCTGCTGTTCAGCGGCAGCAACAAGAAGCCGGCCTACGACGCCGTCCTCAACGCCCTGAACAACGCCACCCCCAACCCCACACCCACCCCGACGCCGACTCCGACCCCCACGCCGACCCCCACGCCGACTCCGACTCCGACGCCCACGCCGACCCCCACCCCGACGCCTACGCCGACCCCGACGCCGACCCCGGTTCCGGACGGATGCGCGGCGACGATCACGACGACCAACAGCTGGCCGGGTGGCTTCCAGTCGACGGTGACCGTCCAGGCGGGCAGCGCGGCGATCAGCGGATGGACCGTGCGGTGGACCTGGCCCGGCGGGCAGAGCATCAGCAGCCTGTGGAACGGCACCCAGAGCGTGTCCGGATCCAGCGTCACCGTGCGTAACGCCGCCTACAACGGCTCCGTCGCCGCCGGCGGCTCCACGACCTTCGGGTTCACCGCGAACGGTACCGCGGCCACCCCCACCGCCACCTGCACCAGCCCCTGACGGGGGCCGGACAAGATGATGAGGAGAATACAGATGCGTCTGCCCTGGCGAGCGCGATCACCGCGCCCCTCCGCCGCCACGACCGTGGCGCCGCCCCGGCGCGCCGCGCGCCGCGGCCTCATGATCGGCGCCATTCCGGTCCTGCTGGCCGGAGCCGGCCTGGTGGGCACCCAGCCCGCACAGGCGGCCGTCGCCTGCCGGGTCGACTACACCGTCAGCTCGAACTGGCCGGGCGGCTTCGGCGCCAGCGTCACCATCAACAACCTCGGTGACGCCGTCAACGGCTGGCGGCTGACCTGGTCCTTCGACGCCGGTCAGAGCATCACCCAGATCTGGAACGCCACCCAGACGCAGTCCGGCTCGTCGGTGACCGCCACCAACGTCTCCTACAACGCCGCCATCCCCTCCGGGGGCAGCGTCAACTTCGGCTTCAACGGCTCGGCGACCGGCAGCAACCCCAACCCCACGTCGTTCTCCCTGAACGGCGTGGCCTGCACCGGCACCCCCGGCACGCCCACGCCGACGCCGACGCCGACGGTCACCCCGACCCCGAACCCGACGCCGACGCCCACCCCGACGCCCACGCCCACTCCCACGCCGACCCCCACGCCCACACCGACGCCGACCGGCACGTGCAACCTGCCGTCGTCGTACCGCTGGACGTCGACCGGGGCGCTGGCACAGCCGAAGTCGGGCTGGGTCTCGCTGAAGGACTTCACCAACGTCGTCTACAACGGCAAGCACCTGGTCTACGCCACCACGCACGACAACGGGTCGAGCTGGGGCTCGATGGGCTTCAGCACCTTCACCAACTGGTCGGACATGGGCTCGGCGACCCAGACCAAGATGAACTCGGGCACGGTCGCGCCGACGCTGTTCTACTTCGCGCCCAAGAACATCTGGGTGCTGACCTACCAGTGGGGCGGGACCGCCTTCTCCTACCGCACCTCCAGCGACCCCACCAACCCCAACGGCTGGTCATCGCAGCAGACCCTGTCCACCGCGAGCATCTCCGGCTCGGGCACCGGGCCGATCGACCAGACGCTCATCGGTGACGGCCAGAACATGTACCTGTTCTTCGCCGGCGACAACGGCAAGATCTACCGCTCCAGCATGCCCATCGGCAACTTCCCGGGCAGCTTCGGCTCCAACTACACCCAGATCATGAGCGACTCGACCAACAACCTGTTCGAGGCGGTCGAGGTCTACAAGCTGCAGAA
>NZ_JBSGDZ010000086.1:0-1652 GCF_053602655.1 Sphaerisporangium sp. NPDC004334
TGCGGGTCTGTACGTCCCATAATCGGGTCAGGCCGTCGCCGATGGTGGCGAGGGTCCGTCCGTCGGGGCCGAAGGTGACCGTGGAGATAGGGCTGGAGGGGGCGGTGAGGACGGCGCGTTGGGGGCGGCTGAGGATGTTGAGCATGGCGGCGCGGGCTTCGGGGGTGGGGCTGATCCGCCAGGCCGTGGCCGCCAGCAGTGCGGGTAGTGCGGGGTCGCCGCCGGTGAGTAGTTCGCTTCGGGCGGCCAGCCGGCGCGACAGGGCCACGTCGCGCTGGCCGCTGATGTCGCGCTCGGCCTTGATCGCCAGGCCCGCCGCGGTCAACGCCACGACCAGCAACGCGGCCAGGGCGGCGGTCACGGTGCGGCGCAGCATCGTGGCGCGTTTGCGCGCGGTGATGGCGGCGTTCAGGAACTCCTCCGCGGTGCCGGGCGGGTCGGGGTAGCGGTCGGGGTGGGCCTGCCAGTGGAGCCGGGCGGCCAGGACGGAGGTCAGCCGCTCTCCGTGGTAGAGGAACGACGCGCGGCGCTGGTTGCGGGCCCAGTCCTCGGCGTCCTCCAGCAACCGGTGGTAGAGGGCCTGGTCGGCCGGGTCCTGCTGAAGCCACCCCGCGAGCCGCGGCCAGGCGTGTAGCAGGGAGTCGTGGGTGATCTCCGCGGTCTGCTCGCCCACCACGATCAGCCGTTGCGCGGCGAACGCTTCCACCACCTGTTCGACATCGGCAGGATCGACGCCGTTGTGCCGTCCGTCCGGCCGTCCGGCACCGGCCGGCGGAGGTTGGGGGAGGGGGTGACGCTGGTAGGGCATGGGCCGGCGGACGGCCCGCCCGTCGGCGGTGAGCTTGGTCAGCCGGTGGAACACCTGCCGGGCGACGGCCTGCCGGTGGGCGGGCAGCGCGGCGTAGACGGTCTCGGCGCTGGCCTGGACGGCGTGGGCGACCCCGCCTGAGAGCCCGTAGCTGCGGCTGGTCAGCTTGTCGGCTTCCCGGTGTTTCCAGGTGACCCGCATCGCCTCCGACAGCAACGGCAGCGCGCCCACCTCGTATCGGCCGTCGGCCGCGCTGGCCGGGAGATCACCAAGGATGGTGTCCACCAGCGCCGGAGATATCTTCACCCCCGCCCGCTCAGCCGGACCGGTCAAAGCCAGGCGTAACTCCGGCCGGCTCATGGGCCCGACCAGGAACAATCCGTCGCGCACGGCGTCGGCCAGCTGCGGGTAGGCCGCGCATTCGGCCAGGAAGTCGCTGCGCACCACCACGATCACCAACGCGGCCGGTTCGCCGTCCGGCCCGCTCGGCCGGGTCGCCGCCGCCTGCAGGGCGGCGATGAAGTCGGCCCGCTGCCCCTCGGCCCAGCCCGCACCGCCGGACTCGGCGTCCTCGGGCAGGGTGAAGACCCGCTCGAACGGGTCCACCACCAGCACCAGCCGATCAGCACTGCTGGTGGCCGCACCACCGGCCGAGGCGCGGGCACGGGTCACCACCACATCACGCACCACGGTGTGCGCCTGCCGCGGCGCACTGCGCAGCATCTGCCGGATCGGCGCCGGATCGGAGCCGGCCAGCGCGGCCAGCACCCGCGCCAGCTCATCGCGCGGAGTCGCGGTCGGATGCACCACCGCCACCGGCCACCCGGCCGACTCGGCGCTCAGC
>NZ_JBSGDZ010000087.1:0-1481 GCF_053602655.1 Sphaerisporangium sp. NPDC004334
CCACCGCTTGCTTCACCCCGCCCCGCCCCCCCCCCTGGGGGGCCGGTCGCGCGCCCGTTTCAGCTGCCCCCGCACCTGGTCCGCGCCCGGCCCGCCCGCCCCCCACGACCCCGGCGTCGGGCGCCAGCTCGACCGGCTGCCCGCCGAGCTCGCCGGACTGCACCGCCGGTGGGACAACGACGCCCTGGCCATGGTTCGGCGCAACGTCTTCAACCTGGATCCGCCCGACCACACCCGGCTGCGCCGGCTGATGGCGCCGGGCTTCGGCGCCCGCCCCGTGGCCGCGCTCGTCCGGACCGTGCACCGCGTGGTCGGTGAGCTGGTGGACGCCATGGCCGGAATGGACACCACGAACGCCACGAACGGCATGGACGCTACGAAGGCCACGGACGCCACGGACGCCACGGACGGCATGGACGGCATGGACGGCATGGGCGCCTCGGCCGCCGCAGGGGGCGAGGTCGACGTCGTCAGGGCGCTGGCGCTGCCGCTGCCGATCCTGGTCGTCGCCGACCTGCTGGGCTTCCCCGCGGAGGACCGGGCCCTGTTCCGCCGCTGGAGCGACGAGATGCTGGCCGGCCGGGACGGTGCCGAGACGCGCCGTTCAGGGATGAAGTTCGTCGCCCACATCACCGAGCGGATCCGCGAGCGGCGCTCCCGCGAGGGGGACGACCTGCTGTCACACCTCCTGCGCGCGGAGGACGGCGGCCAGATCACCCGCCTGGAGCTGATCTCCAGCGTGTTCCAGCTGCTGTTCGCCGGAGACGAGACGACGGTCAACCTGATCGGCATCGGAGTGCTGGAACTGCTGCGCCACCCAGAGCAGCTCGCCCTGCTCCGCGCGCGGCCGGAGCTGATCGACTCCGCCGTCGAGGAGGTGCTGAGGTACAACGGCCCGGTCGGGCACTCCCGGCCGCTGTACGCGATGACCGACGTGGACTTCGGCGGGACGGTGATCGCGCGGGGGGACATCATCGTGCCGGTGCTGCTGGCCGCAAACCGCGACCCGGCGGTGTTCCCGCGTCCGGACGTCTTCGCCATCGACCGAAGCCCGAACCGGCACCTGGGCTTCGGCCATGGGATCCACTTCTGCCTCGGCGCCGCGCTGGCCCGGGTGCAGGCCCGCGCCGCCATCGGCACGCTGGTGCGGCGCTTCCCCCGCATGGCCCTGGCCGTCGACCCCGGCGAGCTGGAGTGGACGCGGGAGCTGTTCCTGCGCGGCGTGCGCCGTCTCCCGCTGCGCCTGCACGGCTGAGCAGGCCGAGGCGCCCGGACCGGTACCGCGCGAGACGGCCCAGTGTTGCGCGAGACGGCCAGGCGGCGGGGAAGCGCGACCGGTGGCCGGGAAACGAAAGATCCCCAGGCCGCCGGCCTGGGGATCATCGTGTGGTGGGCGATACTGGGATTGAACCAGTGGCCTCTACCGTGTCAAGGTAGCGCTCTCCCACTGAGCTAATCGCCCTCGTGCGTCGATCGTCGCG
>NZ_JBSGDZ010000088.1:0-1436 GCF_053602655.1 Sphaerisporangium sp. NPDC004334
GCGATCTCCAGGCCGTCATACCCCCACTCCCCGGCCAGACGGCACACCTCCTCGAACGGCAGATCGGCCCACTGGCCGGTGAACAACGTGATCGGCCTGGTCATGATCCCTCCACGGTCGTGAAGCGGCTGTCGTCAGCCGCGCTCCGCTCGACGGCGGCCAGCACCCTCTGTACCCGCAGACCGTCGTCGAATGACGGCTCGGGGGTGGCGCCGGTCGCGATCGCCTCGATGAAGTCCTTCACCTGGTGGGTGAAGGTGTGCTCGTAGCCGAGCCCGTGCCCCGGCGGCCACCAGGCGCCCGCGTACGGATGCCCGGACTCGGTGACCAGCACCCGCCGGAACCCCGCCTCCTCCGCCGCCAGCGTGTGATCGTGGAACCACAGCTCGTTCATCGACTCGAAGTCGAAGGCGAGGCTCCCGAGCTCCCCGTTCACCTCGATGCGCATCGCGTTCTTGCGCCCACTGGCGAAACGGGTCGCCTCGAAGGAGGCCAGCCCGCCACCGCTGAGCCGGGCGGTGAACAGCGCGGCGTCGTCGACGGTGACCTCACCCCTGCCCGCGCCGCCCGCGGCGGAGAGTCCGGCCGACTCCTCGGCCAGGGGGCGCTCCTTGACGAAGGTCTCGGTCAGCGCCGACACCCCGGTCAGCCGCTCGCCGGTGACGAACTCGGCGGTGTCCACGATGTGCGCGCCGATGTCGCCCAGCGCGCCCGACCCCGCCTTGTCCTTGCGCAGCCGCCACACCAGCGGGAACTCCGGGTCGACGATCCAGTCCTGCAGGTACTGCGCCCGTACGTGGCGGACGGCGCCGATGCGGCCCTCGGCGACCCACTGGCGGGCCAGCGCGACGGCGGGCACGCGACGGTAGTTGAAGGCCACCATCGCGCGCACCCCCCGCCCGGCCGCGGCGCGGGCGGCGTCGGCCATGGCCTCGGCCTCGGCGACGGTGTTGGCCAGTGGCTTCTCGCAGATGACGTGCTTGCCGGCCTCCAGCGCCGCGATGGCGATCTCGGCGTGGCTGTCGCCGGGCGTGCAGATGTCGACGATCCGCACGTCATCGCGGGCGATGAGGCGCTTCCAGTCGGTCTCCGCGTGGGCCCAGCCCAGCTTCGCCGCGGCCTGCGCGGTCGCCTCGGCGGACCTGCCGGCCAGCGCGACCATCGCGGGTTCGAGCGGCAGGTCGAAGAACGCGTCCACGCTGCGCCAGGCCTGCGAGTGGGTGCGGCCCATGAACGCGTAGCCGATCATGCCGACCCCGGCGACAGGCCTCATGACTCGAATCCGAGCGGCAGATACGTCTGCGCGTTGTCCTTGGTGACGGTCTCCGACGTCAGCGTGACCGACTGCGGCACCTGCTGCTCGACCAGGTCGCTCAGACCCTTGCCCTGGGCGATGAGCCGCGCCAGCTTGATCGCCGAAGCCGCCATCGTCGGGC
>NZ_JBSGDZ010000089.1:0-1288 GCF_053602655.1 Sphaerisporangium sp. NPDC004334
CTGAAGTTGCCCCGGTTGTGTGGACAGGTCGGGGTTTGCGGCTATGCGGCAGCGTAGCGGTCTTGTTCGGCGTCGTGCCGGCGTTCGTATTCGGCGGGACTGAGCATGCCCAGGGTCGAGTGGCGGCGCCGGGGGTTGTAGAACCCTTCGATGAAGTCGAAGCAGGCGGCCTTGGCCTGGGCGCGGGTGGCGAAGTGATGCCGGTCGAGCAACTCAGTCTCCAACGTCGCGAAGAAGCTCTCGGTGACGGCGTTGTCGAAGCAGTCGGCGACGGTCCCGGTCGAGGTACGGATGCCCGCTGACCTGCACCGCTGGCTGAACGACAGCGACGTGTACTGACTTCCTTGATCGCTATGGTGAATGAGTCCGGGGGCGGGCCGGCGGTTCCAGATCGCCATCTCCAGGGCGTCGATGACCAGCTCGGTGCGCATGTGATCGGCCATCGCCCATCCCACGATCCGCCGGGAGAACACATCCAGCACCACCGCCAGATACAGCCATCCCTCGCCGGTCGGCACGTAGGTGATGTCGGCTGTCCAGGTCCGGTTCGGTCCCGGAGCGGTGAAGTCCCGCTTCACCAGATCCTCGGCCGGACTCGCCGCGGGGTCACGGCGGGTCAGCCCGCGCCGGCGGCGCCGATGCACTCCTTCAAGCCGAGCAGCGCGCATCAGCCGGGCCACCCGCTTGCGCCCGATGCGCACCCCGAACTCCTCGGCCAGCTCGGCATGCACCCGCGGAGAACCATAGGTTCCTCGCGATCCAGCATGGATCTTCGTGATCGTTTCCGTCAGGGCCTCGTCCTGCCGGGCCCGCGCCGAGGGTCCGCGGTTCTTCCAGGCGTAGTAGCCCTGGCGCGACACACCCAGCACCCGGGCCAAAAGGGAGACGCCATGGCGTGCCTTCTCCGCGTCGATCAGCCGGTACTTCATTTCGGCCGATCCGTCTCCCGAGCGAAGAAAACCGCGGCCTTCTTCAGGATCTCCCGCTCTTCCCGCAGCTGACGGACCTCCCGCCGCAGCCGGGCCAGCTCCTGCTTTTCGACGCTGGTCAGACCGTCCTCCCGGCGGCCCTCATCGCGCTCAGCCTGGACCACCCAGTTGCGGATGGACTGCGCAGTCGGCTCGAACTCCTTGGCCAGTTCCTCCGGCGTCCGGCCGGCGCGGACCAGCTCCACCATCTGCCGCCGGAACTCCGGCGGGTACGGCGGACGTGACATCGGCACTTGTGAACTCCTCCCAGGACACATCGTCCCAAGCACTCGGCTGTCCACAAGACCGGGGCAACATCA
>NZ_JBSGDZ010000090.1:0-1282 GCF_053602655.1 Sphaerisporangium sp. NPDC004334
CGGCCAGCGCGGCCAGCACCCGCGCCAGCTCATCGCGCGGAGTCGCGGTCGGATGCACCACCGCCACCGGCCACCCGGCCGACTCGGCGCTCAGCCCTCCTGCCGCGAGCGCCGGCAGCAGTCCCGCGTGGACCAGCGAGGACTTGCCCGCCCCCGACGCCCCGGCCACCACCAGGATCCCCGGACGGTCCAGCCGGTTGGCCAGCGCATCCACCAACTGCGCGGTCAACCGCTCCCGGCCGAAGAACACCTGCGCCTGATCCTGCTCGAACGCCGCCAGCCCCGGATACGGACACCCACCGGCCCACCGGTCGACCTCCTCGGACGCCTCCGCTGCCTGCTCGGCACCGACGACCTCAGTGCCGGCTTGCTCCGCTCCGGTCGGCTCAGTGGCGGCTTCCTTCGTCCGGACCGGTTTGGTGGCCGTCTCCTTGGCCCGGGCCGGTTCGACGGCCACCGGATCAGGCGGAGACGACCGAGCCTCCCGTAACCATCGCCGCCACTGCTCCTCATCCAGCAGACCCGCACTCACCTGCTCAGCAAGCACCCGCCGACCCCGGCAATGCTCCACCAGCACCCGGACCATCACCAGGAACGCCGCCTCCGACTCCGGCAGATGGCGACCGCGTTTCCAGTCGCTGATCCGCGGCCCGCTCACCGGCCGCCCCCGCCCCGCGGGCCGCCGCCGGTTCACCTCACCCACCAGACTCTTCACCGGCAGGTCCGCGGCCACCTCCAGCAACTCGGCCAGCCGCGCCGCGAACAACCGCCTCGGAGTCAACTCCGCCGCCTCACCCATGTCCGCCCCCGCACATAGCCATCACCCTTCGATCCGTTCCGGTTCGGGAAGCCCGCAGCGCAGCACTCACCACGGCGAACATCCCAATCAACACCTGGCCGAGCTGCACCGACACAACACCTATGCGTTGATCAGTGCGACAACAAGACCAAGCGATCTCCGCTTGGCGTCGTTGCGAGACCGTCGCCGACGAGACGACGATGTGAGTGAATACGAGTCTTGGATCAGTCGATTCACGCGCACTGGCCTTCGGCCAGGACCACCCTCAGACGTCGACCTCCGATTTCAGCTGCTTGGCCTGCTGGGCGAGGCCCTGCGCGATGATGAGCATGGCCGTACCGAGAGCGATCATGGAGATGATGGTGGGCCACTAGATTAGACGGCGGACGGCGGGGACGCAGCCGGCGCCCGTGGCGGAGGCCGGGGCGGCTGGAGCCGGGGGGGCCGCCGGCTTCAGGCGGGGATCGGGTGAGGTCGCCGGCT
>NZ_JBSGDZ010000091.1:0-1282 GCF_053602655.1 Sphaerisporangium sp. NPDC004334
GGGTTGTTGGACAGGTGGAAGGTGGCGGTGGTGGGGTCGTAGGCGCTGGGGGTGTCGACGCCGTCGCCGTCCCAGTCACCGATGATGGGGATCATGGGGCTGTTGCCGTACCTGATGACCGGCCGGGTGTTGGTGTTGGAATCGAAACTGTCGGACAGGGTGAAGTCCAGCACTCCGTAGTCGATCGGCTCGGGCTCGGGATCGGGGGTGCTGTCGATGCCGAGGGGAGCGGAGTATCCGACGATGTCGCCGTCCGAGCGCGAGTAGCTGTTCTCCTTGACGCGGTCGCTGGCGTTGCCCTCGATGGTGTAGACGGTGCTCGAGGTCGCCGACTTGACGATGCCGACGTGGTTGATGTCGCCGTCCCCGTCCCAGTCGAAGACGACGGCGTCACCGGGCTGGGGCGTGTAGCCGCTCGACCGGGTGTGCCAGGTGCCGTACTTGGTCCCGTAGTTCTTGAAGGAGGCGGCCCAGCCTGTCAGCACGCCGCCGTCGGTCTCGGCGATGTCGGCGTTCCGCACGCCGGCGTTCTTCCACACGTACTTGGAGAAGTCGGCGCACCAGTCGCTGTCGCGCCACTGGACCCCGTCGGTCGAGGGACACCCGGAGGAGGGCTTCCAGGAGCGGAAGTACCCGGTGTAGAAGTTGCAGCCGCTGCCCATCGGCGATTCGTGGTTGCGCGAGGAGTTGTTGAGCTGGCCCTGGGCGACCGACACGATCGTCGCGCGCGACGCGGCGGCGGCAGGGGAGGTCGTGGTCGCGATGAGCCCTGTTCCGAGCAGAGCCGTGGTGGCCAGCCCGCCGCCGAGCCGGCGCAGGAAGCGCGAGCGGGTCGTCGTGGTCCCGGTGCGGGGGGTGATCGAACTCATGGGAGTTCCTTTCCGGTAAGTCCTGCGGGTCTGCCGATCTCCGTGTGAGAAGGATCCGGGTGGGCGCTCCAACCTCGCTGTAAGTGCGCTGTAGCTTCCGGCGGCCGGCGTGCGAGGGGATTACAGCGTCGTCGGCGCACGGCGCACGGCGCACGGCGCACGGCGGGCGGCGGGCGCGCGGTGGAGTGCCAGGGCGGTGTGTCCGGCGACGCGGAACGCCCCTGTGCCGCCGTGTCGGTCACGGCGGCACAGGGGCGTGGGGTGGGGGGACGGCGGGGCGTCCCGGCTGTGCACCGGGACGGGGCCGGAAGAAGCTACCGGACGATGCCTTGGGTGTCGGTGCCGTCGCCGTTCCAGTCGCCGATGACCGGGAGGTCGGCGGTGTTGCCGAAGGGGACGGGGCGGGTGGTTTC